>JAEUMI010000034.1 GCA_016792825.1 Hyphomicrobiales bacterium
GAGGCAATGTCGCCGCCGGAGCCTTTCACCCACAACACCTGCACAGGTTTCTTGGTCAGCGGATCGGTCATCTCCACCTTCGCGGACGTATTGCCGCCACCGAAATTGGTGATGCGCAGGTCGCTACCTAGAAGGTTGGAGCGATAAAGGAGGAGGCCGGGTTCATCGAGATTTTTGGCATGGGCATTGTCCCACAGTGATGGGATCAATAGGGAGGATGTCATGGATGCGTACCTGGTTGCTTTGAATTACCGTATGATCAGGTTCGCTCAACGTCAATCATAAATTGCCTCATTGCAGTGCAATGACGTTTTGCACTGCGGTAAGTATTGACGTTCGTGATTGCTAATGATTAGTTTTGATTGTGTTGGAGGATTGGATGCACGAACGCGAACGCTGGCAGATGATACTCGGGGCGATCAAGGATCGCGCCGTCGTCACGGTTCGCGAACTCATCGCGCGCACCGGAGCTTCGCCTGCCACCCTGCGCCGCGATCTGGCCAAACTCGAACAAGCAGGCCAGATCAAGAGGATTCATGGCGGCGTCGAGGCGCTGAACTTTGAAGACCGCCCGCATCTGGCGACGCGGGCTTTCGAGGCGAGCCAGTCCATGCGGGCTGCTGCAAAACGGGCCATCAGCCGGGCGGCGGCCGCACTCTGTCAGGATAATGACTCAATCATCATCAATGCTGGCACGACCACCTTTCAAATGGTTGACTTCCTGCGTGACCGCAAAATGCAAATCCTCACCAACTCCTTTCCTATCGCCGAGGCCCTGGTGGCGCACAGCGAAAACCGCATCATCATGCCGGGTGGTGAAATCTACCGGGAGCAGGGCATTGTGCTTTCGCCGTTTGATGGCGATGCGTCCCAGCATTACACGGCATCCAAAATGTTCATGAGCTGCTTTTCCTTCGGCCCGCTTGGGGTGATCGAGGGTGATGCCCTGATCGCGCGGGCCGAGGCCAAGCTTCTGGGCCGCGCCGACAAGCTCATTGTCCTTGCCGATTCTTCGAAGTTTGAAACCCGGGGCAGCATGGCGGTTTGCCCGCTGAGCCGGGTTCACACCCTCATCACCGACGACGAGGCCCCTGAAGCCGTGCTCGATCAGGTCCGGCAGGCAGGTGTAAATGTTATCGTCGTCAGTGCGGAGCGCGCCGATATTTCCTTTGCCGCGTAGGTGAAGGAAAGAGATTCTAAACCGGACGGCGATAACGCCCTCCAAAGCCGACCAAATGGGAGAAAGACATGACGAAAACAACACGCAGACAAACCCTTCAACTGTTCACCGCGGGCGCCGCATTTGGCCTGGCACCCAGTCTGTTCACCACAGCGGCACGCGCTGAAGGCAAGCGCATTGCCATGGTGGTGAAGAATCTCGGCAACAGCTATTTCGATGCCTGCGCCAAAGGCGCCACGGAAGCCGCAACCGAAGTTGGCGGCTTCGAGATCATTTATACGGCACCCACCAAGGCCACCGCCGAAGAGCAGATTGCGGTCATTGACGCGCTCATCGCACAGAAGGTCGACGGCATCATCGTGTCGTCGAATGACGCGGATGCTCTCGTGCCGGTCGGCAAGAAGGCCATGGAACGCGGCATCAAGGTGATCAGCTTTGACTCGGCCATCGGACAGGAAGGCCGCATCATGCATCTCAATGCGTCCTCCACGCCGCTGATCGGGGCCAAGCAGGTCCAGATGATCGCCAAGACCCTGGGCGGGAAGGGTGAGGTTGCCATCCTGTCGGCCGCTTCCACCATGACCAACCAGAATTCCTGGATCGAGGCCATGAAGGAAGAATGGAAGAAGCCGGAATACAAGGACATGCCGCTGGTTGCCACCGTCTACGGTGATGACCAGGACGACAAGAGCTACCGCGAAATGCAGGGTCTGGTGAAAGCCTATCCCAATCTCAAGGGCGTGATTTCGCCGACTACGATCGGCATCCGCTCGGGCGCCAAGGCGATCATTGACGGCGGGCTGGTCGGCAAGGTGTTCATCACCGGGCTGGGACTGCCGTCGGAAATGAAGGATGCAGTCCTCAAGGGCGCCTGCGACAGCTTCGCCATCTGGAACCCGGTAGACTATGGCTATTCTTCCACGCAGATCATGATCAACATCCTGAACGGGGCGGAAGCCGGTCCGGGATCGACGGTCAAGATGGGCCGCATGGGCGAAACCACAGTTGGCGATGACGGCCAGGCGGCGATGGGCGATCCCTTCACCTTCGACAAGTCCAATGTTGAGGAATTCGCGAAAATATTCTGATGCAAAAACCTGATGCAAGCTCTCCCCTGCCAAGGGGGGAGCCTGTTCTTTTTCTGAACGGCGTTTCCAAGTCATTTCCGGGTGTCCGCGCTTTGAACGATGTTTCGTTCACGCTGCGCGCCGGTGAGGTAACGGCGCTGGTGGGCGAGAACGGGGCGGGCAAATCAACCATCGTGAAAATTCTCACCGGCATCTACGCTCCGGATGCCGGGGAGATTGTCGTCGGCGGCCAGCAACGCCAGTTTCACTCGCCACGCGATTCCTGGGCCGCGGGCATTGCGGCGATCCACCAGGAAACGGTCATGTTCGATGAACTGAGCGTGGCCGAGAACATTTTCATGGGCCATATGCCAGGCCGAACGTCCGGCTTTATCGACTGGCCGCAGATGCGGCAGCGCACCGCGGAGCTCCTGAAAAGCATCGAGGCCGACTTTGATCCCGACGACAAGCTCAAGCAGCTTTCAGTAGCCCAGAAGCATATGGTTGAAATCGCCCGGGCTCTGAGCCATGAGGCCTCGGTCATCATCATGGATGAGCCCACGGCCGCCCTGTCACGCAATGAGATTGATGATCTTTTCCGCATCATCGCGCAACTGAAGGCGGCAGGCCGGGCGATCATGTTCATTTCCCACAAGTTCGACGAGATATTCCGGGTGGCAGATTCCTTTGTCTGCCTGCGCGACGGCGAGAAGGTTGGAGACGGCAAGATCAGCGGCATCACCGAGCCAAAGCTGGTGAGCATGATGGTGGGCCGGCCCATCGACCAGGTTTTCCCGAAGCGTGACATCGCCATCGGCGACGTGGTTTTGAAAGTTGAGGGGCTCTCCAATCCCACGGAATTCGCGGATATTTCATTCGAGCTCAGGCGCGGCGAAATTCTGGGGTTTTACGGCCTCGTAGGCGCCGGCCGCTCGGAAGCCATGCAATGCCTCTTCGGCATGACGGCCGCATCTTCCGGCCGGATCACCCTGAACGGAACGCCATTGTCGATTGCCTCACCGGTTGACGCCATCGCCGCTGGCATTTCCTATGTTCCGGAGGACCGGCAGGAGCAGGGGGCCGTGCTGCCACTCAGCATCCGCGAAAACATAACCCTTGCCTCCATCGGCTCGCATGTGCGCAATTTCTTCCTGTCGAAACCTTCGGAACTTGATGCGGTGCGGGTGCTTGGAAGGCGGCTTGACGTGCGCGCCGCCCACTGGGAACAGCGGCTCGGCGACCTTTCCGGCGGCAACCAGCAGAAAGTTGTCATTGCGAAGTGGCTGGCCGCAAAGCCGAAGGTCATCATCCTCGATGAGCCGACCAAGGGCATTGATATCGGCTCGAAGGCCGCGGTGCATGACTTTATCGGCGAACTGGCGGAGGAGGGGCTTGCGGTGATCCTGATCAGTTCGGAGCTCCCTGAAATCATGGGACTGGCGGACCGCGTGGTGGTCATGCATGAGGGACGGATTTCAAACATCTTCAAGCGTGGCACATGGTCAGCCGAGACAATCGTATCGGCGGCGACCGGCGCACGGAAGGCTGCATGAGTTTCCTGCTGAAACACCGTGAGCTGGCGCTTTCCCTGATCATTGCGATCATGGTCACCGGCATCAGCATTTACGCCCCGGCTTTTGCGACGTTTGAAAATGCCGCCAGTGTTCTCAATGACACATCAATCCTGTGCATGCTGGCGCTGGGGCAGATGATGGTGATCCTGACGCGCGGCATTGACCTGTCGGTTGCCTCAAATCTGGCGCTGAGCGGCATGCTCTCGGCGTCGCTGGCGCAGAATTATCCGGATCTGCCGGTGATCGCCTTTATTGCGGTGGCGATAGCCACGGGCCTGGTGCTCGGCCTGATCAATGGAAGTCTTGTTGCATGGCTGGGAATCCCGCCAATTGTGGTGACGCTCGGCACGCTTGCCATCTTTCGCGGCATGATCGTGGTCTATGGCGGCGGCAACCAGGTGAACGCCTCGGAAATGGGCGATGTTTTCCAGTCATTCCCCAAGGTCACGTTTTTTGGCCTCTCCACCATTTTCTGGATCATGGCCGTCGTTGCCATTGCGGCGTGGCTGTTCCTGTCGATGACGCGGGTAGGCCGCGGGCTTTACGCCGTCGGCGGCAATCCGGTTGCGGCGCGCTATTGCGGCATTGATCTGGCGCCGCAGCAGCTCCTGGTTTATTCGGTGGCGGGGTCGATCTCCGGCCTTTGCGGCTATCTCTGGGTTTCGCGCTACGGCGTGGCCTATTCGGAGATTGCCTCGGGGTTTGAGCTCACCGTCATTGCAGCGTGTGTCATTGGCGGCGTGTCCATCGCCGGGGGTGTTGGCACAGTGGCCGGGGCTTTGCTTGGCGCGCTGTTTCTGGGGGTAATCGTGAATGCGCTTCCGGTCATGCAGATCACGCCGTTCTGGCAGATGGCGATCTCAGGCATCGTCATCCTTGCTGCCGTCGTTGTCAATGCGCGGGCGGAGAAGCGCGGCGTGAAACTCATACTGCCCGAAGCGCGGCTTGCCGCTGGAGCGGCGAAATGAGTCTGGCTCCGCGGCAGGATGTGGCTGATGCCGCGCCCAAGAGTATTGCCGACCGGTTGCTGCGCTGGGAAAGCATTCTGGTTGTCCTGCTGATTGCGGTCATTGTCGGCAACACGGCGATCTCTCCCTACTTCCTCGACATTTACAACCTATCTGACGCCACTTATAATTTTTCCGAAAAAGCCATTGTGGCGCTCGCCATGGCGCTTCTCATCCTGGTCCGGGAAATCGATCTTTCGGTTGCCGCCATCATCGCGCTTGCCTCGCTTGCCATCGGCCTTGCGGCGCAGGCCGGGGCAGGGCTTCCCGTCCTGCTGCTGATCGGGCCTCTCGTGGGCGCCGCCTGCGGCGCGTTCAACGGATTCCTGGTGACGCGCATCGCGCTGCCATCGATCGTGGTGACCATCGGCACGATGTCGCTTTTCCGCGGCCTGGCTCAGGTCGTGCTCGGCGACCAGGCGATTACCCAGTATCCGAAGAACCTGACGGCGATTGGCCAGAGCTATCTGATCAAGTGGCCGCCGCTGCCCTATTCCTTTGTGATCTTCCTGGCGCTGGCGGTGATTTTCGCCGTCGTGCTCCACAAGACGGCCCTGGGCCGCAAACTCTATGCCATCGGAAACAATCCGGTGGCGGCGCGGTTCTCCGGCATCCCGGTTGACCGGATCCGCTTCATGCTTTTCGTGCTGACCGGTCTGCTCGCGGGTCTCGCAGCAGTGTTGCTGACGGCGCGGATCGGGTCCACACGGCCCAATATCGCCCTGGGCTGGGAGCTGGAAATCATCACCGCGGTGATCCTTGGCGGGGTCTCCATCGCCGGGGGCTCTGGAACCATCCCGGGGGTCGTGCTGGCGGTGTTCATCCTCGGCCTCGCCACCTTTGGCCTGTCCCTGGTTAACGTCCCGGGCATTGTAATCAGCGTACTGCTCGGGCTGCTTTTAATCGTTTCAATCGCCCTGCCCATCGTTGTCAGGCGACTGATGCAGAAGCGGCCGGCTGGGTAGTCCTTTTTTGCGGGCGGATCCGGGAACTTTTTTGCTGTATGAGCATTCAATTAAATCGCAGTCCAATTGTGTGTTTAACGCAGTGCAGGGGAAATGATGCAACGCAATACGGGGGCCGGCACGCCCATCGCCGATGCAGAGCGCTATCGCATACTCGTCGAGGCGATTACCGACTACGCGGTTTTCATGCTGGACCCCATCGGGACGGTCACGAGCTGGAACCCCGGGGCAGAGCGATTCAAGGGCTACACGGCGGCGGAAATAATCGGGCAGAATTTTTCGCAATTTTACTTGCCGGAGGACAGGGCAGCGGGTTTGCCCGGGCGAGCGCTGGCGATCGCGGCCAGCACGGGCAAGTTCGAAACCGAGGGCTGGCGGCTGCGCAAGGATGGCAGCCGGATCTGGGCCCATGCGGTGCTGGACGCAATCAGGAATCCGTCCGGGGAGCTTATCGGCTATGCCAAAATCACCCGTGACCTGACGGACCGCAGGTCCGCCGAAGAGGCCCTGATGCGCAGCGAGGAACAGTTCAAGCTGCTGGTTCAGAGCGTCACGGATTACGCGATATACATGCTGGATTCAAAGGGGCATGTGGCAAGCTGGAACATCGGGGCGCAGCGGATCAAGGGCTACCAGCCCGAGGACATCATCGGGGCGCATTTTTCACGCTTCTATTCGGACGAAGACCGGGAAAGGGGCGAACCGCAAAAAGCTCTCGACCTGGCCGCGGAGCACGGGCATTTCGAAAAAGAAGGCTGGCGCATCCGCAAGGACGGAACCAGGTTTTGGGCGAGCGTTGTTATTGACGCCATCCGTGACCCCAGCGGAGACCTGATTGGCTATGCCAAGATCACGCGGGATATTTCCGAAAAGCGGAAAGCCGAACAGGCGCTTGAAGAAACACGCGAGGCCCTGTTCCAGGCGCAGAAGATGGAAATTGTCGGCCAGCTCACGGGAGGCATCGCCCATGACTTCAACAATCTGCTGATGGTCATTCAGAGCAGCATGGAGCTTTTGCGCAAGCGCGTGCCGGACGACGAAAAGCTCCTTTCGCTCATCGACAATGCCACCGAGGGCGTGAAACGCGGAACCTCCCTGACCCAGCGAATGCTGTCCTTCGCCCGGCGCCAGGACCTGGATCAGAAGCCCATCAATCTCCATGAGTTCATATTTGAAATGACTGATCTCCTGCAGCGGTCGCTGGGCCCCACGATCGTGATCGAAGCGCGTTTCCCCATTGGGCTTTCCATGGTTCGCGCCGATGCCAACCAGCTGGAATCGGCGCTGCTCAATCTTGCGGTCAATGCCCGCGATGCGATGCCGGCAGGCGGACCGCTGACCATTTCGGCGCGTGAAGAAAACCTTGCACCGGGAAATAGCCTCCGCCTTGCTCCGGAAAAATTTGTTTGCCTGGCGCTGGAGGACAAGGGTGAAGGCATGACGCAAGACACGATCAGCCATGCGACAGAACCCTTTTTCACGACCAAGGGGATTGGCAAGGGCACCGGCCTCGGCCTGTCAATGGTTCAGGGATTTGCCGAGCAGTCGGGAGGGCGCCTGTGCCTGAAGAGTGTGTTGGGCCAGGGCACCACCGCTGAAATCTGGCTTCCGACAGCCGAAGCCATGGAAGCGGACTCGGCGCTTCCGTCATCCAGGACTGTCACACCCCCCGCCAAGCCACAGGATCTCACGGTGCTTGCTGTCGATGACGATATCCTGGTCCGGATGGGAACGGTGGCCATGCTGGAAGATCTCGGGCACACGGTGCGGGAAGCGAACTCCGGCGAGGAGGCGCTGAACATTCTCGCCGAGGGCGCCAAAATTGACCTGGTCGTCACCGATCAGGCCATGCCGCGCATGACCGGGGTGCAGCTCGCCGAAGCGATCCTCGCGGAGCAGCCAAATCTTCCCATCATACTTGCCACCGGCTATGCGGAATTGCCTTCGGGACTTGGCTCGGTCCTGCCCAGGCTCTCCAAGCCCTTCAGCCAGGAACAGCTAGCCCAGGCCCTGAACGCCGCCATCATAAAGCGAGCAAAGGGCAGCGACAGCCCCGACGTCCCGCCGACCTTCAAATGATCCCCGGCGCATGAACAGCCTTATGCAAGTGCTGCCAATGCCCAGGAGGATGCCACCAGCGTAACGGCCATGCCGGCACACCACCATTGCATGCCTCGATCCGTGGTCCAGTCGCCGTCCCACCGTGCCATCAGCAGGCCCGCGGCAATGCCTGAAGCAAAGCCCGTCATATGCGCAATTATGTCAGTGTTCTCGCCGCTGACTCCGAGGAAGCCGAGAAGCGCCAATCCGCCAGCCACGGGAACCCAGTTGCGGATGTGCGCCTGCGCATGATCCCGCCGCCGCGCCTGCTGCAGGGCGGCAAGAAGGCCAATGCCGGCAAAAATCGCGGTTGAGGCGCCAATCGAGGTGTACTCCGGTGCGTGAACCATGGCACTCAGCACATTGCCCGCCGCACCGGCGGTGATCATGGCAAGGGTGGCAACACCCGCACCCGTAACCTGGTACAGCAGCATCAGAAAGACCGTGCCGAACACGAGGTTGCCCAGGATGTGAGCGCCACTTGTGTGGAGGCAGAGTGCCGTGACGGCGCGCCACCATTCACCGTTGAACATCCGTGCGGATTGAACCGCCCCTTCACCGACCCAGTCGAAGGCGAACGCCTGGTTGCGCGCAGCGGCAAAAAAGAAGAGCAGCAGCGCCCAGTACGCGAATGCCACCTCGGCACGCGGCAGGGCAGGATGCAGCCAGGCTTTGGCGGGCTGGGGCCGGGGGTTCTCGCTGTCGTAAGCTTCCAGTTCCTCGGTGGCCCTTGCAACGTCCTGGTGCGAAACATAGAGCGCGGTCATCCGGCCTTCGGGCGCAATCCATGACTGCAAGCCCATGGCGGTTAAAACCAGGGCATACTGCTCTGCCTGATCACGCTTGGCACAACGCCGCACCGCCACCAGATCGTTTTGTTCAGCCCAATCCATGACGACTTTTCACGTTGCCCCAACAGTCAAGAGGAAATAGGTGGTGTCCGCGGACTAAACAAGAGCGCTGCGCACGGCAGACGCCGCCCATCAGAAATCGGCGTCGCGCATCAGGCGTGTCATGTTCATGAGCCGCCTGGCCAGATTCACGGCCAGGTAATGGTGAACCACGGTGGCGGGGTCGTGGTCGTCGCCCGAGCGGACAAGGCTGTCGGCGTCGATCTTCACCAGCACTGAAGGCTCCTCGGCAAGGACGGTGGCGATGCGCGCCGTGCTGCCATAGAATGCGATTTCGCCGATGGGAGCGCCGGGCATGAAGCGCGCCACGACCAGCGGGTCGCCATCCTGACGGGCCACTTCGGCTCGCATGGCGCCCGAGAGCAGCACGAACATCTCACGTGATTCCGCCCCTTGGTTCAGCAGCACGTCGCCTGTGTTCAGTGTCACGCGCTTGAATTTGTCGGCGAACTGCGGCCGCTCGCTGAGCGCCAGGAGATCGTTGAGCAGCAGGGAGGCCGTGTCGGGGGCTGACTCAGGCCTGGTCGAGAGCAGCTCGGCTTCAAGCGATTGCAGTGCGTCGTCGAGTGTGTCGGTGAACAGGGCCCGGTCCTTGTGGCCGGCGAAGGCGCGATAGTGCGCCTCCTGATAGCGCGGCAGTCCGCTGAAGATGAGCCTGACGCCCGCTGCCATGCAAAGCCGCGAGAGCTTGCCCAGGGAATAGATTGCGGAAGCATCGAGCCCATGAACGCGGGCAAAGTCGATGACCAGGAAGCGCAGTTCCTTCTGGCGCGCCAGTTCGTCATGGACGCGCTCGACCAGCGCATTGGCAGTGCCGAAGAACAGGAAGCCGCTGAGTTCAAACACCGCGGCCTGGTGGCCCACCTGCATGAGGTAGTTGACCTCGGCGTTGCTGCGTTCGACAAGCGAGCGCCGGCCGGCGAGCGTCGAGCTCAGCCGCACCACGTTGACGCGGGCGAAGGAGACGATGAACATTGCCGCTGCCGCCAGGATGCCGATCCCCAGCGCCTCGAAGAAGCCCACGGTGGCGGCCACCGCGAGGATCAGCAGGACAACCGCATAGTCGGTGAGCGAGAACTGCCGGCGCCGGACCCAGAGCCAGGTGATCAGCAGGTCGATGCCGAGATATGAAATCAGGGCGACGAAGAGGCCCGCTGGCAGGGCCGAGAGCAGGGTTGCCCCGTAGATGAAGATCAGCAGGCAGCCCGCCGCGGCGCTGAGTCCTGGCAGCACGCTGCGCAGTCCCATGCGCTGGCCCAGAATGGTGCCCGGGATCATCTGGTAACCGGTCATGCCGCCTCCCAGCGCTCCGGCGATGTTGGCGATGCCCGTGGCGCGCAGGTCCTTCTCAAGGTCAAGGTCGCGGGTCAGCGCAAGCTCGAGGCCGGTGGCGTTGAGCAGGGTGCCGAGAATGGTCAGCATGGCCACCACCATGATGGTGGGGGCGGCGTACAGAATGGCCCAGGGGTCGGCGTCGAGGACCAGCGAAGGGGTGAGCACATGGAGGAAGCCGCTTGTCTCGAAAGGTCCGAGCAGCAGGCTTGCGTCCTCGGCCTGCTGAAGGTCCATGCCAGCGACAAGGAGGATGGCATAGAAGCCCACGAGGGCCAGGGCCAGGACCAGCGGCAGGAGCAGGTCGCTGCGGAACCAGCGCGAAGCAATGGCGATGCCTCCGCCGATCAGCACCCAGGGAAGCCACAGCATCAGGGTCGCAGGGGCGAGCAGGGGAGCCAGGTTCCAGATGCTGACGCGGGCACCCAGGCCCATGCCGATGGCGCCGGTCAGCAGCAGGTAGCCGGTGGCGGCGAGGAAGCCGCCGATGACCGGATAGGGGATATAGCGGGCCAGGAAGCCCAGGCGCATGATGCCGAAGCCCCAGGCCAGCAGGCCGGAAAAGGCGGTGGTGACGGCGATCAGCATGGCGATGGTGGCCATGAGCCTGTCGCCCTGATCGGCGGGCCAGGCATCCGCCATGGCGCTTGCCGAAACGGCGAGGACAATTGCGGTCACATCCTGCGGATGGCAGATCGTGCCCCGGAAGCTGTAGAAGAAACCGCCCACGGCGCACATCAGCGCCGCACCCAGCAGCGACAGGCCAAGCCCGGTCTCGAGCAGCGGCGACAGGGAGCCGCCATAGATGATCGTGGTGAACGAGATGACGAAGGAGACGGCGAGGGCCGCGGTGAGAAAGGCTGCCCATATGCTGCGCAGGATTGATTTCGCGCCGTCCAGGGTGCTTTCGGTATTCACTGTCGCTGTCGTCACCTTTTGATTCTCCCAAGATTCCGGCGGCAGGCCGGGCCGCAATCAAATCGGAGTTGCAATGGTTTGTCGAGATTTAGATTTCAGCAGGTGTTGATGCGGCAACATTGACTCAATTGGGATTTGCAGGGAACGTGTTTTCATGGCCACCCACAGGTTTATTCCAAAGCAGTTCCACAACACCATTGGCAGCCACGCGCCTGTGTTGAGTGTGGGCGATGGGGACACTGTCGTGACCGAGTCGCTCGACGCCCACGGCTTTGACCGCCATGGCCGGAAAAGCGCCGACGGGCCCAATCCGATGACCGGGCCGTTCCATGTGGCAGGCGCTGAACCCGGCGATGCGCTGCGCGTTCGCATAGAGCGCATCACCATGATTCGTGCCACCGGCTGGACGTTTCAGGTGCTGAGCCCGAATGTGGTGAACCCCAACGCGGTGGGGCGTTTTCCCGCCCGCGTAGTGACGGACTGGATCATTGACATTGCTGCCGGCCGGGCCCGCCTGGCAAAACCCCCCGCCGCCTTGCGCAACTGGTCGGTGGCGGTGGAGCCGATGATCGGCTGTTTCGGCGTGGCCCCGGCCACGGGTCAAGCCATCACAACGGCGACCAGCGGCCCCTATGGCGGCAACATGGACTATCGGGGCTTTGCTGCCGGCATCGACGTCCTGTTCCCTGTTTCTGCGCCCGGCGGGCTGTTTTTCCTGGGGGATGTTCATGCGGCGCAGGGCGATGGCGAGATCGTCGGCACCGGCATCGAAACCGCGGCGGAAATCGCATTCACGGTCGCGGTCGTAAAGAAGAAGCCAATTGGGTGGCCAAGGGGCTCAAACGAAAGCGAAATCTTCACCGTGGGCAACGCCAGGCCCCTTGACCAGGCCTTGCAGCATGCCACCACCGAAATGCTGGATTGGCTCATTCAGGATTATGGCCTCGATGAAGTGGCTGCCAGCCACCTGATGGGGCAGGCGGTACGCTATGACATCGCCAATGTCTTCAACCCTGCCTACTCGGTGGTTTGCCGGATCGGACGGGAATGGCTGACTGACCCGATGCCATGAAGAAATATGAATAAATCCCCTTGACAGGTATATTCCTACTGTGCCATTTGTGTTCT
>JAEUMI010000350.1 GCA_016792825.1 Hyphomicrobiales bacterium
GAGGTCAGGCGCCGGCGGGCACGCTCAATCAGCGTCCGGTTGAACGCATCGCCCTCGTAGATGAGCAACTCGCGGCGAATAACCTCATCCAATGTGCGGGTGTTGCCTTCAATGATGATCTGCTCAACATAGGCGCGGCGGCCCTCCGCAATGTTGTAATTGATATTCAGGGATCCCTGGCCCACGTTGCGATCGACCTTCGGCTCGACCTTGGCAAAGACAAAGCCCTGCCGGCTGGCTTCAAGTGCAAGGTTTTCCACGGTCTTGTCGACCTTGACCGCATTGTAATCATCTCCGACACCGGTCTTGATGACCTTTTTCAGTCTTTCGGGATCGAGGTTGGCATTGCCAACATTAACGGCAACGTCGGCGATGGTATAGCGCGGGCCTTCCTCAATGACGAAGGCAATTACAAAATAGTCACCATCGGGGGACAACTGGGCATCGGCGGAAATGATATTGAAGTCCGCATAGCCATGCCTCAGATAATGGCGGCGCAAGAGTTCCTTGTCGTATTCCAGGCGATCAGGATCATAGGTATCGTTTCTCTGAAAGAAATTCCACCAACTGTGCTCGGCGGTGCCGATAACGTCGCGCAAACCGCCGTCACTGAAGGCCTCGTTGCCTTCAAAGCTGATCGTCTTGACGGTGGTCTCCGAACCTTCGGTAACCTCAAAGACCAGATTAACGCGATTCTCCGGCAGCCGAATAAGCTTGGGAGCGACGCGAACGTTGTAATAGCCCGATTTCTGATAAAGCGCCAAAACCCGCTGGGTATCACTGCGGACCCGCGCCTTGGTAAAGATCATGCGCTCCCGGACTTCAACCTCCTTGGCCAGCGTCTTGTCATCCAACTCGCTGTTGCCTTCGAAATTGACCTGATTGATCAGCGGGTTCTCCTGAACCTTGATAACCAGGACGCCGCCACGCAGGAACATCTGAACGTCGGAAAACAATCCCGTCTGAAACAGGACCTTTATCGACTCATCGATCTTTTCAGGGTCAAACTCATCGCCGCGTGAAAACTGCAGATAGGAAAGGACGGTTTCTGCCTCGACCCGCTGATTGCCTTCAACCCTTATCTGGGAGATGGTCGCAGCATAGGCTTGCGTTCCCAGGCCCGATGGCGAAACCACAGGCAGGGCGAGAATCATGACCAGGCTCAGCAATGCCAGGCAGAAGAGCTTAATACGCATCAAAAGACCAATCTTCCCCAAATCAAGCCGTCCCACAAATCACCATCGCCCGCCGCTGGTTTTAACGTCTTTCAACTGCTTTGCAAATAAAAGATAGCCCTAATCTCAACCCCCGACCATCATTGCAAATACCCTGGTCAGGTCATTCCAGAACCCGAACGCCATCAGCATCGCAACCAGCGACAATCCCACCCTAAAACCCCATTCCTGGGCTTGTTTTCCCAAGGGTTTTCCCGACACCGTTTCGATGGCGTAATAAACCAGGTGGCCACCATCCAACATCGGGATTGGAAACAGGTTAATAAGCCCCACGCTCGTCGACAAGAATGCGATAAAAATCGCGAATCGGATGACCCCGGAGGATGCCGCATCACCGGCCATTTTGGCAATTGAGACGGGCCCGCCGATTTGCTTGGAATTTTCCTGACCACGCACCAGCTTGCCCAGATACTTAAAGGTGACCGATACGATGCGCCAGGTTTCACTGGTGCCCTGAGAAACGGCATCGGTTATCGAAAGGCGGCGCAATGGCGTAGCGACAGTCTCCTTGGGCGGAGAAATTCCCAATAGCCCCCGCCGGGAGGTTCCGCCAAATCCATCCGGTTCCTCAACTGTGCCTACGACAATATTCAGGACAATGGGGGTCCCGTTCCGGTCAATCGTCACATTCAGAAGTTCCCCGCCGCGAAATGAAACTGACTTCACAATGTCGCCAAAGGTTTCGATTTTCACACCGTCAATGGCCGCGATGAGATCGCCGCTCGTGATTCCCGCCTTTTCTGCCGCGCTTCCCGGCTGCACGGTGCCAACCCGAGGCTCATTCATCGGCATGCCGACAAAGGCAAACACGCTGGCAAAAATCACAATCGACAGAAGGAAATTGGCAATGGGGCCGGCCGCCACGACAGCGGCGCGCTTCCACACGGGTTTGCCGTGGAAATTTCCGGCGGTGCGTATCGTTCCGGCTTCCGGCGAGGCCTGCGGCAAGCTCGTCGGGTTCGCGTCGCCCTCGAATTTGACGTAACCACCGAGCGGCAGCCAGCAGACTTTCCAACGGGTGCCATGGCGGTCATTCCAGCCGAAGATTTCACGGCCAAAACCGATGGAAAATACTTCCACCGCAACGCCGCACCAGCGCGCCACCAGAAAGTGGCCAAGCTCATGAATAAAAACTATGATTGTAAGCGCCGCGATAAATGGCAGAAGATAGCCAAAGGGCATGTGCACAAAGTTCAGAAAATCCATCGTCCGTCCTAACTCCCCGAACCATATTCAGACGTTCGTGCCTGAACTTGCTGTGTCCGACACACCTCTCGCAAGGCTCGTGCCAGCGCCATCGGCGTGATTCATGGTTCATTAACCACACAAGCCCGTATTTAAGTCAACATTTCGGCAAAATATGGTTACCAGAGAAGCAATCCACGCGCGGCATGTGCCCCGTCGCTGCGGAAAATTCCGATCAAGGCGGCCGCCACGGCCACGACTATCAGCCCATCCACCCGGTCAATGACCCCGCCATGGCCCGGGATGAGCCCACCTGCGTCCTTAACTCCATGGAATCGCTTGAGAGATGACTCGAACAGATCGCCTGCCTGCTCCACCAGGGCCAGGCCGCCGGCGAGAAATGCCAGAGCCCACATGCCATCCATCTGGGATACGTAAGAGAAAATAATTGAGATCAGTGCACTTCCTGCCACAGCGCCGCCCAGTCCGGCCCACGTCTTTTTCGGGGAAATCAGGGGGGCGAGTTTAGGGCCCCCGATGACGCGCCCGGCGAAATAAGCCAGGCTGTCAGCCGACCAGACGATCAGGAAGATCCAGAGGATGGCAAAGAAGCCATAGTCCGGGTCAGCGCGCAACAGAACCAAGGCGAGCGCCGGACAGCCGACATAAAGAACGCCAAAATAACTCCATTTGCTGGGGGAGACACTGCCAAAACGGACTATCACGGCCGACACAAGCGCCAATCCCAAAATGACCAGCAGGGCAATTTCAAACCCCGCCAAATCGGGCAAGATCGCTCCACCGAGGGCTGCGCCCATGTGCAGAGCGTATTGAAGGTAGTTTTTGGGATGAACCATCGAGACCCATTCGTGGGCCATCAAAGCGGCGAGCAGCAGGACCAAGGCCTTGAACCAAATTCCGCCAAACCAGGCGCAGGCGACCACTGCCGGAATGAGGATCAGCGCCGAGGCTGTCCTCGTTCCGAGATCGCCCCATTTTGCCGAAGTCATGCGGTTTGCGCTTCAATGCCGCCGAAACGACGGTCCCGCAACCGGTATTCATCTAGGGCCATGGCAAATATCTCGCGGGTAAAGTCGGGCCAGAAGTCCTCGACAAAAACAAACTCCGTGTAAGCGCACTGCCATAACAGAAAATTGGAAATGCGCTGCTCGCCACCCGTGCGGATGAGAAGATCGGGATCGGGAATTCCGGCGGTGTCCAAATTGCACGAGATCACGTCGGATGAAACGTCCGCGGCCGAGAGTTCTCCGCTCTCGATTTTTTTGGCAATGGCCGAGACGGCACGGGCAATTTCCTGCCTGCTGCCATAGTTGAAGGCGACAATGAGATTCAGCTTGGCGTTATCGCGGGTCAAGCGTTCCGCGTCGTCGAGCAAGGAGACGATGCCGGGTTCGAGGTCGGCGCGGCTGCCGACAACAGTGATCTTGACGCCAGAGCGATGCAACTCGGCCACGTCCTGGCGAATGAAACGGCGGAGGAGATCAAGCAGAAATGAAACTTCGGCTGCGGGCCGCGACCAGTTTTCAGAACTAAAGGAATAGATCGTGAGATACTCTATGCCAAAATCGGCAGCCGCCTTCACCGCACGGCGCAGGGCGTCAACGCCCGCCTTGTGCCCTGAGGAACGCGGCAAGCCCCGGCGCGCGGCCCAGCGGCCGTTGCCATCCATGATGATGGCAACATGACGCGGGACGGCGGGCGGCCTGTTCAGCATGGCGTGTTTCTATCCCTCAAACCTGCATGATTTCTGCTTCCTTTGCTTTCAGGGAAGCATCGATTTCCTTGATCGTATCATCAGTCATCTTCTGGGTTTCTTCGGCTTTCTTCTTGTGGTCGTCCTCACTCATGGCGTGGTCCTTTTCCAGCGCCTTCAACTGGTCCATACCGTCGCGGCGCACATTGCGCACGGCAATGCGGGCCTTTTCGGCGTACTGGTGGGCGACCTTAACAAGCTCCTTGCGTCGGTCCTGTGTCAGGTCCGGCATGCGCAGGCGAATGACCTGGCCTTCGGTCTGCGGGTTCAACCCAAGATTGGACGCATGAATGGCCTTTTCCACGGCCACCACCAAACCCTTGTCCCAGACATTGATTTGCAGGAGGCGGGCTTCCGGAACGGTGACGGAGGCAACCTGGTTGAGCGGCATCATGGCGCCGTAAGCGTCCACCTGGACAGGCTCAAGCAAAGTTGCGGAGGCGCGGCCAGTGCGCAGGCCGCCAAAATCGTGCTTGAGAGATTCGGTTGCGCCATGCATGCGGCGCTTGAGGTCAGCGGCGTTAAAGGGAACAGGTTGGGCCATGAGCTAGTCCTTCGTCACTAAGGTAAAGCGGCCAGTGCCGTTCAAGACTTTGGACACGGCGCCCGCTTCCCGGATGGAAAATACAATTACCGGAATCCCGTTGTCGCGTGCAAGGGCGATTGCGGCAGGATCCATGATGTGGAGATCCCGGCTCAGAATCTCATTGAAGGTGATCCTTTCGAAGCGCTGGGCCTTCGGGTTTTTCTTGGGATCCTCGGCATAGACACCGTCAACACTGGTCCCCTTTAAAAGGGCATGACATTGGAGCTCCGCAGCGCGCAGGGCCGAGCCCGTGTCGGTGGTAAAGAACGGCAGGCCGGTGCCTGCAGCGCAAATCACCACCCTGCCCTTTTCCAGATGATGGATGCCCTTGGCCGGCGAATAGGTTTCACAGACGGTGGGCATGGCGATGGCTGAGAGAACGCGGGCATCAATGCCCTTGGACTTCAATACGCCCTGCATGGCCAGGGCATTCATGATGGTGGCCATGATGCCCATGTGGTCGGCGCTCACCCGGTCCATGCCCTTCGCGGCGCCGGCCAGGCCGCGGAAAATGTTGCCGCCGCCAATAACCAGGGCCACCTCGGCGCCGGACTTGACGCAGGCAATAACTTCATCGGCAATGCGCGCTACCGTATCGAGGTCAATGCCGAAGGCCTTATTGCCCATCAGCACTTCACCCGAGACCTTGAGAAGAATTCGCTTATAGGTGATTTTGCTCATGGGTTTTGACAGTCCTCTCAGGAAAGGTCCCGTATCTGGCCAATTCTAGGCATTGGAGTTCGATTCGTCTTAGGACATTTTTCACTTTAATCAAAGGGTTCGGCATGGCGCCGGGCACAAACCGCAACAAAAAAGGGCCCCTGCGGGCCCTTTTTCAGTTGAGAAGTTCCGATCACGCCTGACCGGCGGCCTTGGCGACTTCGGCAGCGAAATCGTCAACCGCCTTTTCAATGCCTTCGCCGAGCTGCATGCGCACGTAGCCGAGGAGCTTAACGGGAGCCCCGGCCTTGTTGCCGACTTCGCCGATAACCTGGGTCACAGACTTGCTGCCGTCATGGACATAGGCCTGTTCCAGCAGGCAGTTTTCCTTGGCGTAGGTCTTGAGGCCAGAGGCAATGATCTTTTCCAGGACGTTGGCGGGCTTGCCCGCGTTCTTTTCCTCGAGAATGGCCTTTTCACGGGCCAGGGTTTCCGGCGGAACGCCGGCCAGATCCATGGCAACCGGATTGGTTGCGGCGACATGCATGGCGAGCAGACGGCCAAAGGCAGCCAGCTCTTCCTTGTTGCCGGTTGATTCAAGGGCGACCAAAACGCCGATCTTGCCCATGCCGGGGGCGGCCTGGTTGTGGACGTAAGAACCAATCACGCCATCCTTGACCTTGAGCGATGCGGTCCGGCGCACGCCCATGTTTTCACCAATGGTGGCCACCATTTCGGCCACATATTCGGCGACCGCATGCTGCGAGCCGGGGAATTTAGCGGTCTTCAGCTTTTCCGTATTGCCATCGGCGGCAAGCGCCAACTTGGCGATGTCAGCGACCATGGCCTGGAACTTTTCGTTGCGGGCGACGAAGTCCGTTTCCGAGTTAACTTCAACGGCAGCGCCGGTGGTGCCGTTGACCGCGATACCGACGAGGCCTTCGGCGGCTACGCGGGTGGATTTCTTGGCCGCCTTGGCCAGACCCTTGGCGCGCAACCAATCGGTGGCGGCTTCCATATCGCCGTTGGTGGCGGCAAGGGCTGCCTTGCAGTCCATCATGCCTACGCCGGTTGATTCACGTAAGCTTTTCACCATGCCAGCTGTAATCTCAGCCATGATCATCCTCTTTCAAAAAATGGAGTAAGGGCCGGCGGTAATCGCTGGCCCTTCAGATTGGGTATTATTCCGCTGGCACGGCTTCGGCCATGGGGTTTTCTTCGGCGCCGAGGTCGTGGCCCGAGGCGCCTTGCGCCTGCGAAATGCCTTCAATGGCAGCGCGTGCGATAAGGTCGCAATAGAGCGCCACGGCACGGCCCGCGTCATCATTGCCGGGAATCGGATAGTTCACTCCGGCGGGATCCGAGTTCGTGTCGATGATCGCCACAACCGGGATGCCCAGTCGATTGGCTTCCTTGATGGCGAGGGCTTCCTTGTTGGTGTCGATCACGAACAGGATGTCAGGCGTTCCGCCCATGTCCTTGATGCCGCCCAGGGCCTTGTCGAGCTTGGCCTTCTCGCGGGAAATGGAGAGCATTTCGCGCTTGGTGAGGCCCATGCCTTCCTTGGCAAGCTGCTCATCGAGGGTACGGAGATGCTTGATGGAATTCGAAATCGTTTTCCAATTGGTGAGCATGCCGCCGAGCCAGCGGGAATTCACATAGTACTGGGCCGAGCGCCTTGCGCTTTCGGCAATCTGTTCTTGGGCAGTGCGCTTGGTGCCAACAAAGAGCACGCGGCCACCCTTGGCTACGGCTGCGGTGACGGCAAGAAGCGCCTGATGCAGCAATGGCACAGTCTGGGCCAGATCGATGATGTGGATGCCATTGCGTGAGCCGTAGATATACGACTGCATCTTGGGGTTCCAGCGATGGGTTTGATGTCCGAAATGTACGCCTGCCTCAAGCAATTGGCGCATAGTGAATTCTGGCACAGCCATGGTCTTTTCCTTCTCCGGTTGATCCGCCGCGGATGGTTGTGACCGGATTATCCGGCACCGGAAGGACTTCAGCCTATGAGGGGAATTTGCATTCCCATGGCCCAAGTCCAACACCCGCGTGAGTATTTAACGAGCGGGGCTATACAGGTGCGGTGCAGTAAAGGCAAGCGCGATGGTAAACCATGTAAAAACAATGGTTTGCACTGCTACCTTGGGCGACACACGCGTCTGCCTTTGCGGGCTGTTCAGGGGGCCCTACTTTTTCCGCGCCATAGTCAGGCCATCGCAGATTGGCACCATCACGAGATCAACGCGTTCGTCGGCCATTATCTTCTCATTGAGGGCGCGCAGGGCAACCGTGTCTTCATCCTTGACCGAAGGCTTTGCCACATCACCGCTCCACAGGACGTTATCAATCAGCATGACGCCGCCGGTGCGCAGCAATTTCAGGCCGCCTTCGTAATAGGTGTCGTAGGATGATTTATCGGCATCAATGAACATCATGTCGAAACGCCCGGCCCCACCCGCTTTGAGGAGCTGTGCGATGGTTTCAGCACCCGGTCCTAAACGCAGGTCAATGCGGCCATCGACGCCGGCCTTCTTCCAGAAATTGCGGGCCACCTTGGTCCACTCTTCGCTTACATCCGCGGCGACGATTTTGGCATCACCGGCCAGGGCCATGGCGAGCGATGAGTAGCCGGTGAAGGTGCCGATCTCGAGAATGCGTTTGGCGCCCATGAGCTTGACCAGCATGGCCATGAAGGCGCCCTGCTCCGGCCCGATCTGCATGCGTGCCTCGCCGCCGAGCTTTGCGGTTTCAAGGCGGAGCTCCTTCAGGATGTCCGGCTCGCGGTAGGCGTGGGCGGCGTAATAGTCATAGAGGGGGCCTGCAAGGCCAAGGGTTTTTCCAGTCATTCAACACTCACTCTATGGCTATGGATTCATATGGCCCGATGAAATCGCCCTTCGAAAGGGGCACACCGTTGTGACGGAGGATGGCATAGGCGATGCTCAGGTGAAAATAGAAATCCGGCATCTCGACACTGGCGGCGTAGTCCGTGGCCGGCATGCCCTTGTTGCCGTCAAAAAAGATAGGCACGACGCGCTGGGCGCGTTCGGAAAGGCGGTCAGCCGGTATCGCCTTGAGATAGGCGATTGCGGTTTTCAGACTGGCATGCACATCTTCGAAAGTGGCTTCTTCATAACCCACATGCGGCGCGGGCTCGTCAGTGAAGTGCCGGGCGAAATCCATGGGCAGATAGAGGGCATACTGCAATTGCTGGATGAGGCTGAACATATCGGGGTAGAGCCTTGCAGCCAGCAATACGCCAGCTTCAATTTTGTTCTTGGTGGCATGGGATTGCGCCTTGACGAGCATCCTGTTGAGATTTTCCAGTGAACCGATCATCGCGGCGATGGTGAGGCGATGAAAAGTCTCGGCCTGCGCTGCCTTGGTCATGTTTTTCTCCCTTGGGGTTTCATGCCTCCTTCGGTTTTTGCACAAATCGCTGATAGAGCCAACCTATGCCCACAAGACTGAGGCCCAAGCCAAGGAAGGAGCCGATCTGGTAGAGCCCTTCCAGTCCCGACATATCCCAGAGGAAGACTTTCAGGACCACCAGAACCATGACAGCTAGGCCGGCATAGCGGATGTATTGGCGGCCAAGTTTGATCCCGGCGGCAAATAGGGCAAGGGCGGAGACCAGCCATACGGCGGAATAGGCGTAGGATTCAGCCCCGGACAATGACCACGCAACCAGCGCATGCCCTTGGAACACGCGCTTGGTTTCGAGAGTCACGTAGGTCATGGCAAGGACCAGAGCCAGAATGCCGACTGCGGGCCGAAACTGGAGCCAGCCCAAGGCCTCCAAACGGCGCAAGATGAAGCCGAGCAACACGACAGGCGCGAGGTATGCCAGCAGCAGGGCGTTGAACACGACATTGCCGGGGACCGGATCTTCAGTGACAATCGGGTTCAAGGACCCGAGGCTCACAAAGACGATTGCCGCAAGGGATGCGCCAATCAGGATTCGCGCTCCCCATAGGGAAATCAGCGAGGAGAATAGCTGCTGGCGATACATGAGGCCATAGGCTGCACCGAGCCAGGTGAGAATATGGGCCGCCACTTCAAGGAGTTGCGGTTCATCTGTG
>JAEUMI010000186.1 GCA_016792825.1 Hyphomicrobiales bacterium
AGAACCAGCAGTCTCCCGCGCTTCAACGCCTGGGCTGTTGGCAGCCTGCCGGGAAATGCCACTGACGTTCCGAGACCCAGTGTCTCTGCCAGTTTCTTAAACGCCTCGATGTCGGGGCCATCCCCGACAAGGCAGGCTGTAGGCGCCCGCTTGCGCCGGACAAGAGCAAGCGCCTTGAGCAGGACATCCACGCCTTTAATGTAGCGCAAGTCGCCCAGGTAAAGGACATCGGCTGCATCAGCGTCGGGCTTGACGGCCTCGAATTCCTCAGGCCACAGACCATTGTGAACCACCGTGTTGAGTTTGCCGCCGATGCCGAGCTTCTTTGCAAAACTCCGCTGCTCGAACGCGCAGACGAAAATCAGTCCACTGCCGATGCGTGCGAGGAGCCATTCGGTGACCAGGAAGACAAACCCGGGGAAAGCCAGCCAGCGGTAATGCAGGCTGCCCCCATGCGGCGTGTAGACTGACGGAACGCCGAGAGACCGCGCGCCCAGCCGCCCATAAAGGCCGCCTTTCGCGCCATGGCCATGAATGATATCCACCCCCAGTTTTTGCGCCTGCCTTCGTGTGGCAGTTACCGCCGAAAAATCGCCAAGGCCGGGCAGGCGGGAAATCTCGATGCGCTCTATCCCGAGCGAACAAAAAGGCGCAACGTTGCCAAGCAACTCAGAAGCCGCACTCCCGCCAGTCGTAGAGTCGCAAATCATCCCGACCTCATGGCCGAGGGCCGCTTGTCCCCGTGCCAGATCACGCACATGGCGAAACAGCCCGCCGACCGGCGTTCGAAATACATGCAGGATTTTCATGGCCGTGCCGCTCCGGTCAGAACCAGCGCTCACGCACGTAGATGATGTCACCGGGATAGATTTGTGTGGTGACAGGAACGCGGTGCGTTTCCGTGCCAGTCACGTTCTTCCGGGTGATCAGCACAGTGCCCTGGTCGGCGCGCGCGCTGTAGCCGCCGGCGATTGCAATGGCGTTCTGCACTGTGATCCCGTTCTGATAGGCAAAGCTGCCGGAGGTGGTGACCTCGCCCAGTATGAAGAAGGGGCGCAGCGCCGTGGCTTGAACCGAGACTTTGGGATCGCGTAGATAGCCATTGCGCAGCCGCGCCGTGATCAGTCTTTCCACCTGCGGCGTCGTCATCCCGGCGATATGGACAGTCTGTATGTAGGGGAGCGAGATATTGCCCGAACCATCCACCAGGTAATCTGCGGTGAGGTCGCTTTCACCTGCCACGCGCACGGTGAGTCGGTCACCGGCTCCCACCTTGTAACCTGATTGATACTCATAGGCTGCGGCCGTTCCCTGGGCGCCGAAGGGCGCAACGACGCCTGCCGAATCATGGGAGGGAAGCTTGGAGATGCTGGACACGGCCGCGGGGCCCTCGGCAATGCTGCCATCGGCCATCAACCCGGTGCCGCCGGGAGGCGAAGCGATGCCAGCCTGGTCCCAGGATTGGGAGCAGCCAGAGAGCATGAAAGAGGCGAGCAGGAGAATACAAATACGCTTACGCACGGGTTTCCGTCCAATTTGCCAAACGCGGGCCTGTGATTGCACGCCGCGCGACCATAGTGCCGTTATGGTTAGCAATGACTTAAAGCCGCGGGTATGCCGTTAAGGAATTGGTTACCATAAGTGCCCCAAACAGGCTGATTATGCAGCCTCGATGGAGTGCCGGGCACCGCCATGAATTACCAGCCAGAATTCGCTTCCACCATCAATCTGCTCGACGTAGTGCGCGGCATGGGCCGGCGCAAGCTGGTCATCTTGGTTTTCACTCTCGTAGCGCTTTGCGCCGGCCTCATGATCGTGAAATTTCTGAAGCCCACCTATTCAACCGAAGCACAGATACTCATCGAGAATTTGGCATCGCCCTTTGACCGCACCCAGTCACCTGACCCACAGCAGCCAGATCCTGTCGATGACCGGGTGATCAAGAGCCAGATGTCGGTGCTTAAGTCGCAGGACGTGGCCCTGCGTGTCGTGACATCGCTGAATTTGCAGGATCGCCCCGAGTTTGATTCGCTGAAGCAGAAAGGCGTCGGCAAGATCAAGCAACTGCTGCTGAACTTCGGCTTCGGTGTGGACCCCCGTCTGCAGACGCCGCAACAGCGCGCCCTGGACCGTTTGACCGGCGGGCTTGCGGTTTATCAAATTCCCGACTCTAACGTTGTCGCCGTGAAGTATTCCTCCACTGACCCCCGGACGGCGGCGGAAGTGGCCAACGCGCTCGTCAAAATTTATGTCGCCTCAACGGCGGAAACCAATTCGCAGCCGACGACCAGGGCGCGCGACTGGATCGCAGGTCAAATCGAGGACCTGCGCAGGAAGGTTGCCGCCTCAGATGCAAGCATTGAGGAATTTCGCTCGCAGGCAGGCTTGCTCCAGGGTGAGAATTCAACCCTTGGAACCCAGGAGCTTTCCGAACTCAATACCCAGATAACGCTTGCCGAGGCGGCCCGCACCGAAGCCGAAGAGCGCGCCAAGTCAATCAAGAACGTTCTCGCCACAAAAGGCACCGTCGTCGGCTCAACTGATGTCCTAAATTCCACCATTGTCCAGAGCCTGCGCGAACAGCAGGTTGCCTCGGCGCGCCGGGTCGCTGAATTGTCCGCAACCTATCTGCCCAGCCACCCCAAGATGATTGCGGCCCAGAACGATCTCAGAAACATCGACCGGCAGATCCGCGGTGAAGCCTTGAAACTGGTTGACAGTCTGGATCAGCAGGCCCGGATTGCCGAGGCGCGCGAGAAGTCGTTGCGCGCCAGACTGGAAGAAATGAAGGGCCGCGAGTCCACCGCCAATCTCGCGTCAGTGAAACTGAAAGCGCTCGAGCGGGAATCGGCCGCCGACAAGGCATTGCTTGAATCGCTTCTCCTGCGTTATGCCGATGCCAGTGCGCGCCAGGATCTGTCGACCCAGCCTGGCATGGCGCGGATCATTCAGCATGCTGCAATTCCAACTTCTCCGTCTTTCCCAAAGCCGGGACCGCTTGTCCTGTTGATTACCCTCGCCGGATTGGCTTTTTCCCTTGGCCTGTCGTTCCTGATGGAAATCATGGCCGCGGCGAACCGGTTGGGCCTGCCGGCCGCAAATAACGCGCCGCAGCCAAGTGAACCGCAAAAACCTGCGGCATTTGCTGAAAGTTCTGCGCCTCAAGTTCAAGAAGCGCCGCCCCTGAGGCATTTTCCGGAGGCCCCCTCGCTTGCTGCCAATTCCATTCAGGCCTTTGCAGCATTTCCGTCGGCAACGTCGCCTGAAGGAAACCTTGAGCTTCTCAGAGATGTTGACAATCAGGACCGCCACGGATTGCATGCCGCTTCCCGCCAAGTGGCTGATTGGGCTCTCAAACTCCAGAGAATGGCAGCGCTTCGCCGCCTTGCCATAACAGGCATGGGAGGAGGGGCTGGGGACTCGTCGATGGCAACCGTTGCCATTGCCCGGGCGATTGCCGCAAAAGGCGCACGCGTGGTTGTCATCGATCTGGCAACAGAAGGTTCAAGCATCGACATGCTCTTTGGCTTGCCCGCCGGGCCTGGATTTGTCGACCTTCTCGCCGGCTCGACCGACTTCACAAAAGTCATTGCGCGCGACCCGCTTTCCAACGCCCACCTGCTTCGCTTTGGAACGGAGCGGAATGAGGCAACATTGTCCCTTATGGATCAACGTACCGAGGCTGTGCTGAATGCCTTGGGCAATATTTACGATGTTGTCATTATTCATGCCGGGGAGACATCAAGCCGGACAACGTTGCTGCTAATCAAATGCCAGGCCGCTCTGCTTCTGGCGCCCCGCCTGCGCCAGGGCGACGTTGCAAAAACAGCCAAGTCGCTCTTGGTATCAGGCCTGGCCGAAGTGCAGTTCGTAAGGCTTGAACCGGCAACAACTGGCAACGACCGCATCGCGGCATCCGCATAAGTCTTGTCTGGCTGCAGTTAACCACTGGCTGCGGGGCCCCTGGACTCGCCCGTTAACCTGTTTGCCATGTTTCTCGGCTTCCGCCCCCGGTCCGCAGGAAAGTGGCAGGAATTGTGCTTAATCCCTATCGAGTTCCTGAACTCCATTGATGTGACCTTCAAAGCCATGGCAACCACTGCGATGTTAAGAACCAGCCTTGAATTGCTGTATTATTCTGGGGCATCCCAGGTGCTCCGGCCTATTTTCGGCGGTCTTGGCGCAATCCTCATGCTGCACCATGTCCGTCCGGGCGGCGGCCAGCAAATGGGCTTTGCTCCAAACGCCGGCCTTGAGGTGACCCCTGAATTCCTCGACGCCGTCATCAGCTTTGTGAGGCTGCGCGGCTATGATCTTGTGTCCCTGGCGGAAGGCGTGCGGCGCATCAAGGAAAACAACCCGGAAAACAAGCCGTTTGTAGTATTCACCCTTGATGATGCCTATCGCGATAACCTGGTTCACGCGCGGCCGGTTTTCAGGAAACAGCAGTGCCCCTTCACGATATTTGCCAGCCCCGCCATCCAGGATGGAACCTGCGAACTCTGGTGGCGCGGCCTGGAAGCGGTGATTGCCGGGAACACCCAGGTGAGCGCCGCTATCGGGTCCTCGAAGCTGCATTTCGACACCGTCAGCGATGCCCAGAAAAAGGCTGCCTGGCTGCAAATCTATTGGCCTGTCCGGCAGCTTCAGCAGAAGCAGCAGCGTGCGTGGATCAGGGCGTTCTGTGACACCAACCGGGTTGATCTCGGCGCCATCTGCCGCGCCGAAGCGATGACCTGGAACGAGCTGCGCGAAATTTCGACAGATCCGCTCTGTACGATTGGCGCCCATAGCGTCAACCACTATGCCCTGGCGCAACTGAGCGAGGCTGACGCGCGCTTTGAGCTTGTTGAATCAAGGCGCCGGCTTGCCAGGGAACTCGGCATGGATGTCAGGTTCTTTGCCTATCCCTATGGCGATGCCAGTTCCGCCTCGCCGCGCGACTTCAGGCTCGCCTCTGATGCAGGCTACGAAGCAGCGGTCACGACACGAAAGGGCTTGATATTTTCCGGACACCAGGACCATCTGACGGCACTTCCGCGGTTGTCACTGGCGGGCCAATTCCAGAAGCTTCGCTACGTGGATGTTCTGCTGTCAGGCTCTGCCTTTGCCCTGTGGAATGGCTTCCGGCAAGTAAACGTGGCCTAAGCCTCTGTATCTGGCCGCGACATCCAGCGGATGAGAACCATCGCGACAGGCACCCAGCCCACGCCCAGGAGGATAAAGGCGGGAAGCTCAATCGCGGGTCCAAAACCCACAACATACTGCCCGCCGATTGCCATGGCGATGAGGGCATAGACTACGAGAAACGCGATTGTGGCCACGAGTCCCACAAATTTCCGCTGGCGGATTTTCATGGATTTGCACTAGCTTATTGCTACTTCTGCCGCAATCTGGTTCTTTCGGTCTGATCAGATGGGGGTAGTTCATGGCATCAATGTCGCGCCGATGCGAGGGTTGGATGTCTCCAAATTTTTGACCCAGATTCAATACGTTGCATCACCTCTCTCAAACTTGAGTGTGCGACGCCGCTTCGCTTGTACGTCGCCGCGCGGCCACGTATTGGGTGTTTATGAAGCAAACTCTGTCCCCAGCGCAGGCCGCGGTGCCTATGGTTCGCCTCTGGCTTTATGCCATGGCTTTTCTGGTGTTCTGCATGGTCATAGTCGGTGGCGCCACGCGCCTGACCGACAGTGGACTGTCGATCACGGAATGGCGGCCGCTGCTGGGCGTGATTCCGCCCATGAACGAAGCCGATTGGCTGGCAGCCTTCGAAAAATACAAGCTCATCCCCGAATACCAGATTCAAAACCGGGGCATGCCCCTCTCTGAATTCAAATTCATCTATTGGTGGGAATGGGCTCATCGGTTCCTGGGGCGTTTCATTGGCCTGGCCTTTGCCCTGCCGTTGATCTTTTTCACATTCACGCGCCGGATAGACCGGGCCCTTTGGCCGAGGCTGTTCGCACTCTTCATTCTCGGGGGCGCCCAGGGCGCACTGGGCTGGTACATGGTGGCCTCTGGCCTTGTCGATCGTGTTGACGTCAGCCAGTACCGGCTCGCCGCCCACCTCACACTCGCCGCATTGATTTTCGCCGCCATCATTTGGGTTGCCATGGGCATAGGCCGGAAACGTAAACACGCCTCGTCTTCTAGTGACTGGTTTGCAGTGCTCCTCGTGGCCTTCGTTCTGCTGCAGATCGCTGCTGGCGGTTTTGTAGCAGGCCTAGATGCGGGGCAGGGTTATGTGACCTGGCCGAAAATGGACGGGCAATGGATTCCGTCAGGGCTCTGGGAAATGGCGCCTGGCTGGAAGAATGCCTTCGAGAATGCCATGACTGTGCAATTCAACCACCGTATTCTGGCTTACATGCTGTTGCTCGCAACTGCCTTGCACGCCTGGCAGAGCCGCACCCTATCTGCCATACTGCTGGCCTTTGCCATGCTGGCCCAGGCCTGTCTCGGAATCCTCACCTTGCTTCTGCACGTGCCGCTGGCCGCAGCCCTCATTCACCAGGCGGGAGCCATGATCGTGCTGGCCCTCGCCCTGTGGAACACTCACGTGCGGCTCGTCATCCGATCGCCTGATCCAAATCTGCGATGATGTCGGCCACGTCCTCGATCCCGATTGACAACCGTACCACGTCAGGTCCCGCGCCTGCTTTCTTCAATTGCTCGGGGGTGAGTTGGCTGTGGGTTGTAGACGCCGGGTGGATGATGAGCGAGCGCGTGTCGCCGACATTGGCGAGATGCGACAGCAGCTTCACTGATGACACGACCTTGACGCCCGCCTCATAGCCGCCCTTGAGGCCGAAGGTGAACACCGCCCCGGCACCCTTGGGGGCATATTTCTTCTGGAGCGCGTGATGCGGGTCGCTCGGCAGGCCTGCATAGGTGACCCACGCCACTTTCGGATTCTGCGAAAGCCACTCCGCCACCTTGAGGGCATTGTCGCAATGGCGCTGCATGCGCAGTCCCAGGGTTTCCATGCCGGTGAGAATGTAGAAGGCATTCTGTGGGGAAATTGAAGGGCCCAGATCGCGAAGCCCGAGCACCCGGCAGGTGATGGCAAAGGCCATGCCGCCGAAAGTCTCGTAGAATTTCATCCCGTGATAGGATTCGTTGGGTTCTGAAAGCAGGGGGTATCTGCCGCTCTTGCCCCAGTCAAAATTGCCGCCGTCGACAATGGCGCCGCCCATGGAATTGCCATGGCCACCCATGAACTTTGTCAGCGAATGCACCACGATATTGGCGCCATGCTCAATCGGTTTGCATAGATAGGGTGTGGCCAGAGTGTTGTCGACAATGAGCGGAACCCCGGCGCGCTTGGCAATTTTTGCTACTGCCGCGATGTCGGTGATGCGTCCGCCAGGATTGGCGATGGATTCAATGAAGATGGCTTTTGTTTTGGGCGACAGGGCCTTCTCGATCGAATTCATGTCTTCCGCATCGGCCCAGACCACATGCCAGCCGAATGACTTGAATGAGTGATTGAACTGGTTGATCGATCCGCCATAGAGCTGGCGCACCGCCACGAACTCATCGCCCGGCTGCATGATGGTGTGGAACACCAGCATCTGCGCCGCATGGCCCGAGGCCAGCGCTAGGGCTGCAGTGCCGCCTTCCAGGGCCGCGATCTTGGCTTCAAGAACGCCCTGCGTCGGGTTCATGATGCGGGTATAGATGTTGCCGAAGGCCCGCAGCGCGAACAAGTCCGAGGCATGCTTCACATCGTTGAAGACATAGGCCGTGGTCTGGTAGATGGGCGTAACCCGTGCACCCGTGGAGGGATCCGGTGCCGCGCCGGCGTGGATGGCTAGGGTATCGAATCCCGGTGGCTGGTCAGTCATGCTATTCTCCTGTGCTTTAAGGGGTGAGCCTATCGCTTGGTGGGGATGACGCCAAGTCCCAAGCTTTGCATTTTTCCGCTCTCGTGCATGTTCTGCCTGCGTGAGGACAGAATGCCCGAATTGCCGCCCACCCAGGCCCATTCACCCGATTGCTTGCCGTATTCCATCTTGGGGCAGCGGTTCATGACAACTTTAACCCCGGCGGCTTCCGCGCGCATCGCGGCGGCGTCATCGCGGACCGATAGCTGCATCCAGATAACCGAGGGCAGGGGAGTTAAAGTCAAAGCCTCATCGACAATGGCCCCGGCAGCGTCCGAATTCCGGAAGATGTCAACCATGTCAATTGCCTGGGGAATGTCCTTCAGCGTCCCATAAACTATTTTGCCCTGGAGTTCCCGACCCGCCAGTCCGGGATTCACCGGAATGACATCATAGCCTTTGGACAGGAGGTATTGCATCACCAGATAGGAAGGGCGCACCACGTTGCTGGAGGCGCCCACCATGGCGATCACCTTGACGCTGTGCAGGATTCCACGGATGTAATCTGCCGGATAGCTGTCATGATTCATGGCAGTTGAACGCGCCCTTCTGCGTCGATCGGCATGAAGGGGTTATACGCCACTTCCCACAGGTGGCCCTCCGGGTCGGCGAAACAGCCGGAATAGCCGCCCCAGAAAACCTTCTCCGCTTTCTTCTTAATTGTACCGCCTGCCGATTTTGCCTGGGCCATGATGCGGTCAACCTCATTTTCGCTGCCCGCATTCCACGCCACGCCAACCCCGCGAAAAGCCGGAACCGGGCCCGCGCTGACGCCTGCGTCCTTCGCCAGTGCGTGATAGCCGAACAGGGCCAGCACAATTCCATTGGCATCAAAGAACGTCACATCCGGATTGCTGGCGCTCGATGCAGTGAGCCCAAGCCGTTCATAGAAGGCCCGCATGGCAACCATGTCGGTAACGCCAAGCGTCACAAAGTTTATGCGTGGCTTCAATGGTCCTGGTCCCACGCCGGCGTTCGCTTCTGGATAAAGGCCCCGATGCCTTCATGGGCGTCAGACAGAAGCAGATTGTCAGCCATCACCTGCGCCATGTAGGCGTAGGCCTCCGCCACCGGCATATCGGCTTGCCGGTCAAACGCCTGCTTGCCAACCTTGATCGCAGCACCGGATTTCGAGGCAATCTTCTGCGCCAGTTCTTGGGTCACCGCTTTAAGTTCATTGTGCGTGGTGACACGATTGACCAGACCTATGCGAAGCGCTTCGGAAGCAGGAATGACATCGCCCGTCAGCAGCATTTCCATGGCATGCTTGCGTGTGACGGCGCGGGTAAGGGCGACCATCGGCGTCGAGCAGAATAGCCCGATGTTGACTCCGGGCGTGCAGAATGTCGCCCGGTCCGTCGCAATTGCCAGGTCGCAGCTCGCCACCAGTTGGCATCCCGCAGCACTTGCCAGTCCATCGACTTCCGCAATGACAGGGCAGGGGCTGTTCGTGATGGCAAGCATCAGGTCGGCGCATTTGTCGAACAGTCGCTTGAAGAAACGGCGGCCTTCATCCGCGTCGCCGCGGCGCGCGGTGATTTCCTTCAGGTTGTGCCCGGAACTGAAGGCCGGACCATGGGCAGACAGGATGATGACGCGCGCCTTGGCCGTGCTGATGGCGTCATGCAGCGCCTCGATCATTTTTTCGGAAAGACTGTTGCGTGTGGCGGGATCATTGAGCGTCAGGCGCAAAATGCCATCGCTCTCCTCGCGCAGGATCAGATCGCTCATTCTTCTTCGGTTTCCAGCGTTTTCAGTTTTTCAGCATAGACCGGATTGTCGATCAAGCCCTGCACGACTTTGTGATTGTTCTCCGACGGGATCAGAGCCTTGAGCGACGTGATAATCCGGTCTTTCATATCCTGCGCCAGTTCCGTGTCATTCTCGACTTCCTCAATCTGCTGTTTGATGTCGGTCGACTGATCGTCGATGATGTTGGAGTAAGCAGCACCCACTGTGGTGATGGCAAGGTTCCATTCTGTCACATTGGCAAAGCCCTCGGCCTTGATATCGGCCTCAAAGGCCTTGCCGAGCGGGTCGCGGTCAACAAAATCCTGAAGGCTGTCGAAGTTCTCGAGTGCCGCATCCTTGTATTTCTCTTTGACAATCACATAGGCATCTACGGCTTTTTGCGCGGTTTCCGGGGTCAGTTCCACCATCTGGACAATCGGGATCTCGCCAATGCTCACTTCGTCTTCAGGCGGCGTTTCACCATCGCCAGGCTGGGTGGGGTCCGGTTCCGTAAGGTCCTCAACGTCGGCAGGAGGGGTTGGCTGCGTGTCATCGCCATGACTGTCGCTCACCGCCAGATCGGGCCACATGCCTTGGTCGATGAAATGTCCATCGGGGGAGTTCGCATCGGCTTGGGCGGAAGCCATCGCTGGACACATTCCCGTTAGCGCGAATGCGGCCCAGAAAGCGCCTAAAAATCCAGCCAAACGCGTCATTATTCTTCCCGGTCGGAGGTCTTTTCCCATCTTAACAGCGACATCCGCTACCTATCTTTAGCAGCATTCGCCGAAGATTTGGAGGAAAACAATAGTTCTGAGGTAATATATTACCACATCAACGAAATTCACGTTTTTCTGGGGTAATTCTTGACTTCGTCCCATGTCTACCGTAATCACCGCGCAACCGAAACGGCTGCAGTGTTCCTGTGGCCTTTTCATTTGTGATCATTAACCCAGAGAAAAAAACATGAGCACCTATTCGGCGAAAGCCAAGGACATCGTGAAGAATTGGGTGCTGATCGACGCAGAAGGACTGGTTGTCGGCCGCCTGGCCACGATCATTGCCAATCGCCTGCGCGGCAAGCACAAGCCCACCTTCACCCCCTCGATGGACTGTGGCGACAACATCATCGTCATCAATTGCGAAAAGATCGCCTTCAGCGGTGCCAAGCGCAAGGACAAGACCTATTACTGGCACACCGGCTTCCCCGGCGGCATCAAGGAGCGCAAGGCGCACCAGATTCTCGATGGCAAGTTTCCCGAGCGGGTTCTTGAAGCGGCCGTGAAGCGCATGCTTCCCGGTGCTTCCCTCAAGCGCCAGCAGATGACCAATCTTAGGATTTACAGCGGTTCGGCCCATCCCCATGAGGCCCAGAACCCGGTCAAGCTCGATATCAAAGCAATGAACCCCAAGAACGTATTGAGAGGCTAAGCGTCATGTCAGAACAAACGACTCTCGCGGACCTGGGCGCTGCCATGGGAATGGCGGCTGCGGCAAATCCTGCTGCGCCCGTTGCCCCTGCCAAGCCAAAGATCGATGCCAAGGGCCGGGCCTATGCAACCGGCCGCCGCAAAAACGCCATTGCCCGCGTCTGGATCAAGCGCGGCAGCGGCAAAGTTACGGTGAACGGCAAAGTCATTGAAGCCTACTTTGCCCGCCCGGTTCTGCGGATGCTGGTTCAGCAGCCGATGATTGCAGTTAACCGCAATACCCAGATGGATGTTGAATGCACCGTTGTCGGCGGCGGCCTCTCTGGCCAGGCCGGCGCCGTGCGCCACGGCATTTCGCGTGCCCTCACCCATTTTGAACCGGACCTCCGTCCGGCCCTGAAAAAGGGTGGCTTCCTGACTCGCGACAGCCGTGCCGTTGAACGCAAGAAATACGGCAAGGCCAAGGCCCGCCGCAGCTTCCAGTTCTCGAAGCGCTAAGCGAACTTTCACCCCGCAAAAAAGGCCGGAGAAAACTCCGGCCTTTTTCTTTTCCAAGGAGGAAAAAGGAAAGCCCGGGCAGGGGAGACCGGGCCTTCCGAGCAAGCCCGCCATTGCGGGGGAGGGGAAAAACAGGCTCGCTTCTACCTCTAGAAATAGGTAGCAGCGGGCAAATTGCGAGTCCCTCCTGAATTACTTTTTTGTGATCTAAATTATTCTGATATTACACGGACATAGCTGCCGGGAGCGTCTTCAAGGACCTCCAGCTTGCCGTCGCCGGGCACCGGGGCGGAGACCTTATCGCCGGACCTGGTGGTGATCCAGTCTGCCCAGTCCGGCCACCAGGACCCCTCATGTTCCGTGGCTGTTTTAAGCCAGCTTTCGAGATTTTCGGCGGGCGCATCGTTGGTCCAGTATTTGTATTTCCGGGCCTCCGGCGGATTGACGACCCCGGCGATATGTCCAGAGGCCGAAACCACAAGCTTTGTCTCGCCGCCAAGGAACTGCCCGACCTTGAAAACCGACGGTAACGGCGCAATGTGGTCGTCGCGCGCCGCCAGATTATAGACCGGCACCTTGACCTTCTTGAGATCAATGTGGACCCCGTCAAGTATCATCTTTCCCCGCGCCAGCTTGTTGGCCATGTAGCACTCGCGCAGATAGAAGGAATGGACGCCCGCCGGCATACGGGTGGAATCCGCGTTCCAGTAGAGCAGGTCAAACGGCATCGGTTCCTTGCCCAGCATGTAATTGTTGATCACATATGACCAGATAAGGTCGTTGGAGCGCAGCAGGTTGAAGGCGTCCGCCATGCGCGATCCCGCCAGATAGCCCTTTTCCTCCATGCGCTGTTCTATCCATTTGACCTGCTCGTCATCGACATACACCCGCAGGTCACCCGCCTTCTCGAAATCGACCTGGGTCGTGAAGAAGGTGGCAGCGTTGATCCGGTTGTCATTCTTGGCTGCCATGTAGCCAAGCGCCGCCGCCACCATGGTGCCGCCGATGCAGTAACCGATGGTGTTGATTTTCTCTGCGCCGGTCGCATCCTGAACCGCCTGCACCGCCTCGAGAAAGCCTTCGCGCATGTAGTCGCTGAAACTCTTGCGTCCCTGCTTCTCATCCGCATTCACCCAGGACACTACAAATACCGTGAGGCCCTGCTCGGTTGCCCAGCGCACGAATGACTTCTTGGGGTTGAGGTCAAGAATGTAAAACTTGTTGATCCACGGCGGCACAATGAGCAGGGGAATTTCATAGGCGCGTTGCACCGACGGGGAATACTGGATGAGTTCGAAGGTGTCGTTGCGGAACACGACCTTGCCCGGCGTCATGGCAATGTTCTTGCCGAGTTCGAAAGCTGTCGTGTCGCTCTGTTTGATGCGCAGCCGTCCATCCGGCGTGGCCAGGTCCTGTTCCAAGTGTTTCAGGCCTTCGATGAGGTTCGCCCCGTTGCTGCCCAACGTGGCACGCAGGATTTCAGGATTCGAGACCGGAAAATTGGAAGGTGAAACCGCGTTGAGGATCTGTTCCACATAGAATTTTGCCTTCTGGCGCGTGTGTTCATCAAGCCCATCGGCGTTCTTGACGAAGTCCTGCGCCCAGTTGGCGGTAATCAGGTAGAACTGCTTGAGAAAATCAAAAACCGTGTTTTCCTGCCAGTCCCGGTCCTTGAAGCGCTTATCGTTGCGCGCCGGGCTGGCCATGGGCTCGGTAGGCGTGCCAAGGACCGTCGACCAGGCGTTCTGCCAGAGCTGGCTATAACTGTTCCACAGCGCTGTTTGGGCTTCCATCAGCTTCTGTGGTTCGGCCATATAGGCCTGCGCCACGGCGCCAAGCGTTTTGGTGACCTGGTCGAGGGGGGTGACCTGGGTTTCCGCCTGCTTCTTGGCCAGTTCCGGGCGTTCGGATATCTGCCGGGCAATATGCGCTAACTGCTCAAATACCCGCGCCAGATTCTGGGCAAGTTGGACAGGGTCCGTCAGCTTGAAGTCGCCCGG
>JAEUMI010000209.1 GCA_016792825.1 Hyphomicrobiales bacterium
CAGCCCGCGCTTCCAAAAGGAAAATGTCGACCGGAACCTTGCGCTGGTGGAAGTCTTGAGAAAAGTGGCCAAGGCCAAGGGTGCCACTGTTGCGCAAATGGCCATCGCCTGGGTTGTAGCACAGGGCACTGACATCATCCCCCTCGTTGGGTCCCGCAAGCGCGACCAGCTCAAGGAAAGTCTCGGCGCCCTTGAACTCAAGCTCAACTCCGAAGACCTCAGGGCAATTGAACAGGCCGTCCCGAAAACGCCGCGGCCGGAACCCGCTACGACGCAAGGCAGATGGCTCACCTCGACAGCGAAGCTTAACTCCAAAACCAAAAGGCCGCGGATCAATCCGCGGCCTTTGAAATTCAGAACTTGAACTGGCTTAGAACGCGCCGCCAGCTCCGGCACCGCCCCCTGCGCCAAAGCGCTTGGGCTTCTCGATCTTCTTGGGCATGGGCAGCAGGCCTTCGCGCTGCAGCTTCTTGCGGGCCAGCTTGCGGGTGCGGCGCACCGCCTCCGCCTTCTCGCGGGCCTTCTTCTCCGACGGCTTTTCAAAATGCCCGCGCAGTTTCATCTCGCGGAAAATGCCCTCACGCTGCATCTTTTTCTTGAGAACCTTCAGGGCTTGGTCGACATTGTTGTCACGGACTACGACTTGCAAGTGCTACCTCGAATTTGGTCAAAGTTGAACTGGTTTAAAAACGGAATCCCTATTGGGAGTTCCCAAAAGTGGGCGTGGCGTACCACAGCCCGTCATCCCTGTCGAGGGGTCAGCACGTTTATATGGCCCATTTTGCGCCCCCGCCGGGCTTCCGCCTTGCCATAGAAATGCACCCCGGTATGGGCCGAAGCCCCATAATCTGCCCAATTGGCGCTTTCCCCGCCCAATATGTTATGCATCACCACGTTGGAATGCCGCTCCGTCGAGCCCAGCGGCCAGCCGCAAATGGCGCGGATATGCTGCTCGAATTGCGAAACCACGCAGGCATCCTGGGTCCAATGGCCGGAATTATGCACCCGCGGCGCGATCTCGTTAACGATAAGGTTGCTGCCCGATACGAACATCTCAATCCCCATCACCCCTACATAGTCCAAAGCTCCGATGAGCCTCCGCGCCATGGCGCGCGCCGCTTCCGACGTTTCCCCTGCGATATCAGCGGGAACCGTTGAAGTCTTGAGAATATGGTTTTCGTGCCGGTTTTCCGGGACATCATAAACCGCAATCGCCCCGTCCCAGCCCCGCGCCGCAATCACCGAGATCTCCTTGTCGAAGGAAACGAAGCCCTCGAGAATGGCGGGCGCCTTGCCGATTTCAGCCCAGGCGGCGGCCGCCGAAGTCTTTTCCGTGATCTTCGTCTGGCCTTTGCCGTCATAACCGAACCGCCGCGTTTTCAAAACCGAAGGCCTGCCGATGAGGGCAATGGCCGCTTCCAGTTCCGGTTGGCCATTCACCGCGGCGAAAGGCGCAACCGGAATGCCCAGGCCGGCGATGAAGGTTTTTTCATCAACCCGGTCCTGCGCCGTCTTGAGCGCTCCCGAACCTGGCGCCAGGGCCACGCGGGATTCAAGAAACGCCGCCGTGTCGCCCGGAACATTTTCAAACTCGTAAGTGACGACAGCAACGGACTTTGCAAAGCCTTCCAGCGCCGTAAAATCATGATACCCCGCAACCGTGTGGGCGCCTGAAACCTGAAATGCCGGGCTGTCTGCCTCCGGCGCAAAGATATGGCAGGAAAAGCCAAGCTCGCCCGCCGCCAGCGCCAGCATCCGCCCCAATTGCCCGCCGCCCAGAATGCCAATCGTTGAACCAGGCGCCAGAGGTTTTTCCAGGCGCATCAGGCATCGTCCTTGGGCGTATTGGCAACACCCGCCGTCTGTTTCTCGCGCCAGGCCTCAAGCCTTTTGGCCAGCGCCTTGTCGCTCAATGCCAGTACACTGGCCGCAAGCAGGCCCGCATTGATGGCGCCCGCCTTGCCGATGGCCAGGGTGCCCACCGGAATTCCGGCCGGCATTTGCACGATGGAAAGCAGCGAGTCCTGCCCCGACAGCGCCTTGGATTCAACCGGCACGCCAAGAACCGGAAGCGTCGTGAGTGCCGCCACCATCCCCGGCAGGTGCGCTGCCCCGCCGGCCCCGGCTATGATCACCTTGATTCCTTCCGCCTTGGCGCCCCCGGCGAAATCATAAAGCCGCTTGGGCGTCCGGTGCGCCGAGACGATCCGCGAGTCATGTGCAACGCCAAGCACGTCAAGAATCTCCGCGGCATGTTTCATCGTGGCCCAGTCCGACTGGCTTCCCATGACAATGGCAACAGGTGCTTTCAAAATCTCCGGCCTTTCACGCAATAATGTTTGGAATCAGCATGTTCTCGATCTTCTGTATCTGGTCTTTCAGGTCGAGCTTCATTTTTTTGAGACGCCGCAACTGCAGCTGGTCGCTCGTTCCGGTCTCCGCCAGCGAGGCAATGGCCACGTCAAGGTCACGGTGCTGCTGCAGCAAATTCTGCAGCTTTGACCGTAGGGCTACCTCTTGCAGCGTATCCATTGGCCTCGACCCGCTCCCAAAGCCTTGATTTCAAACCTCTTCAACTATGCCCTTGAAAGGCGTTCGACAAGCCCCCAAGTCTATGTCATCATGCTGTCGTTAACTTGAGCACTAGCGGAGGACATTAATGACCCTTCAGGCCCACTTGAGTGAATTGATCTCCAAGCATAAAGCGTTAGAAACGGAATTGGCCGACGCGATCGCCCATCCCGCCTCCACCGACCAGGAAATCGCTGAAATCAAGCGCCGAAAACTCAAGATAAAAGACGAAATCACCAGGCTTGAAAGCCAGCCCCACGCCGCCTGAAAATCTTTAGATTTAAATTTTAGCGAAGCGGGAAGTCATTAACTTCCTGCGCCTGTTCCTATTTATTCATCTCTGACCAAGCAATCATGCCGCTTCCGGCGTGAACTTGATCTTCCCCGCCTTGCTGCGGGGTTTTGCTGGCCGCACGACAATTTCGACATCACGGGCAAAGATCGTGAGAAATTTCATCAGCCGCTCAACCGAATATTCGCTGAAATGCCCTTTGAACATGCGTGAAACCTCTGGCTGGCTGATTCCCAGGAGCACGCCTGCTTTAGCCTGCGAAAGCTTCCTTGCCGAGCAGAGCCGATAAAGCTCGGAAACAATTTGGGCCTTAAGCAGATGAACATCGGCATTCGGCAAACCAATGTCGGCAAAAACATTGCCCGAACTTTGGTGAATTGCTGACCTGGACTTCTTCATTGTTTTCCTGCCTTCCTCATTCGTTCAGCGTGATCAGACTCCGCATCACGAAGACGGCGCCTGATCAGCTCGATATCGGGTTGCGGGGTCGCACTCCCACGCTTCGACTTCTTCTTGAATACATGCAACACGTAGACGGCCTGCTCGAACCGGACCACGTAGGCCGCGCGATAGGTATCCCCATCGAAATCTTCCAGTAGTTCAACAATACCGCTGCCAACTCCCTTTAGCGGCTTAGCGTTGGGCGGATGCAGGCCAGTCTGCGCCAAATGCAGGCCGAAACCAAAAGCCGCACGAACCTGTTTCGGTAATCCCTTGAGATCCTTGCTGCTGGAACCAACCCAGCGAAGCGGACGTACGGGCCGAAGCAATCGGTTCATGGGTGTATTATGAGTTATTACTCATAATAAGTCAAATCGCCCAAGCTTCTCGGTTAGCTGGGTTTGTCCGGCAGGCCATTGTGCGGGCCAAGCTTGCGCTCCGGTCTGTCCTTCCAGTGCCTCTCGCCCAGTTCCAGGTTTCGCTTGGGGTGAAGCGGATAATCGATCCGGCTCCGCTCCCGCGATGCCTCACCGACCACCAATAGCCTCACGTCGCCCTCAGAATTATTGAGAAACGTGTGGGCAATGCCCGTGCCCGCCGGAAAGCCCACGCCATCGCCAGGCTTCAATCGCGTGAGATGTCCGTCGATCCAGACATCAGGCGTCCCTTCGATGACGTAGACGAACTCTTCTTCATCCGCTTCCGCATGCGGCCAGGAAAGGCGGCGGCCGGGTGGCAGAGGCTTATGGTGGACGCCGAGTGTATACGGGGCCTACACCACGCTAGCACCAGTTGATGCGGCTTCAAGACCTTCACGCTAAAACCAGCTTCTCCAGATCATCTGTAGCGATTCGTTCAACGGGCAACGGCATGGCATCTAGTATGGCTTGACTGCTGGCGGCTACGGTCTTTCGATTAGAACCGTGACAGGCCTAGCTGAACCGTCACCTCCGTTGGTCGGATAACAATCGTCCGGACATGCGGACATCACGATCAGGACATCTCGCAATGCCCTAAGCGCAACGGCTCCGTTGGGGATGAATGGTGGTCGACTGTATTCAATTGAGCCATCTTCTTTCACGGCGGCCCTCATGAAAAGATTCCACGGTTGCGGGACCAGATGGGCCGGCCAATGAATATCGCGTGTGTTCTCGATAAAATTTGAGGAGCAGCTCGGATGGTCATGCTCGCGTCCGAAGCGGATATACATCTGGCTGCTGCAGGCGGCAATCAGCGTATCGTGCCTGCCGCCGGACGTGTCGGACACATACTCCAAAAGCGGCGTATATCGGTTCGAGAGCAAAGTATCACCCGGTTCGAAGTACACTTTTCCGAGCACCTCGCGACAATGCTCCATAGAAAGATATTCGACCTTTCCATCGAGTGCGATACACCAGAAATCGACGACCTGTGTGCCCTCGTCGTTGATGATGCGAATAGTGTCACCTTCCTTGAGACGGGCAAACCGGCCCTCCTTGGCTGGCACTGTGAATTTTGTCGGCTGTTGATTCGTGTTGATCATCGTCCCGTAGCCATCTTGCCTGATCTTATCTGACATCCACCAGATGACCGGCCTGTTGACGTCAATATTGTTGCGTTGGCGTTCATTTGGCTAGGCCCGCGCCTGCCAACGCTCGCTGCCCGGCACTGATGATGCCAAAGCCAAAGGCCGCCCGCGCCAGTTTCGGGAATCCCTTGATATCCTTGCTGCTGGAGCCGACCCAGCGAAGCGGACGTGCAAGGCGAAGCAATCGATTCATTGACATTTAATCTGTCAGATCACTCAAACGTCCTTCGCCTTCTCCCGCAGCTTGAACTTTTGAATCTTCCCCGTGCTGGTCTTCGGCAGTTCGGTGAACACCACATGTTTAGGCAACTTGAATTTTGCCAGGCCTTGCCGGCACCACTCCAGGATATCCTCCGCGCTCGCCGTCTTCCCCGGCTTCAATTCGATGAATGCGCAAGGGGTCTCGCCCCACTTGTCATCGGGTTTGGCCACCACCGCCGCCGCCTGGATGGCCGGATGCTTGTAGAGGCAGTCCTCCACTTCGATGGACGATATATTCTCGCCCCCTGAAATGATGATGTCCTTCGAGCGGTCCTTGAGCTGGATATACTGGTCCGCGTGCATCACGCCCAGGTCGCCGGAATGGAACCAGCCGCCCTTGAAGGCCTCCGCCGTGGCCTTGGGATTCTTCAGATAGCCCTTCATCACGATATTGCCGCGGAACATCACCTCGCCCATCGTCTCGCCATCGGCGGGCACCGGCTCCATGGTTTCGGGATCCATCACCGTGAGATCCTCGAGCGAATGATAGCGCACTCCCTGCCGGGCTTTTTTCGTCGCCCGCGCCGGGCTGTCCAGTTCGTCCCAGACCGCTTTCCAGTCATTCACCGTGGCGGGGCCATAGGTTTCCGTGAGGCCATAGAGATGCGTGACGTTGAAGCCCTGCCCCGCCATGGCTGAAAGCACCGCTTCCGGCGGCGGCGCGGCGGCCGTCATGAACTGAACCGTTCGGCCCAGCCGGCGTTTTTCATTCTCGGGGGCATTCAGGATGGTGGACATCACGATCGGCGCACCGGAGAGATGCGTTACATTGTGGTCAGCCAGCGCGCTCCAAACCAGGTTCGAGCGCACCCAGCGCAGCGTCACATGGGTGCCGGCCACCAGCGAAATCGCCCATGGGAAGCACCAGCCATTGCAGTGGAACATCGGCAGCGTCCAGAGATAGACCGGATGCCTGGGCAGGTTCCCTGCCAGTACATTGCCCGACCCCATGAGATAGGCGCCCCGGTGATGGTAGACCACGCCCTTGGGATTTCCCGTGGTCCCCGAGGTGTAGTTGAGCGAAATCGCCTCCCATTCATCGGCAGGCCAAAGCCATTCAAATTCCGCGTCGCCGCCGGCAATGAACTGCTCGTATTCAATCGAGCTCAGCCGCTCGCCCTCCACCGGGAATTCCGGATCGACATAGTCAACGACAATGGGCTTCGGCCCCTTCATCAGTTGAATCGCATTCTTCGCAAGTGAGGAGAACTCCTTGTCAACAATCAGTAATTTCGTTTCCGCATGGTCCAGGGAAAAGCCGATTGTCGCCGCATCAAGTCGGGTGTTGAGGGTGTTGAGAACCCCGCCCATCATCGGCACGCCATAATGGCATTCCAGCATCGCCGGCGTATTGGCAAGGATCGCCGAAACGGTTTCACCCTTTTTAATGCCGGCCTTCACCAGGGCAGAGGCCATCTTGCGCGACCGCCCGTAAAACCCGGCATAGCTGGTGCGCTGCTTGCCATGGATGATGGCCGTATGGTCGGGGTAGACCGAGGCCGACCGGGCCAGGAATGAGAGGGGCGTAAGCGGCTGATAGTTGGCAGGCGTCTTGTCGAGGTCGACATCGTAGATGGACATGGAAGCGCAATCCTTGCGGTGAGAATTGCCACATACTGTAAAAATTCGCAGCTAAAGTGAAGCTAAACTTTGTTACGCCGCCGTTGCCAGGGCGCGGTCAAAATCGCCTTGCGCCGCCGTTGTGTGCCACCAGCGTGAAATCGGTGCCACGCCAAACCAGATCACCAGGGTAAGGGCCCAGGCCAGATAGCTGTCCACCGCATAATGCCAGCCAAGATGGATCGAACCGATGAATATCAGGATGGCGTGGGCACTGAGCAGATGGCCGGCAAAACGGCTGACCTTGTAGCCCGCCAGCGCAAACAGCAGCGCTGAGCCATTGTGCATGGATGGCATGGCCGAAATGCCCCTTACGATGACCGAATTATCAACATAGCCTTGCCATAGCTCATCTTGCACAGGCAGTGCCCAGATCGGAAATACCTCGTTCACGCCGCGCAGATAGGCCATGAGATCCGCATATGGGTCGGGCGTGAGTCCCAGCCTGCCAAAGAAACAGGGGCCGCCGGATGAAAACCAGATTGCCAGAACCCCGCCAATGAAGACCCACATGGCGAAGAAACTCAGGAAGAACCGGGTGCGGAGTTCACTGGGGCGGTCCGCAAAAGCAAAATGCACCCACATCATCCAGGTCACCAGGAACCAGAGATTATAGTTGATATTGATGAGAAATGTGATCGGCGCATAGCCCAGCAGCGGCTGCAGCCATACCCAGGGCAGCGTGCCAAAATGCAGGGTGCTGTCCAGTTCGGAAAAATATGTGTCCCACGAAAGCGGATTCAACACTGGAATGTTCGCCTTCAGGTTTGCAAATACATACATGAAGAACATCATGATCAGGACCATGGGAATGCCATTGGCCATCCGCTTCTTGTTGGCCAGATAATGCTTGATGTCCTTTGCCAGTGCCGGAATGGGCCGCTCCGGTTTCACAACCGTCGCAATGTGATAAAACCGCATGATAAAAGTGCAGAGAAGTATGAAAACGATCGACAGAAATACGAACCCGATGGTGGCCACCAGAAAGCTGGTGGGAACAATGTCGGGGCGCAGGCGCAGCAGAATCACGAAGCAGGCGATGTAGGCAGCGACAATCACGATGAAAATGGCATGGGCCGAAATGCTTTGCCGCAGGAGGCCGGAGAACCCGTTCGCCGGCAAGGTACCGGACCTGAGAAGCACGGCTGCGGCAGGCATTTCCATCAATCATCACCTGAATGTTAAATCGGCGGCCAATATGGCCGGATCGGCCTTAAAATTGGTTAAGCCCCATCGCTGAGATCATTCAGCCCACGCACCCCGTCCCTGCGCAAGCAATCATTGGTATTTGCCGCCCCCCACGCTATTCAGGCCCGAATCGCAATGGGAACCAACATGAAAACCAACACACCGGCCCAGGCCAGCTGGGCCACCTTCACCCTCTTTTTGCTGCACGGAATCATGGTGGGCTCCTGGGTGCCCCACATCCCCTTGGCCAAGGAACGCCTTGACGTGGGGCCCGGCGTCTTTGGCCTGGCGCTGCTGGCCATCGCTGCCGGCGCCGTAACCGCCATGCCGCTGACCGGCGCCATGATCAATCGCTATGGCAGCTCCCGCGTTTCCCTGGTCACCGGCGCTCTTTTCTGCATCGCCTTTGCCGGCCCGGTCACCGCCCCCACGCTCGTGCCGTTTATCATCATGGGCTATCTTCTCGGTGCCCTCATCGGCAGCATGGATGTCGCCATGAACGCCCACGGCATCGCGGTTGAACGGAAGCTGAAAAGTCCGATCATGTCCATGCTCCACGGCGGCTTCAGCGTCGGCGGCATGGTGGGGGCCTTTCTCGGCGCCTGGGCCCTGCAACATATGGATGAGTTCACCCATATCGCGCTTGCGGGCGCCGCCTGTCTCATTCTGCTTTTCATCGCCGTCCGCTTTCTCCTGCCCCGCTCCATCGACAAGGGATTGTCCGACACCCATTTCGGCTGGCCCACCCGGGCCACCATCGGCCTTGGCCTGTTGTGTTTCCTGGCCCTCATGGCGGAAGGTTCAGTCCTCGACTGGAGCGCCATTTACTTCACCGCGGAATTCAAGGTCGATGCCGGAACCGCCGGGCTGGGCTACGCCTTTTTCTCCGGCGGCATGGCCGCGTCACGCTTCACCGGCGACTGGCTCCGGCAGAAATTCGGCGCCGTGCCCATGGTGGTCGCCAGCGCCCTGCTCACCGCCGTGAGCATTGCCCTGGCCGTCAGCGTTTCGTCATTTGTGACCGCCGTGGTGGCCTTCACCTTTGCCGGAATAGGCATCGGCAATATCGCGCCCGTGCTGTTTGCCGGCGGCGGAAGGCTGGAGCCTGATGCCCCGGGGCGCGGCATTGCCGCGGTCACCACGCTGGGTTACGCGGGCTTCCTCGCCGGCCCGCCGCTGATCGGCTTTGCCGCCGAAGTTACCAGCCTTGGCCATGCCTTCTGGCTTGTTGTCCTGTCTGCCCTTGTCATCGCCGCCTTTGCCACCAAGGCTCGCGCTGCCGACACTTACTAAGTTGAAGGATTTGAGTTAGGTTCGCCCTATGAGCTTCAAGGGAAAACGCGTGATCGTGACCGGCGCCGGGCGCGGCCTGGGTGCTGCCTTTGCCGTGGTGCTGGCCGATGCCGGGGCCGAAGTGATCATGACCGGCCGCAACATGGAAAACCTCGCCTCGCTTGCCGGCTCGATCAAGCTGCGCACCGGCAAGCGCCCTGAAACCCTGCACATCGATATGGCCGACATCAGCCAGGTCACCTTGACCGCCAAGAAAATGCGCGATGCCGGCACGCCCCTGGATATCCTCATCAACAATGCCGCCCAGTGGCTTCCCGGCGCCATGGACAGCCATGACGCCTACGCCATCGCCAACACCATCACCGGCAATGTCACCGGCACCCTGCTCTTCACCCGCGGGCTTCTGCCGCTCCTCGAAAAATCCGGCGCCGGAGATATCCTGAACATCGTTTCTACCAGCGGCATCCACAACACCCCGCTCCAGGGAGCCTCGGTTGCCTATATCGCATCCAAACATGGCCAGGCCGGCCTCACCGATGCCTTGCGCCAGGAATTGCGCGGCAGGCATGTGCGGGTGACCGGAATTTATCCGCCAAACATCCTTGATGTTTCTCCGCTCGACACGGCCGCCTGGAATGCTGTGCCGCCAGACACCTCATGGCCTACCAATCGGGATATCGTTGAATCGGCGCTTTTTGCCCTGAGCCGCCCGCGCCACCTGACCATTGCCTCCCTCATGCTGGAATCAGACAGCGGCAATTTCCACACCCATTAGGAGACACGCGTGAAACTCAAGAACCGAATCGCCATCATCACTGGCGCGGCCCGTGGCATTGGCCTGAGCTGTGCCGAACGCTTCGTTGCCGAAGGCGCCCGCGTCGTCGTCACCGATGTGCTTGACGACATTGGCAAGGCCGAAGCGAAGCGGCTTGGCGCCACCTATCTCCACTGCGACGTTTCAAGTTCCAGCGACGTCAGAGCCACCGTTGCCACCGTCGTGAAGCAGTTCGGCGGCGTTGACATCCTCCTGAACAATGCCGGCATCAGCATCCCTGGCGATTTCCTCGAAATGAGCGAGGCCGATTACGACCGGGTCATCGATATCAACCTCAAGGGTTCATTCCTCATGCTGCAGGCCTGCGCCCGCGAAATGGTGAAACAGGTGGCGGCCGGAAAGCCTCCGGGGGCCATCATCAACATGTCGTCGGTCAATGACACGCTCGCCATTCCGACCATCGTCAGCTACTGCATCGCCAAGGGTGGCGTCTCCCAGCTCACCCGCGCCACCTCCATTTCCCTGGCCCCCCATGGCATCCGCGTGAATGCCATCGGCCCCGGTTCCATCATGACCGGCATGCTCCACAGTGTAGTAAGTGATAGAGCCGCCATGGCGCGCGTCATGTCGCGCACTCCCATGGGCCGCGTCGGCGAGCCCTCGGAAATCGCCGCCATTGCCGTGTTCCTGGCATCCGACGACTCAAGCTACGTCACCGGCCAAACCATCTACGCCGACGGCGGCCGCATGCCGCTGAACTACACCGTGCCTGTGAAGGAGCAATAAGTCCTCACCCTGAGGTGCCCTGCGCAGCAGGGCCTCGAAGGGCTGATGGACGCGGAACGGGATGCTTCGAGGCATCGCAAATGCGA
>JAEUMI010000221.1 GCA_016792825.1 Hyphomicrobiales bacterium
CATTTCCTGCTCGGAAAACGAGATCGAGGATCCGGACATTCCGCCGCATCTTTCGGGCTGCGGCGAGAAGGACAAAAAGGGCTTTGCCAAATACCGCAAGCATTTCAACGCCACGATCAAGCCAATCCATGACGCCTTCAATGCCTTCCTGAAAAGCGTGGGCGAGAAAAAATATCCGCTGGGGCAGTTCTTCGAAGCGAGCCCGCACATGAATATCCTGCTTTATCCCACGGCGGCGAAATTCAAGCGGCGGCACAAGCTTTCGCCCAAGCAGTTCCAGTATCTCGAGGGCTGCGTGCGGAAAGATGCGCCTTACAAAGTGCCGCAGTTCCAGGCGAATAACGACAAGCCCCTGCTCTATGTGAGCTATGGCTCACTGGGCTCGGGCGACACGGAATTGCTGAAGCGGGTGATCAAGGTCATCGGGAATATGCCGGTGCGGGCGCTGGTCAATGTCGGCGACTACCTTGATCAGTATACGGATATTCCGCCCAATGTGCTGATCGACAAGTGGTATCCGCAGCCCTCGGTGATCCCGAAGGTCGATGGCGTGATCCACCACGGCGGCAACAATTCCTTCACGGAATGCCTGTATTTCGGCAAGCCCGCCATCATCATGCCCTATGTCTGGGACGGCCATGACAATGCCACGCGAGTTGAGGAAACCGGCCACGGCTTCAAGGTTGATCGCTACACCTGGACTGATGACGAACTGGCCGCCAAGATCATGGCCATGCTGACCGACAAAAAAATGAAGGCGAAGCTGCGGAAAACCTCAAAAGCCATGCGGGCCGAGCATGGGCCGACCAAGGCGGCGAAGATCATTGATGGCCTGACGCGGCGGAAGATCGCCTGATGCCGACAAAGCTCGACAGTTCGGCGCCGCATCTTGAACGGCCGGCGACATTCGCAGGCCCGCTGAAGGATTGGGGCCATCAGCCCAATCCGATTGCGGGGAACTCGAAGAGTGACGGGGTGCTGCTGCACAAGGGGCCGGACGGCCAGCCGGAAGTGGGCCTGTGGCAATGCACCGAAGGCTCGTGGCCGCTGGAAATCCCCCGCGATGAACTCTGCCATTTCGTTTCGGGCCGCGCCACCTACACCCATGAAAGCGGGGACATGATCGAAGTGACAGCCGGAACCATGGTGCTGTTTCCATCTGGCTGGAAAGGCGTTTGCACCGTACATCAAACCATGCGCAATGTTTACATGTTGAGATAAAATGAACCTGACATCTTCCGCACCGCACTTAAAGAATCCCGCAAGCTATAACGGCCCGTTCAAGGACTGGGGGGTGATCCCTACCATGATCGAAGGGGAATCGCGCACCAGCGGCGTGGTGCTCTTCAAGGGCCCAAATGGCCAAAGCGAAAGCGGCATCTGGATCTGCACGCCGGGCTTCTGGAACTGCCATGTGACCAGCGACGAATTCTGCCACTTCCTGCTGGGGCGCTGCACCTATACCCATGAGTCGGGCGAAGTGATCGAGATAGTGCCGGACACCGTCGCCTTCTTCCCGAAGGACTGGCGCGGCACCTGCAAGGTGCATGAAACCATCCGCAAGGTTTACATGATCCGCTAGGATCTAGACCTCGATCAGCTGCCAGGTCGCCTCGCTCTGGTCATAGGCGTGGAGCTCGCCCATGCTGACATCGAACCAGCTGCCGTGCAGGGCAAGTTCCTTGCGGGTTTCCTTCATGCGGATCCACGGGAAGGTGCGCAAATTGGCGATGGAATGCTCGATGGAGGCGCGCTCGATCAAGCGTTCATGCAGGGCGGCATTGTCGCCGGGGTGAACGGCGCGGGCTACGTCCTTGATCGGCCGCATCCAGCTGCCGATGAAGTCCGTGTGACTGAGAGGACTTCCATCGCCCACGGCGGCGCGGATGCCGCCGCAGCGGCCATGGCCCATGACAACGATATGCGCAACGGCGAGCGAGAGAACCGCGAATTCGAGCGCGGCGCTGGTGGCGTGGTGGCCGCCATCGGGCGTATAGGGCGGCACAAGATTGGCGACATTGCGCACCACGAACATTTCCCCGGGGCCGGCGTCGAAAATGGTTTCCGGCGCGGCGCGGGAATCGCAGCAGGCGATCATCCTGATCTTGGGTTTCTGCTGGCCCTCGCCCAGCTTGCGATAGCGTTCCGATTCGGACGCGTAACGCACTTTGCGGAAATTCGCATAGCCATCGAGAAGCCGTTTTGGCAGGGACATTGATCACTCCGGAACTGCGGCCCCGTCTTGACCGAGGCAGTTCAGCCTGTCAATTGCCTCCGCCCCAAGGCCCGTGGAAATCGCCTTATGCACCAGGGCTGCCTATCATATGCAAAACATTGATCGGAAACCGAAATTCATCTATCAGGGGGATCAAATTATTCGATTGAACCACAAGTCGCAGCCGCGCTGTTTCGGAAATTCAAATGCGCAATCTCATTCTGATAACCAGGCCGGGACGGCAGGATCCCAAGGACTTCGAAGAAATTGCGCAGCGCGTCAGGAAACTTGACAGATATATCAAGGCTTTCGTTTTTACGCCTGAAAATACAAGCGACGACATCAAGCGTGAAGATTGGAGAAATCCAACTTTGACCGTTTCGCTGGGCACCATGGGCCACTTCAACCCCAAACGGGGACGCTTTTTTTACAACCGCCAAATCCCAAAGGAACGACAGGTTGAGTTGTTCAAGAGCGACGGCATTCGTACACCGAGGACAATTGCCTATAGCGCCGGCATGGCTTTGGATGAAAAGGAATGGGGTTCCGCCGTTGTCGTCAAAACCAGCAATCTAAGGCAGACCTCACAGGGACAATCAGCTTACCTTGTGCAGTTGAAACACCTGAACGATTTTTCGCCGCTAACTGATTCGCTAAAAGAAAAGATCATGTCCAATGGCGCGCTCGTGCAAGAGTTTGTCCCCACGGGAAATTATCCAACCAGCTACCGTGCCGGCATTTTCCTGGGCCGCGTCATTCATATGATGAAGAAACGCTCCAACGTTCCGATACCTGATTTGGCCAATACAAGTATCGAGGAGTTGAACATTGATTCAAACCATGAGTCTACCGGCGAAAATAGTTTTGCCGCCCGCGAACTTGTTATTGATGATGAGATCATAACTTTTGCCACCAGGATTGCGGGGATTTTCCCGGGCCTCCCCCTCCTGGGAATCGACATCGTCAGACACAGCAAGACTGGAGAATTGTTCGCTTTGGAAATCAATGGGGGCGGAAATACCTGGCAGTTCTCTTCCAATCATGCCGCGCCGGGACGGCTTGTCATCAGCAAGGAAGAACGGATCAAGCAGTTCGATGCATGGAATACGTGCGCGCGCGCCCTTGTCGAGAAAACCCGAAGTCACGCGAGCTGAATTATTGCTGTTGACCCCAGGGCCCATGAAAGTCGCCTTCCCCGTCAAGCCGCTTGAAGCCGTGGGCGCCGAAGAAATCGCGCTGGGCCTGGATGAGATTGGCGGTGCCGCGCGCCTGGCGGTAGCTGTCGAAAAAGGCCAGCGCCGAGGAGAGAGCCGGAAGCGGCAGGCCTTCCTGGGCGCCGCGGGCCACAATATGGCGAAGTGCCGGGGTGGCGCCCTGCATCATGGTGACGAAATCGGGGGCGAGCAGAAGATTGCTCAGGCGCTTGTTCTGTTCAAAGGCCGAGGCGATGGTATCGAGGAATTGCGAGCGGATGATGCAGCCGGCGCGCCAGATGCGGGCGATGGTGGCCATGGGCAGGTTCCAGGTGAATTCCCTCGAAGCCGCTTCCATCACCGCAAAGCCTTGCGCATAGGCGGCGATTTTTCCGGCAAAGAGCGCAAGCTCCAGCTTGTCGATCAGGGAATTGGGATCGCCCAATGAATTTGAGCCAGCTTTTGTAAATACGGCCGAGGCGGCCATGCGTTCCTTTTTCATGGCGGAGAGGCTGCGGCCGGCCACGGCCGCTTCAATGGCGGTTGCCGGAACGCCCATCATCTGCGCCTCGATCACGGCCCAGCGGCCGGTGCCTTTCTGCCCGGCGGAATCGAGGATCACATCGACCATCGGCGCACCGGTCTTTGGGTCATTGGCGGCCAGCACTGCGGCGGTGATTTCAATGAGATAGGAATTTAGCCGGCCCTTGTTCCATCTGGCAAAAACTTCGCCAATGGCCTTGGGCCTCATCCCCAGCCCGTCGCGCAGCACGCCATAGATTTCGGCGATCATCTGCATGTCAGCATATTCAATGCCGTTGTGAATGGTTTTCACGAAATGGCCCGCACCATTGGGGCCGAGCCAGGCGCAGCAGGGTTCGCCCTGGAATTTGGCGGCGATGGCACTGAGAACCTTTTCAACCCGCGCATAGGACTCGGGCGTGCCGCCCACCATGATGGAGGGGCCGTGGCGCGCACCCTCCTCGCCGCCCGATACGCCCATGCCGATGAAGGTCAGGCCGCTGCCGTCAAGATCCTGGAAGCGGCGCATGGTGTCGCGGAAATTGGCGTTGCCGGCGTCGATGACAATGTCATTTTTCGCCATCAGCTTTTTCAGGGCGGCGATCTGCTCGTCCACGGCTTCGCCGGCCTTCACCATGATAATCACCGGGCGCGGCGGGCGGATGCTGGCAATGAAGTCCTCCATGGTTTTTGCGGGAACGAGGTCGGCGGCAAAATTTCCGGCCGAGGCCATGAAGGCATCGGTCCGCTCGGGGGTGCGGTTGAACACGGCGATGCGGTTGCCCTTCTCCGCGATGTTCAGCGCAAGATTGGAGCCCATGACGCCGAGGCCGATGAGGCCGATTTCAGCTTGTGACATGTTCAGGTCCTCAATCCTTGTTACTGGTCAAATAGGCTTTAGAGCGTCTCACCAACGCGTCAACTGGCAGGATCACGTCGAGATGAAGCGCTGTCTCGTCGGGGCCCGGCACTTCAATGGTCGCAAGCTGGCTGTCGAGCAATGAAGGGGGCATAAAATGGCCCTTGCGCTCGGCCATGCGCGCCGCCAGCAGGTCGCGGCTGCCATATAAGTGGACGAAGGTTATGGGCTGCCCCACGGCCTCAGCGAGTTTTTGCCGGTAGACTTTCTTCAGCGCCGAGCAGGAGGCGACCACGCCGTGCCCCTTGTCGTACTCAGCTTTCATGGCCTTGCCGATGATCTCGAGCCAGGGCCAGCGGTCGGCGTCAGTCAGGGGCGTTCCGGCGGACATCTTTACAATGTTGGAGGCAGGGTGCAGCCTGTCGCCCTCGATGAAGGGACAGTCCAACGCCGCGGCCAAGCCCTCGCCCACGCTGGTCTTGCCGCAACTCGTCACCCCCATGACAATGACCGCGCCCTTGAACATTGACCCACAACACTCCCTGCCAGATCGGTTAGTTGCCATAAGTTTTGCACTGGCGCCATGGGCAGGGCACGGGCACAGTGGCGCTTAAAAGGGGTTTCGAACAGGCAGCAATATGGGCATGAAAGCAATCGTCATTCATGGGGCGCTCGACCTCCGCGTGGAGGAGCGAGCGCCCGCGACGCCGGGGCCGGAGGAGGTTTCCATTGCCATCAGGCGCGGCGGCATTTGCGGATCGGACCTGCATTACTACCAGCATGGCGGATTCGGCACGATCCGCCTGAAGGAGCCGATGATTCTCGGCCATGAGATTGCCGGCGAGGTTGCAGCAATTGGGGCCAAGGTCACCGGTTTGAAAGTCGGAGACCGGGTTGCGGTCAACCCCAGCCGCCCGTGCAAGGTTTGCGCTTACTGCCAGGCCGGGATGCAGAACCACTGCCTCGACATGCTGTTCTACGGCAGTGCCATGCGCATGCCGCATGTGCAGGGGGCTTTCCGGCAATCGCTGGTGGCGCTTGAAAGCCAGTGCCACATCATCGCTCCCGGTGTATCGCTGGAGGAAGCGGCCTTTGCGGAACCCTTTGCGGTCACCCTGCATGCCATTTCGCGGGCCGGGGCGCTGACGAACAAGCGGGTTCTGGTTACGGGCTGCGGGCCTATCGGGGCGCTGGCCATTATTGCCGCAAGAGCCCACGGGGCGCGGGAGATCACGGCCACCGATGTTTCCGACTATACGCTTGGTCTGGCGCGACGCATCGGGGCGGACCGCATCATCAACGTCGCAACGCAGATGCAGGAGCTCGCGCCGCTGAAGGCCAACAAGGGCGCATTCGATGTGATGATCGAGGCCTCGGGAAATGAGCAGGCCATTCTGACGGGCCTCGATGTGCTGAAGCCGCGCGGCATTCTGGTTCAGCTCGGGCTCGGCGGCAGCATGGGACTTCCGCAAAACCTGGTTGTATCCAAGGAAGTCGAAATCCGCGGTTCATTCCGCTTTCACGAGGAATTTGCCCTGGCGGTCGATCTCATCAACCGGCGCCGTGTTGATCTCACGCCGCTGCTCACCAAGGTCCTGCCCCTGGACCAGGCAGAGAAGGCCTTTCAGCTTGCCAGCGACAGGTCGCGCGCCATGAAGGTCCAGATCGCCTTTTAGATGCGGGCCCTTTCACTTCCGAAGTTTGTTTGTTATCAAATATGTAAGACAAATAAAAAATCCAATGGGAGTTGCAGATGTTTTATGGAGAGCCGGAAGGCACGGGCTTTGAGGCCATCGACCCGCGTTTCAACGAATGCCTCACCGGCCATGGGCGGGTTGAGCGGCTGTGGACGGGGGCGCGCTGGGCGGAGGGGCCGGCGTGGTTCGCGGCAGGCCGTTATCTCGTGTTCTCGGACATTCCCAACAACCGCATGATGCGTTACGACGAAACCGATGGCTCGATGTCGGTGTTCCGCAGCCCGGCCCACAACTCCAACGGAAATACTGTTGACCGGCAGGGGCGCCTGGTGACCTGCGAACATCAGGCCCGGCGGGTGACCCGCACGGAGCATAATGGTTCGATCACCGTCATTGCCGACGCATTTGACGGCAAGCGCCTCAATTCCCCCAATGACGTGGTGGTGAAATCGGACGGTTCGATCTGGTTCACCGATCCGCCTTACGGCCATCTCACCGACTATGAGGGCGACAGGGGCAGCAGCGAAATCGGCAACGCCAATGTTTACCGGGTCGACCCCGCCAGCGGCAAAGTGGCTGCCGTCTGCACCGACTTCGACAAGCCCAATGGGCTCGCTTTCTCGCCCGATGAAAAATTTCTCTACATTGCCGACACGGGCGCCAGCCACAAGGCGGGCGGCAACAAGCATATCCGGCTTTTTGAAATTGCCGCGAACGGCCAGGGCCTGGGCAAATCGAAAGTCTTTGCCGATTGCACGGCGGGGCTGTTCGACGGCTTCCGGCTGGACCGTGAGGGCCGCATCTGGACCAGCGCCGGCGACGGGGTTCACTGCTATCTTCCCGACGGCACCCTGATCGGCAAGATTGTCATTCCCGAACTGGTGGCTAATGTCTGTTTCGGCGGGGCCAAGCTCAACCGCCTTTTCATCTGCGGAACCACCTCGCTGTATTCGGCCTATCTCGCCGTCAACGGCATTTCACCCTGCTAATTAAGCCTTGATAGACGCCTATCAGGAATTGACAAAATTCCGGCGCGGAGTCCATATGAGCCATGGCTAGAGTGACCATTGAAGACGTGGCCCTTGCGGCAGGCCTCAGTGTTGCAACCGTTGACCGGGTGCTGAACGGGCGCGCGGCGGTGCGGCCGCAAACCGCCCAGAAGGTGGAAAAAGCCATCCGCCAGCTCAACTATCAACCCGACCGGCTGGCGGCGCGCCTGGCGAAGGGCCAGGAATACCGCTTCTGTTTCGTCCTGCCGGAAGGCAACAACGACTTCATGATCGGGCTTGGCGAAGAGGTGCGCGCCATGGCTTCGCATCTGGTTTCAGAGCGGGTGCAAATCGACCTGCGCCTCACCGATGTATTTGACGCGGCAGCGCTGGCCGCAACCCTAGACAGCATCGGCGATATTTACGATGGCGTCGCGGTGGTGGCGCTGGACCACCCGCGGGTGCGGGAAGCCATCAATGGCCTGGTGGAGCGCGGCGTTTCGGTGGTGACGCTGGTGTCCGATGTTCCGAGCTCGAAGCGGGTGCATTATGCGGGGATCGACAATTCCAGTGCCGGGCGCACCGCGGCCACCCTGATGGGCCGTTTTCTCGGCGGCAAGACGGGAAAGGTCGGGCTGATCGCCGGTTCGCTTTCATTGCGCGACCATATCGAACGGCGCTTCGGCTTTGAGCAGGTGCTGGCCCAGGAGTTCCCGCAGCTCGCCATCCTGCCGGTCCTCGAGTCGCGCGACGACTGGCAGCGGGTTGAAAAAGTCACGGCGGAAATGCTTTCGGCGCATACCGACCTTATCGGCATCTACAATGTGGGTGCCGGCGCGCGCGGCATTGTCGCGGCGCTGGAAAACACCGGGCGGCAGAAGCAGGTCACCTATATCGCCCATGAACTCACCGATCACACCCGCCGCGCCCTGGTAGACGGAACGATCGATGCGATCATCAACCAGAATGCAGGCCATGAGGTGCGCAGCGCGGTGCGCGTGCTGATGGCCAAGGCCGACCGGACTCCCCTCATCGAAGCGATGGAACACATCCGCATCGATATCTTCGTGCGCGACAATCTTCCTTAGAAAGCAAACTCATGTATCTCGGTCTTGATTTTGGAACTTCTTCCGTCAAAGGCGTGCTGATTGACGAGCGGCAGAAGATTATCGGCACCGCAAGTTCGCCCCTCAAGGTTTCGCGGCCGCATGACGGCTGGTCCGAGCAGAAGCCGGAGGACTGGTGGAAGGCGGCCCATGCGGTGGTCAAAGCCCTGCGCAAGGCAAAGCCCAAGGCCATTGCCGCCGTCGATGGCATCGGCCTGTCCGGCCAGCAGCATGGCGCCACGCTGATTGACAAGGCAGGCCACGTGCTGCGCCCCTGCATCCTGTGGAATGACGCGCGCTCATTCGAGGAGTGCAAGGACATTCTGGTGCGCGAGCCACGGGCCCTTGCCATATCGGGCAACATTCCGCTCGCCGGCTTCACCGCGCCCAAGCTGGTATGGGTCAAGAAACATGAACCCAGGATTTTTGACGCGGTCGACAAGGTCCTGCTGCCCAAGGATTACATCCGCTACCGCATGACGGGGGAATTTGCCTCGGACATGTCGGACTCTTCGGGCACCTATTGGCTCGACGTGGCCAAGCGCCAGTGGTCGGATGACCTGCTGCGGGCGACGGACATGCGGCGGGAGCAGATGCCCCGCCTCTGCGAGGGCACCGATGCCACCGGCAGGCTTACAGCCGCGGTGGCCAAAGCCTGGGGCATGCCGAAGCGCCCGGTGGTGGCAGGC
>JAEUMI010000262.1 GCA_016792825.1 Hyphomicrobiales bacterium
CTCTCCGGCGAAGTGCACTTCATCGACCGTGCCGATCTCAAGACCATCGACATGCTCAAGAGCGCGCCGAACACGGAAATCTACAACCAGAGCGGCCCGACGCCATACACCGCGCCGATGCTCTGCGATGCAGCGCCGTTCGACAATCCCGCCGTGCGCAAGGCCCTCAAATACGCCATCAACCGCCAGGAAATGGTGGACAAGGTGCTGTATGGCTACGGCAAGGTAGGTAATGACAACCCGATCGGCTCGCAGATGAAATATGCCATCGATCCGCAGCCGCAGCATACCTACGATCCGGAAAAGGCCAAGTCGATCCTGAAGGAAGCCGGCATCGAGAATCTCAAGGTCGATTTCTCCTGTCCGCCAAACGCCGCATTCCCCGGCGCCCTCGACGCAGCCCTGCTGATGCAGGAAAGCGCCAAGGCGGCAGGCATCGATATCAACGTGATCCGCGAACCGGATGATGGCTATTGGTCCAACGTCTGGCTCAAGAAGCCTTGGAGCATGTGCTACTGGGGCGGCCGTCCGACGGTGGATACGATGCTGTCAATCTCCCTTGCGGCTGATGCGCCTTGGAATGACACGCATTTCAAGAATGCCCGCTTCAACGAACTTCTGGTTCAGGCCCGTAGCGAGCTTGACGAAACAAAGCGCGCGGCCATGTATGCCGAATGCCAGCAGATTGTTCATGATGAAGGCGGCCAGGTTGTGCTGATGTTCTACAACTTCGTCGGCGCCTTGAACACCGCGGTTGCCCACGGAGAGTTGAACTCCGACCAGGATAGCGACGGCGGCTATATGGTTGAACGCTGGTGGATGGCGTAATCCACGGCTGACGATCTCGATTACGGGCCTCGCCGGAAATCCGGCGGGGCCTTTTTTGCTTTCGTCGCTCAACTGTCGCAATGGGTCGCATGTCGCCATACGGTTTTTTTGTGGCGGTGTTTTACCGTTCTGCTAGGGTTAAAAAAACGGGGCCGAAAAAGAAGCCCAAAAAAGGGGGATGAATGCATCCAGTTCTGAGGACTGTTCTGCAGCGTTTGGGCTTGGGCATCGTTACGCTGCTTGCCGTTTCGGTGATCATTTTCTCGTCGCTTGAAATGCTGCCGGGTGGCTACGCCGAAAATGTCCTGGGCCAGAGTGCAACGCCTGAAACCGTGGCCGCCTTCAAACGCGACCTTGGCCTCGACCGCCCCGCCACCGTCCGCTATTTCGAATGGATCGGCAAGGCCGTCCAGGGCGATTTCGGTTCTTCCTATTCCGGCTTGAGCGGCAGCATGAAGCGCGATGTGTCAACCACCATTGCGCCGCGCCTCTACAACACCTTCTTTCTGGCGGCCATGGCCGCCCTTATCGCCGTTCCCCTTTCCCTCTTGCTGGGGGCAATGGCGGCCCTTTATCGCAATTCCTGGTTTGACCGCATCGTCAACTCCGTCACCCTGACGACCATTGCCATGCCGGAATTCTTCATTGCCTATATTCTGGTGTATGTTTTCGCCGTGAAGCTGAAACTGTTTTACCCCAACTCGACAGTCAGCATCGGAACCCCGTTCGTCGAGCATATCTACCGGGCGGCGCTGCCCGCCATCACCATGACGCTGGTAATCATCGCCCACATGATGCGCATGACCAGGGCCGCGATCATCAACCTGCTGGCCAGCCCTTACATTGAAATGGCGCAGCTCAAGGGCGTCTCGAAATCCGATGTGATCAGGCATCATGCGCTTCCCAATGCCTGGGCTCCCATTGCCACCGTTATTGCCTTCAACCTCGCCTATCTGGTGGTTGGTGTGGTGGTGGTTGAAGTGGTGTTCGTCTATCCCGGCATCGGCCAGCTCATGGTTGACGCCGTGTCCAGCCGCGACATGCCGGTTGTCCAGGCCTGCGCCCTGATATTCGCCGCGACCTACATTTTGCTCAACCTGTTGGCCGACATCGTCTCAATTGTAACCAATCCAAGATTGTTGCATCCAAAATGAACACAGCCACACCGCCTGTCCGCGTCATCAAGGCCCGCCGCTCGGTCTTCGAGAATATCAGGCGCAACCTGAAGACCGCGCCCTTGACTGCCTGGTTCGGGATGATCGTCATTCTGCTCTATGCAATTTGCGCGATCTTCGCTCCCCTTCTCGCGCCCTACGGCGAGTCGGAGATCGTCGGCAAGGCCTACCAGCTTTCAAGCGCGGAAAACTGGCTGGGAACCGACCAGATTGGCCGTGACACGCTCTCGCGCCTGATTTTCGGCGCCCGCAACACCATCGGCATTGCCCTCATCACCACTCTCCTGTCTTTTCTCATCGGGGGGTCACTGGGTGTGCTTGCCGCCCTGAAGCGCGGCGTTCTCGACCAGGGCATTTCGCGTGTCGTCGATGCCTTCCTTGCCATTCCCGTGCTCATCTTCGCCCTTATGATGCTGGCCGTGGTTGGCAAGAGCCTCATCAACCTCATCATCATTCTGGCCTTGCTCGACGCAACCCGCGTCTTCCGCCTGTCCCGCGCCGTGGCCCTGAATTCCGTGGTGATGGATTACGTTGAATCTGCCAGGCTTCGCGGTGAAGGCATGAGTTGGATTGTTTTCAAGGAGATCGTCCCCAATATCCTGCCGCCGCTCATCACCGAATTTGGCCTGCGCTTCTGTTTCGTGTTCCTCACCATTTCTGCGCTCTCCTTCCTTGGTGTCGGCATCCAGCCGCCCACTGCCGATTGGGGATCAATGGTGGCTGAAAGCAAGTCGCTGATCAGTTTCGGCAGGCCGGCACCGCTTTATCCTGCCGCGGCAATCGCGCTTCTCACCGTTGCGGTTAATTTCGTAGTTGATTGGTTCCTCCATAAAACAAGTGGGCTTCGCGATGGTCAGCACTGATAAGAAGCGCGTCAAGGGCGAAACCCTTCTCGACATCAAGGGTCTCAAGATTGATGGCTATAGCGATGACGTTTGGAACCCCATTGTCAAGGGCATCGACCTGACCCTGAAGCGCGGCGAGGTTCTCGGTCTCATCGGTGAATCCGGTGCCGGCAAATCCACCCTGGGCTTGGCCGCCATGGGCTTTGCCCGGCCCGGGTGCCGCATCAGCGGCGGCTCGATCATTTTTGACGGCATGGACCTCATTGCGGCGTCCGAAGAACAGCGCCGCGCCCTGTGGGGTTCACGCATTGCCTATGTGGCGCAAAGTGCCGCCGCTTCCTTCAATCCGGCGCACCATATCATAGATCAGACCGTCGAAACGGCCGTGGCCCACAACATCATGACGCGCGAAAAGGCCGAGGCCGATGCCCGCGATCTTTACAAGCGCCTGCAGTTGCCCAATCCCGACACCATTGGCGACCGTTTCCCCCACCAGGTCTCCGGCGGCCAGCTTCAGCGCGCCATGACCGCCATGGCCATGTCCTGCCGGCCCGACCTGATCATCTTTGATGAGCCCACCACCGCCCTGGACGTGACCACCCAGGTGGAAGTTCTTGCCGCCATGCGCGATATCGTCGAGCAGTTCGACACCGCGGCGATCTACATTACCCATGACCTCGCCGTTGTGGCCCAGATGGCTCACCGCATCATGGTTCTGCGCTATGGCAACCTGGTCGAAGAGGCCACCACGCGCGCCATGTTGAAGGCCCCGACCCAGGAATACACCCGCTCTCTCTGGGCCGTGCGCAAATTGCAGAAGCCGGAATCGATCAGCGACGACATCGCGCTCCGCATCCACAATGTCGATGCAAGCTACAGCGGCTCCCTCAAGGTTCTGGACAATGTCACGGTTCAGGTTCCGCGCGGCCGCACGGTCGCCGTCGTGGGTGAATCAGGCTCGGGCAAATCGACGCTGGCCCGCGCCATTACCGGGCTGCTGCCGCCCTCGCGCGGCGAAATCTATTTCAATGGCAAGCCGCTGCCGCGTGAGCTCAAGGATCGTGACAAGGATACGCTGCGCCGCATCCAGATGATTTACCAGTCGGCGGACACGGCGCTGAACCCGCGCCAGAAAGTGCGTGACATCATCGGCCGGCCGCTTGAATTCTATCTTGGCCTCAAGGGCGCCGACCGTGACCGCCGCGTGGTCGAACTGCTCGAATCCATTGAACTTAACGAAAGCTACATCGACCGTCTTCCCGGCGAAATGTCCGGCGGCCAGAAGCAGCGCATTTCCATTGCCCGCGCCCTGGCGGCGGAGCCGGAGATCATCATTTGCGATGAAGTTACCTCCGCCCTGGACCAGATCGTCCAGGAGGAAATCCTTTCGCTGCTCATGCGCCTGCAAAAGCAGACCAATGTTTCCTACCTCTTCATCACCCACGACATCGCCACGGTGCGGGCCATTTCCGATGAAATCGTTGTCATGCACCAGGGCAAGGTTGTCCAGCAGGGGCCGAAGTCAAAAGTCCTGTCGCCGCCATTCCCGGCCTATACGGAATTGCTGCTGTCCTCTGTTCCCGAAATGGATCCCGACTGGCTGACGGGCCTTCTTGCCAAGCGTTCGAAGAA
>JAEUMI010000272.1 GCA_016792825.1 Hyphomicrobiales bacterium
ATACGCCGAAATATACCTACAAGCTGGCCTGGATGGACCGCCTGATGGCGCATGCAAAAAACCTGTTGAAGGACGAGGAGTCGTTGGTTCTGGCGGGTGACTACAATGCCATTCCGCAGGCGCTGGACGCCAAGAACCCAAGCCAGTGGATTGGCGATGCGCTGTTTCTACCCGCTACGCGGGCCAAGTTCCGCGAACTCGAGGGGCTGGGGCTGACCGATGCCTTCCGGGCGTTGCACCCAACGGCTGCCAACCAATACACATTCTATGATTACCAGGCCGGGGCGTGGCAAAAGGGAAATGGCATCCGCATCGACCACATGATGCTGTCGCCGCAGGCAGCGGACCGCCTGGTTTCAGCCCATATCGAAAAGCAGGTGCGGGGCTGGGAAAAACCTTCCGACCACGTGCCGCTGGTCATAGAGATCTAAACGCAAAAAAGCCCGCCGATTGCTCGGCGGACTTTTTCAAAATTCGAATTGATTACTTGGGGGCCTTGATGCCGAAGGCAGCGAAGCTGGCTTCGAAAGGCTTGTAGGCTTCCTTGGCTGTCGCGACATAGAGCTCGTTGAGCTTGGTGGCTTCAGCGACGAAAGCTTCGTAGGCTTCCTTGGCGTAGCCCTGCTGGACTTCCAGAGCGCCTTCAAAAGACTTCGTGGCGGTTGCCTTTTCGACAACCTGGGTGCCTTTTTCGAAGGATTTGCGTGAAAAATCAGTGGTTTCCTGGGCAATGGCCTGGAGACCCTTGGTCAAGGCGGTGCTCGAAGCGACAAATGCTTCATAACCATCTTTGCTGAGGGTCTGGAGTTCTTCAAATGACTTGATCATGGGGCTCTCCGTTGGGATCAGTTTCATACCGTGGTGACTGGTATATGTGCAGTGCACCATAATTGTCAAGGAATATTTTGCACTGCAACATAGAGAATTAACGAAATCAACAGGTGCGATTCAGGAATTTAACGATTAGAAAGTGGGGAATCGTTAATTCCCGTGCCTGGGCTTCGGGAATGCAAGCAGGGTCGGACCATGATTTCGACCAACTTTGTGGTCAAGCAACACCCGGTTCGGGTACCAGAGAATGAGTTCAGGATGATTTCCAATCGCCGCTTCCAGACGCACCGTTTTTTCATCCTGTTTCCCGTCCTGATTTTGACCTGCCTGGCACTTTTGGGAAGTTTCAGTCCGGCTTCGGCAAAGCCGCAGTTTTCCGCCATAGCGGTTGACGCCCGAACCGGAAAAATCCTGTTCAGCAAGGATATCGACGGGCAGCGCCATCCGGCGTCGCTCACCAAGGTCATGACGCTCTACGTGGTTTTCCAGGAGCTGCAGGCTGGACGCCTGAAACTGTCGAGCGAGCTGAAAATTTCCAATCGGGCGGCCAGCATGCAGCCCACGAAACTGGGGTTGAAGCCCGGCGCCACCATCAAGGTTGAAGATGCCATCAAGGTTCTGGTCACCAGATCGGCCAACGATATTTCCGCGGCAATCGGTGAAAACCTTGAGGGGTCGGAGTCCAATTTTGCCGCAAGAATGACCCGCACGGCGCGGTCCATCGGCATGTCGAAATCCACGTTCAAAAACGCTTCCGGCCTTCCCAACCCGGCGCAGGTGACGACGGCGCGCGACATGGCCACGCTCAGCCTGCGCATTCAGCGCGACTTCCCCGAATACTATCACTATTTCCGCATCTCTTCGTTCAATTACGGGAAGCAGACCATTCGCACCCATAACCGCCTGCTCGGCAGGTTCAAGGGAACTGACGGAATCAAGACCGGTTATATCCGGGCGTCCGGCTTCAACCTCACAACCTCCGCACAGCGGGGCAAAAAGCGGATTGTCGGCGTGGTGATGGGCGGCAGCTCCGGCAGCTCGCGCGACAAATACATGATGAGCATGCTGGAAAAGGCCTTTCCGAAATGCGTGGATGGCGAGATGATTGTGGCTGCGCCTGGATCGTCGAAGGGCGCAACTGTTCCCGTATCGAAAACCGCAGTCGTCGTGCCCAAGGAAAAGCCGGCAACCGACAAGAATGGCCTGGATAAGAAAATCCTGATTGCCTCGGTCGAGGGCGATGCGGAACCTGCTGATGAGACGAATTTCGAAAAACTGATGGCGGGCTCCGACGATGCTCCGGCGCCAGACACGAAGGTGCTGGAAGCAAAGATTGCCGAAACCTCCACCGAAGCCGCGGAAAAGCCTGCTGAAAATTTGCCGGCCAAGCTGCCCTTCGAAGTGAAGAAGGAAGTGAAGGCTCCCGTTGAGAAAAAGAAAGTGGTGGCGAGCGTGGAGTCGAGCTGGAACATCCAGATTGGCGCCTACCCCAAGAAAGAGGAAGCCCGCCTGAAGCTCAAGGAGATCCGCGCTTCGGGCTACACGTTCCTCAGCGGCAAGCAGGCGGTCACGGTGGAAGTGCAAAAGGGAAGCAAGACGGTTTACCGGGCGAGGTTCTCGGGCTTTACGCAGAAAACCGCCAAGGCGGCCTGCGCCCAGCTTTCCAAAAAGGGCCTGACCTGCCTGGCCTATTCGCCTCAGTCCTGAAGCAGGATGTCCTTGGCCTGGTTGATTTTGGCGGCGATATAATCGGAGCCGCCGCGATCCGGGTGAAAGTCCTTCATCAGGCGGCGGTGGGCATTCTTGATGTCCTCGCCGGTCGCTCCTGCCTTGAGTCCCAGCACGGACAACGCCTCATCGCGTGACATGGCGCCGGAACTCGCCTGTTTGGCGTGCTTCGCGCCGGTCCAGGTTTCGCGCCAATCGGGCTTGTTGCGCTCGAGCCAGGCCTCAAGCAATGAAATGCTCTGATCCGATGCCCTGGCGCAGTAATCATAAAGCGATTGCAGATCGGTTGAGCTCATCTCCTCGAGGCTTGTTCCCTTGTACGGGCCGGAGACAACGGTGCCCACCATCCTGCCGGTGTCATGATCAAGTTCCATGGCGAGGATGGAGGTTGCTACCCGTGATTTCTGGCCGGGAGATTTTTTGCTCCAGGGAAAGCCATTGGGAAAGACCGACGACTGGCCGAGCAAGCCGAGGCCGAGGGCAAAGAGCGGCACGGCATAGGTCGAGAGCCCGCGCAGGGCGAGAAAGCCCGACAGGGCGATCAATCCACCGCCCGCCAGTTTCCGGCTGAGGCCCGCTGCCTGGCTTGGGGAGGTTTTGGCAAATTTCCGGATCAGCCACAGGCCGCCAAAGACCACGATGAGGGCAATGATAAAATTTGGCATCGCAGCTATTTCATCTGCCGCAACAGCAGCGTCGAACTTCCGCCTTTGGACTTGGCATGGTCTTCCAAAGCGGTTCTGCCGCCAGCGGCATAGACAGCAACGGCGGAGAGAAGATCGCGCAGCATGTGGGCCGATGATTCATTGAGCTTGAAATAGGCGCCGCGACTGAGCTTGGCCATCTCCTGAAAGGCGCGCGCGGCATTGGGATCGTTGCCTTCCTGGAAGGTGAATATGGGGGTTCCCTGCAGGCCGATTTCGCCGGCGGCCTGGCACAGGGCATCAATGTTTTCTTCCATGGCGTCGCCCACATAGATGACGGCATTCACTTTGGTGCTGCGCAATTCCTTTTTTATGTGGGACAGGGCCCGGCCGATCTGGGTGTTGCCGCCGCGGCAATCCACCGTTGTCATGAGCCTGGCGAGTGCCGTGGGGTTGCTCACCCATTTGCTGGCGCGGCACTCGTTGAAGCCGCGGAAGTAGACCAACTGCACATCCAGGCCACCGATGCGGGCGGTTTCGGCGAACATTTCGGCCTGAATCGAAAGGGCGCGGTCCCAGCTCGGCTGGCGGCTCATGGTGGCGTCCATGGCAAAGATCAGCTTGCCGCGCTTGCCGTCCCTGGCAACCGGCGGCAGGCCGCGGACTTTCTCCAGAAAATCGGCAACCTCGGTCTCACCCTTCGACGTTATGGAGGTCGTTGACTTGGCCATGTCCTTGCCCCTTGCGCGCACAGCGGCGCTAGAGATAGTGCGCTTTTTGCAAATTCAAAGCAATTTCGCCGGGGCTCAGGGGCACGTTTCAGCTTTCAGGAGCTCGAGATGGGCCAATTTTCCCGAGAGGGCGAAGCTGCCGTAATCCATGACCAGGCCGGTGGAGACGCCGTTTTCATACATTTCAAAATTGATCTGGTAGAGCGGCGTTTCGGCGTTTTCCTCTTCCGATGAAAAATAGCCGATGGTGACAGGCCAGGAAGCCAGCGACAGAAGCGGGGCCGCCACGGCATTGTCCCTGTCCTTCTTGCCTTCGCCGGCATTCACCTTCTTGCCGATGGTGCTGATGGCGCGCACGGTTTTTTCCTCGTCGGAGCCGTCATAGACCAGCGAGACATCGCGGGACTCGCCTCTTGCCGCGGCTTCCATCAGGCGCAACTGGTGGCGCATGGGGAACACCGTTTCCGCCGGGATGGAGGATTTCTTCACCTGCGGCAAGGTGATGCTGACTTCGCCCACAGCATCCTTTTCGGAGCGGACAACGCTGACGCGCTTTTCCTTCTCCTGCTGGTTATCGACAAATTCCTTTTCGCTGTAGGTCATCGACTTGCCGTCACCGGTTTCCCAGGATGAGGACTGGGTATCGAAGAGGCGCGGGCTGCCTTCCTTGTAGTCAAAGCGGTTGACCAGGCGGAAACTCACGGACCAGCCATCGCATTCGCTGCCGGAGACTTCATAAGCCATGCGGCCGGAGACACTGCCGACATTTGCGCCCTGGGTGGCGCGGAGCAATTGCAGATCGTAAACCGCGCGGTGGGGCGCCACGGCCGAAGCCTCGGCCTGCGACACAAGCGCCAGGAAAACGGCTGCCAATAAAACTCTTTTCAACACCCTTGAAACTCCATGATTACGGTGGTCCATTGCCCACCTGTCGATTATGATTTCAGCTTTTGAAGGTTAAGGCAAAGCAAAGATGACAACAATGGCCAAAGCAAGAATTCTGGTGACCCGGCATCTGCCTGCAGAGGTGGAAAGCCGACTTGAGCGCGAATTCGCGGCCAGCCTCAACGTGGACGACAAAATCATGAGCACGGCTGAAATCGCCGAAAAGGCCAAGGGCTTCGACGGGCTGCTGCTCACCCCCATGGATGCATGCCGGAAAGAGCTGATCGACGCCCTGCCCGCTTCCATCCGCATGATCGCAACCTTTTCGGTGGGCACGGACCATATCGACATTCCGGCCGCCAAAGCCAAGGGCATCGGCGTTGCGAACACGCCCGACGTTCTGACCGATGCAACGGCGGACATCACCCTGCTGCTGATGCTGGGTGCGGCGCGAGGCGCCATCTGGGGCGACCGGATGGTGCGGGAGGACAAGTGGCTGCCGCCCAAGCCCACGTTTCCCCTTGGGCATGACGTAAGCGGACGGCGGCTCGGCATTTACGGCATGGGGCGGATCGGTCAGGCGGTGGCGAAACGGGCTGCTGCGTTCGCCATGACCCTGCACTACCATAACCGCAAACCGGTGGCACCCGAGCTCAGCCACGGCGCAACCTACCACCCAACACTGGACGGCATGCTGCCGCATTGCGATTTTCTCTCAATCAATTGCGCCTCGACGGCGGAGACGCGCGACAGCATCAATGAGCGCGCCATCGGCCTGCTGCCGCAGGACGCAATTGTGGTGAACGCGGCGCGCGGCGACATCGTCAATGACGAGGCGCTGATTGCGGCCCTCAAATCAGGCAGGCTGGCGGCGGCGGGCCTTGATGTGTTCAAGGGCGAACCCAATATCAACCCGGGCTACCGCACGCTAGACAACGTGTTCATGCTGCCGCATCTCGGCAGCGCCACAAAAAACACGCGCATCGCCATGGGCATGCGGGCGGTCGACAACCTTGCGGCGTTTTTCCAGGGCGAACGGCCGCGCGATCTTTTAACAGGAGCATGAGATGGGACTGATCGACAAGCGACTTGCGGAGCTCGGAATTGTGCTCCCCACCCCGGCAAAGCCGATTGCCAATTATGTGCCGTGGGTGAGGACCGGCAACCTGGTTTACATCTCCGGCCAGGGGGCGATGAAGGACGGCAAGCTGGAATACACCGGGCGGGTCGGCGACACGCTTTCCATCGACGATGCCATTGCTTCGGCGCGGCTGACGGCGATCAACATCATTGCCCATGTGCGCGATGCCTGCGGCGGCGACCTTGACCGGGTGAAGCGCGTGGTGAAACTTCTGGGCCTGGTTAACTGCACGCCGGCATTCGGCGACCACCCCAAAGTCATCAATGGCGCTTCCGACCTGATGGTCGAGGTGTTCGGCGACAAGGGCCGGCATGCGCGCTCGGCGGTGGGCGCACCTTCGCTTCCCTTCGGGCTTTCGGTGGAAGTGGAAGCCATCGTGGAAATCGAATAGGCATGCGCTTTACGCCGCAGCTTCGCACCTTTGACTGGCTGGTGGCGCGGCCCATCGCGCATCGCGGGCTGCATGACCAAAACAAGGGCATCCTAGAAAATACCGCCGGCGCTTTCGAGGCGGCGATCAAGGGCAACTATGCGATTGAATGCGATGTGCAACTGACCGCCGACGGCGAGGCGATTGTATTCCATGACGACGATCTGGACCGGCTGACGGAAGCCAAGGGTCCGGTGAAGGCTTTGAGCACGCAGGCGCTGCAGATGGTAAAGCTGAATGGAACGCCGAACCGCATGCAGACTTTGGCGGAGATGCTGGAGCAGGTTGCGGGGCGCGTTACCCTGGTCATTGAACTCAAATCGCTGTGGGATGGCGATGACGCGCTGGCGAAGCGGGCGTTACGGGTTCTCGAGAGCTACGACGGGCCCCATTGCCTGATGTCCTTTGATCCAGACGTGGTCGCCTGCCTGCGGGCGCTATCGCCGCAGACGGTGCGCGGCATCGTGGCGGACCGCGCCACGGACCCCTATTACAACGCGCTTCCCCTGGCGAAACGCCTTGCGATAAGGAGCTTCGCGCATCTTGGCGAAACCCAGCCGCATTTTGTATCCTTTTACTGGCGGGACCTGCCTTTCGCGCCGGTGACCGAAATCCGCAATGCCGGGCATCCGGTAATTACCTGGACGCTGCGTTCGAAAGCCGAGGCTTCAGAGGCGCTGCGCTATTGCGACCAGATCACTTTCGAGGGCTATACGCCTTGAAGCTTCGCACAGTTGAAAGCGTTGCGGACATTCCGGCGGACCAGTGGAACGCCTGCGCAAACCCCGCGGGCTTCAATCCCTTCGTGTCGCATGAATTCTTCAAGGCGCTGGAGGACAGCGGCTCTGCCACGGACCGGACGGGATGGAAAGCGGAACACCTGGTCCATGAGACGGCGAAAGGCGAGGTCGGGGGCATTGCACCCTGCTATGTGAAATCCCACAGCCAGGGCGAATATGTGTTCGACCATGGCTGGGCGGAAGCTTACCATCGGGCCGGCGGGCGCTACTATCCCAAGCTGCAGACATCGGTTCCCTTTACGCCGGTGACCGGCCCGCGGCTGTTTTCGGCGAACGCCGAAACGCGGGCACTTTTGGCGAAGGGTCTGGTTTCAGTTTGCAAGGAATTGAAGACCTCATCCGCCCATATCACCTTTCTGCCGGAAGCAGACTGGGCGGCGGCGGACAAGGCCCATTGGATTCAGCGGCAAGACATTCAATTCCATTGGCAGAACCAGGGCTACAAGTCTTTCGATGATTTTCTTGCCAGCCTTTCATCCTCCAAGCGGAAAAATATCCGCAAGGAGCGGAAGACGGTGCTTGAGGCGGGGATCAGTTTTCACTGGGTGACGGGCAAGGATCTGCGGGAAAGCCACTGGGACGCATTCTTTGATTTCTACATGGAGACCGGTTCGCGCAAATGGGGCTCGCCTTACCTGACGCGGAAGTTCTTCAGCCTGATCAGCAAGAGCATGGGGCCGCATGTGCTGCTCATCCTGGCGCGGCGCGAGGGGCGCATCATTGCCGGGGCCCTGAATTTTATCGGATCCGAGGCGCTTTACGGGCGCAATTGGGGGGCAAGCGAGCACCATGATTTCCTGCATTTTGAAACCTGCTATTATCAGGCCATCGATTTTGCCATTCAGCACAAGCTGGCGCGGGTTGAGGCGGGGGCGCAGGGGCAGCATAAATTGGCGCGGGGCTATCTGCCGGTGAAGACCTACAGCCTGCATCACTTTGCGCACCCTGGCCTGGCCCGGGCTGTTGGGGAATATCTCGAGCAGGAACGCCGGGCCATTGACCAGGACCAGGCGCTGCTTGCGGAACACTCGCCATTTCGGCATGAAACAGATGACTGACAGGGAGCCAAGCGATGACCTATGACGCCAACAACATCTTTGCCAAAATCCTGCGCGGAGAGATTCCCAGCCACAAGATTTATGAGGATGAACATACGCTGGCCTTCATGGATGTGATGCCCCAGGTGGACGGGCATTGCCTGGTCGTTCCGAAGGTGGGGTCACGCAATCTGCTGGATGCCGAGCTTTCAACACTCACACCGCTTATGGCAACCGTGCAGAAGGTGGCGCGCGCCGCCAAGGCTGCCTTCAAGGCGGATGGCTTGCAAATCCGGCAATATAACGAGCCTGCGGCGGGGCAGACGGTTTTCCACCTGCACTTTCACATCATGCCGATGAATGAGGGGCAGGCTTTGCGTGGCCATTCCGGAAAGATGGCGGATCATGGGGTGTTGGCGAAACACGCAGAGATGATTCGTAAATCCTTATGATCGCTGCTCGCCAACGGATTTCCTGCGCTCAAGGATGACCAGTGCAATTCCTGAAATGATGGCGATTGACGCCAGGATCAAACGCAAGCTGATGGATTCGTTGAGCAGAATAATTCCGCCGACGGCGGCAATGACGGGAACACTCAGCTGCACGGTTGCGGCCTGGGTTGCTTTCAAGGCGGGCAAAGCCTTGTACCAGATGGCGTAGCCTATTCCTGACGTCAGCGCCCCAGACGTGATCGCATACCAAACTCCCGCGCCATCCCAGTTGATATGCCGCATCATCAGAAGGCTCAATACAACCGTGATTGGAACGGTGCGGAGAAAATTTCCGGCTGTCACCAGGGTGGGATCCCCGGCCCCTTTTCCCCGCAGGGAATAGATGCCCCAGGCCGCTCCGGCGCCAATCATCAAGAGGGAACTCACCAGTGGCGGCGCCGAGAGACCCGGTAAGGTCAAACCGACCAACCCGCCCAATGCCAGAACGAGTCCGAGCCATTGCAGGCTGAGCAGCCGTTCCCCACGCCACATTCCATAGCCGATCATGGTGGTTTGCACCGCTCCGAAAAGCAGCAAGGCGCCGGTTGCAGCGGTCAAATTGATATAGGCAAAGGAAAATCCGGCGGCGTAGGCAAAGAGCGCAAGTGCCGATGGCCAATTGCCTTTGCCGGGATTGGCGTTGTTGCTCAGGCGCACTATCAGCCACAGCGCCACGGCGGCCGAAATCAGCCGGATTGAGGTGAAGCTGGCAGCGTCAATGCCGGTGTTTTTGAGTGCCAGCCGGCA
>JAEUMI010000314.1 GCA_016792825.1 Hyphomicrobiales bacterium
ATTCATCCGACCACATGAGCAGGTTGAGTTCACCTGAAGACGAAAAGGCGTTCTTGACGTAGAGCGGGCTGGCAAACCCCACCGCGCCCAAGGCGGCGCTGGCCTTGAGAAGCGAGCGGCGCGAAAGCATCGCGGCGCGTAAGGTTTCCTGGGTAGATGTAAGTTTTTTCATGCTGACTGTCCTCTGACTGCCGGGGCGGAATGCCCCGCTTTGTTTCCTCAAAATGCCATGTCCGGTTTTCCGGCCTCTGTTGTCATTTCAGGATAGTATGACAATGACGTAACACTCTGGCAATGGGCATATGGCGCTGGACTTATGGCAGGAAAGCGGCTGGCCCCATGAAATAGGGGCGTGATCCTGTCGCAATTGCCCCCGAGGTGTTAAGGGGTTACCCCATGCACGCAAGTCTTAACCAGATCGTCAGCCACGCCAAGCGGGCTGTCCCGGAGCCAGAGGCGGCAGCCCGGAGTTGCGCCTGGCTGGAGGCCTGCGGCTACCCGGGAATCAAGCTGCTTCTGGAGGCGCGGGCCGATGAACGCCGCTCGGTGAACCTGATTCCCGATGCCATGGGGCTGGACCTGCAAAATGTCTCATGCGTGTTCCTCGGTCCGCAAATCGCCGCCCACGTGGCGCAGCATGGCCGGGTTTTCCTGCGAAATGTCCGGCACGGGCTGTATCTGGTGCCGCATTCGGTTGAAGCGAACATCGGCATCGGCTGCCCGGTTGACCCGGCTTTCGCGCTGGGTGGCGAGCGCCACAAGAATCCCTATAGTGAAAAACTGGAAATTGCGGCACGCGACGGGGTAACCGTGGACGATGACGTGTGGCGCGCCTTGGAGCTGATTTAGATGGCCGGACCTTTATCAAACATCCGTGTTCTGGATTTAACCCGGGTTCTGGCAGGGCCCTGGGCCACCCAGATGCTGGCGGATTTTGGCGCCGAGGTGATCAAGATCGAAAAGCCCGGGGAAGGCGACGATACGCGGGGCTGGGGTCCGCCCTTTCTGAAGAACGCCGATGGCTCGCGCGGTGACGCCGCCTATTTCCTGTCGGCTAACCGGGGCAAGTCTTCAGTGTGCATCGACATGGCAAGTGCGGAGGGCCAGAAGCTCATCCGGGCGCTGGCGGCCAAGTCAGATGTGGTGATCGAGAATTTCAAGGTGGGCGGCCTGATGAAATACGGGCTGGATTATGACAGCCTTAAAGCAGTCAATCCAAAGCTCATCTATTGCTCGATCACCGGCTTCGGCCAGGACGGGCCCTATGCCCAGCGGGCGGGTTATGACTTCATGATCCAGGGCATGGCGGGCAGCATGTCGATTACCGGCGAGCCCGATGGCCCGCCGATGAAAAGCGGCGTGGCCTATGCCGATATCTTTACCGGCCTCCATGCAGTGATCGGCATCACCGCCGCCCTCTTCCACCGGGAGCGCACGGGCGAAGGGCAGTATCTCGATCTGGCGCTTCTTGATTCGCAGGTCGCGGTGCTTGCCAACCAGGCGTCCAATTATCTGGTGGGCGGGACGGTGCCGGGACGGCTCGGCAACGCGCACCCCAACATCGTGCCCTACCAGACCTTTGAAACGGCGGATGGCCACATGATCATTGCGGTGGGTACCGACCGGCAATTCAAGGAGTACTGCGCCATCATCGGCGTGGCTGAACTTGCCAATGACCAGCGCTTCACCAGCAATCGCAAGCGGGTGGAGAACCGGAATGATCTGGCCTCCCTGCTCGCCCGCCCGATGAAAGGCCGCACGACAGCGGCCTGGGTCGCTGCCCTTGAAGCCGCGGCGGTGCCCTGCGGCCCGATCAATACCATCGCCCAAATGTTTGCCGATCCCCAGGTGCTGGCGCGCGGCCTGCAGATCGGCCTCACCCGCGACGACGGGGTTCAGGTGCCGGGCGTTGCCAACCCGATCCTGTTTTCGCAAACCCCGGTAGAATATGAAAAAGCCCCGCCAAAACTGGGGGATGGGACGAATTCCGTTTTAGGCAAATTGCTGGGATTAACTGACGCCGAGATTGCCAGACTCAAAGATTCGGGTGTTATTGGCTAGGTGTCGTTTTTGGGCTATTCGCCGCTTTTGAACCCGGGCATAAGGCTTTCCACCATGGCCAATCTCATCATCACCTACTGGCGCGATATTCCTTCCCAGGTTGCAGTCAAGCTTGGCCGCAAGGAAGAAAAGCGCATGCTCGACAACCGTTTCATGGAAGCCATCGACATGGCCGCCATGCGCGGCGGGGCCACCGACACGGATGCCTATCTCGCCGACTGGCGGCGGGCCGAACCCATTCCAGTGGGCGACGACCTGGTTTCCGA
>JAEUMI010000039.1 GCA_016792825.1 Hyphomicrobiales bacterium
AGGCGGAGCAGTGCTTGGAGCAGGCGGCACTTGCCCCGGATGAGGCAATGCGGGTGCGCATGCGGGTTCTGGCGGACTCGTGGCTGACAATGGCCGCCGCGGCGGCGCTTCGCACGGCGGCTTGACGCTCACAATACCCCCTTGACATCTATTCCTAGATAGGATTATGTGTTCCTGTTTTGTTCTTTCAGGGATTCATCATGGACTGGGACCACGCCATCAAACGCAACAGTGAAGTTCTCGCGGGGATCGTCGAGACGCTCTTTGTGATGCTGGGGCTTGTGGGCGAAGCTACGGTTTCGCGGATTTCGTGGCCTGCGTACCGCGCCGTGCTGCGGGTTCTTCGGCCCGCCGAATCCTGCCTGCGCCGACTGATTGTCGTTGCAGCACGGGGCCTTGTGATTGCGCCCACTGTCTCACGACCCAAGCTGGCGGGGGCTGTAAAACCCGGGAAGCGCGGGATTTCACGTCCCTCCTTCCAGCTTTTCGACCCGCAGCCACGCATCGTGTTCCCGCGCCGCAGGATCTCCAAACGGGCTGTCCCCCGCATCCACTTTTTCAATACCGATGGCGAGTTTATAACCATTGGGCCGCCGATCCGGCCGGCAAAGGCTTCCACTCCCGCCCGGGCCAAATCCGCTGATGGAATGGTGAATGCCGCCCGCGTCATCCGCAGGCTTGAGGCCCTCGACGCCGCCCTTGCGGACCTTCCCCGCCAGGCCAAGCGCCTGGTGCGCTGGCGCATGCGGGAGGAAAAGTCAGAAAATCCGAGTTTCAAAACGCCGCTTCGCCCCGGCCGTCCGCCGGGCTCCCGCCGGAGGGACGTTCATCAGGTTGATGAACTGCTCAGCGAGTGCCAGTGGCTGGCCTGGGAGGCGATGAAGCCCGATACAAGCTGAACAGGCGGAAAAATGCCCTGATTCCTGGTTAAAACCTCCTCTTTCCAGAGCGGGGTTGCAACGCCTTGCCCCCTCATCTATACCCCGCCGATCACGGCACAGGCAGCGGACACCCCTGGAGGCAGGCCCGGGCCGTGGTTCATTCATTCAGGAGTTAAAAATGTCCAAGATCGTTCAGCTTAAGGCCACGCAGCGTGGCCGGGCAGGCAAGGGGGCCTCCCGCGCAGTACGTCGCGAAGGTCTCGTTCCCGGTGTCGTTTATGGCGACAAGCAGGCAGCCCAAATGGTTTCGCTCAATTACCGCGAGCTCGAGCCCCATATCCAGACCGGCCGCTTCCTGTCGACGCTTGTCGACCTCGAAGTGGAAGGCAAGACCATCCGCGCCATCCCGCGCGATGTGCAGTTCGAGCCCATCCGCGATTTTATCGTGCATGTGGATTTCCTGCGGCTTGGCAAGGCCTCGCGCATTGCCGTTGACATCCCGGTGCATTTCAAGGGCCAGGAAGCCTCGCCGGGCATCAAGCTCGGCGGCTCGCTCAACATCGTGTCGCATACGCTCAGCCTTTACTGCTCGGCGGATTTCATTCCCGATGAAATCACCGTTGATGTGGCCGGCCTGCAGATCGGCGACTCGATCCATATGTCCGACATCAAGCTGCCGGAAGGCGTGACCGCGGTTTCGCGCGATGACGTGACGCTGTGCACGATCGCCGCCCAGGCCAAGGAAGAAGTGGTCGAGGAAGTGGCGGCTCCGGTTGACGTTCCAGCCACGGCCCAGAAAGCTCCTGCGGAAGGCGCGGCTGCTGCCGCTCCGGCAGCGGGTGCCAAGGGTGCGGCTCCTGCCGCAGCGCCTGCCAAGGGTGCGGCTCCAGCGGCTGCTCCGGCTGCAAAGAAGAAGTAATCATCTTCGTCTGACAGGAGACGGGCATGTTTCTTCTCGTGGGTCTCGGCAATCCGGGAACCAAATATGCCGGAAACAGGCACAATATCGGCTTCATGGCGGTGGACGAAATCGTCCGCCGCCATGGCTTTTCGCCCTGGCGCAAAAAGTTCCACGGCGAGATTTCCGAAGGCCTCCTGGCGCTGCAGAAAACGCTGGTCCTCAAGCCTCTGACCTTCATGAATGAATCGGGGCAGGCGGTGGGCGAAGCCATCCGCTTTCTGGGCATGGAGCCGGAACAGGTCATCGTCATCTATGACGAGATTGATCTGATGGCGGGGAAAGTCCGGGTGAAGCTTGGCGGCGGGGCGGCGGGCCACAACGGCATCCGCTCGATCACCGCCCATATCGGCCCGCATTATACGCGGGTGCGTCTGGGGGTTGGCCATCCGGGTGACAAGACTCTGGTTCATCCCCATGTCCTCAGTGATTTCGCCAAGGCCGACAAGGCCTGGCTCACGCCTTTGCTCGATGCGGTCGCGGAATACGCGGCCCTGCTGATTGAAGGCGATACGGCAACATTTCAGAACAAGGTGCATCTGGCGCTCGCTCCAGCGCCGGAAAAGGAATAGGTTTCATGGGTTTCAAATGCGGCATCGTTGGCCTTCCCAACGTGGGAAAATCAACGCTCTTCAACGCGCTCACGCAGACCTCGGCGGCGCAGGCGGCAAATTATCCGTTCTGCACCATCGAGCCCAATGTGGGCGATGTTGGCGTGCCGGATCCGCGGCTTGACGATCTGGCCAGGATCGCGGGCAGCGCCCAGATCATTCCGACGCGGCTCACATTCGTGGACATCGCCGGCCTCGTCAAAGGCGCTTCCAAGGGTGAAGGCCTTGGCAACCAGTTCCTCGCCAATATCCGCGAGACGGACGCCATCGCCCATGTGGTGCGCTGCTTCGAGGATGGCGACATCACCCATGTTTCAAACAAGATCGATCCCATCGCCGACATCGAGACGATCGAGACCGAGTTGATGCTGGCCGACATGGACTCGCTGGAAAAGCGCGTCGTGAGCCTCGAGAAAAAAGGCAAGCAGGGCGACAAGGAAGCCAAAGAAATGGCTGATCTGATGAACCGCGCCCTGGTGCTGCTGCGCGAGGGCAAGCCCGCCCGCCTGGTTCAGCGCACGGCTGACGAGGAAAAGATGTTTCGCGGCCTTGGGCTGCTGTCATCCAAGCCGGTGCTCTATGTCTGCAATGTCGAGGAAGCCTCGGCCGACAAGGGCAATGAATTTTCGGCTCGCGTCAAGGAATTTGCCGCCAAGGAAGGCAACACCGCAGTCGTTGTTTCGGCCAAGATCGAAAGCGAGATCGCCATCCTGCCCTTGGCCGACCAGAAGGACTATCTCGATGCGGTGGGCCTCGAAGAGCCGGGCCTCAACCGTGTCATCCGTGCCGGATACGATCTTTTGCATCTTGTCACCTATTTCACGGTTGGTCCCAAGGAGGCCCGCGCCTGGACGATTACGCGGGGCACCAAGGCGCCTGCCGCCGCCGGCGTCATTCATACGGATTTCGAGAAGGGCTTCATCCGTTCCGAAACCATTGGTTATGAGGACTACGTGAAGAACAACGGCGAGGCGGGCGCCAAGGAAGCCGGCAAATTCCGCCTCGAAGGCAAGGAGTATGTGGTCCTCGATGGCGATGTCATGCATTTCCGTTTCGCGAACTAGCCATGTACAAACGGCCCCTCGTTCCTGAAGGCTTCACGGTTCCTGAACGGCTGGACGGGGCCGGCTTCCATCTCCGCATGCTGTCAGTTCATGACACGGTCAAAGACTATTCGGCCGTCATGGAGAGCGAGGCGCGGCTTGTTGGTTTGATGGAGCCCGGCAGCACGTGGCCGCGCGGACTTACGATTGAGGACAACCTCATTGATCTCGCCTGGCACCACCGTGAATTCACGATAGGCCATTCATTTGCCTACACCGTCATGAATGATGATGAAAGCCGCTGCCTCGGCTGCTGCTATATCAACCCAAGCGATCGCGCAGATTATGACGCAGTGGCATTTTATTGGGCCCGCGATGTTGAGTTTGAAGCAGAACTGGGAAGCGCTTTCCGGAAATTTATCAATTCGAGCTGGCCATTCAACCGGGTGGCCTATCCGGGCCGCGATATTCCGTGGAGTAAGTGGTGAGCGACCTTCTGCATTTTGAGGATTATGCGGCGGGGCAGGTGATCGACCTCGGTACCTACGCGGTGACTGCCGCCGAGATCCGCGAATTTGCCAGCGAGTTCGACCCGCTGCCCTTCCACCTCGACGAGGCCGCGGGCCGTGCCTCGCTGCTTGGCGGTCTGGCCGCCAGCGGCTGGCATGTCTGCTCCATGCTGATGCGGATGATCGCCGATTCCTGGCTCAACAAATCGGCGAGCATGGGGTCTAACGGCGTCTCCGAAGTCAAATGGCTCAAGCCGGTGTTTGCGGGCGAAACGCTTTCGGGGCGGGTAACCATTGTGTCCAAGCGGGTATCCTCCAAGCGTCCGGAAATGGGCATTTTTGAATGCCTGTTCGAGCTCTTCAACCAGGAGGGCGTGAAGAAAACCGAAATGACGGCGGTGGTGTTTATGCGAGTCAAAGCAGCATGATGGGGCTTTTCCTTGAAGACGTGGATGAAGGCCTGGCGGTTGATCTCGGGAGCTATCATTTCACCCGCGACAGCATCATTGCATTTGCCCGGAAATATGATCCGCAACCTTTTCACCTGAGCGAGGAGGGGGGCTCTCGCGGTCCCTTCGGCGGGCTTTCCGCCAGTGGCTGGCATACGGCGGCAGGCTGGATGAAATGTTATGTGAAGGCGAATGATGCAGCCCGGGCCAAGCTGGAGGCTGCTGGCAATGTGCTGCCGGAATTGGGGCCCGGCCCCGGCTTTACAAATCTCAAATGGCTGAAACCCGTCTATCCCGGCGATACACTCCGCTATTCCTGCCGGGTAACGGGGAAGCGGGACCTGGCCTCAAAACCCAAGTGGGGTATCGTTTTCTCCATGAACGAGGGCATCAATCAGAAGGGGGAACTGGTTTACAGTTTTGAAGGCAAGGTGCTGACGGCGCGTTTACCCTCACCCTGAGGTGCGAGCAACGCGAGCCTCGAAGGGCTGATCCATGCGGATGAAGGTGCTTCGAAGCTCACGGGCCATGCCCGCGAGCACCTCCATGAGGGGAGGCAAGTGAGGACCAAATGAGTGGAGCTTGGGTTTACATACTTCGTTGTTCCGATGGCAGCTATTACACTGGCTTGACAAAACAAGCGGAGCCGGAGGCACGTGAATGGGAGCACAATGAGGGAATCTATGAGGATTCTTATACGTCGACAAGGCGCCCTGTGAAGCTTGTGTATGCCGAGAATTTTGAATTGGTCGTAGATGCGATCGCTGCAGAACGCCGGATTAAGGGTTGGTCGCGGCGCAAGAAGGAAGCCTTGATGGCTGGCGACTGGCAGAAATTAGTCGCGTTATCGAAGAGGCGAGGTGGAAAGTCTTAGTCCCTCACCCTGAGGTGCGAGCAGCGCGAGCCTCGAAGGACTGGTCGATGCGGATGAAGGTGCTTCGAGGCTCGCGGGCTATGCCCGCGAGCACCTCAGCATGAGGGAGAAGGGTAGTTAGTGTCCTTCAAAACTTACAAGCGTGTGGACTTTCACATTCTTGGCTCTGAGCCTTGCGGCACCGCCGAGTTCCGGAAGGTCGATGACGAAGGCGGCGGCCACAACTTCGCCGCCTGATTTGCGGATGAGATCGATGGCGGCGCCCGCCGTTCCGCCGGTGGCAATGAGATCATCAATCAAGAGAATACGGTCGCCCTTCTTAATCGCGTCGGCATGAATCTCGATGGTATCTACGCCGTATTCGAGAGCGTATTCCTGGCCGATGGTGCGCGAGGGCAATTTGCCTTTCTTGCGGATGGGAATGAAGCCGCGCCCGAGGCTTGCAGCCACAGCGCCACCCAGAATGAAGCCACGCGCTTCAATGCCAGCGACGTAGTCAATATCACCGCGCAGGAAGGGCCAGACAAGTTCGTCGATGGCGGCGCGAAAGCCGTGCAGATCGGCGAGCAGGGTGGTGATGTCGCGGAACATGATGCCGGGCTTGGGGTAATCCGGAATGGTGCGGATATAGCGCTTGATGTCGAAGCCGTTGCGAAGGTCCATTGCAATATTCCTCTAGGGCCATTTCACCGAAGGCGGCATGGACGACAGAATGGAGTCCACATTGCCGCCGGTCTTCAGACCAAACAGCGTGCCGCGGTCATACAGCAGGTTGAACTCGACGTAGCGACCGCGGCGGATGAGTTGTTCTTCCCGGTCGGCGTCGGTCCAGGGCGTGTTCATGTTGCGGCGGACGATGTCCGGAAAGATCTTGAGAAAGCTGCTGCCAACATCTTTCACGAAGGCGAGGTCTGCATCGAAGTCGCCGGTGTTCAGGTAGTCGAAAAAAATTCCACCAATGCCGCGGGGCTCTTTCCGGTGGGCGAGATAGAAGTACTCGTCGCACCATTTCCGGAATTTTTCATAGTCAGCGACCGCATGGGCATCGCAGGCGGTTTTGAAGGCGGCATGGAAGCTTTTTGAATCGGCGTCTTCCTGATTGCGCCTGCGATCCAGAACCGGTGTCAGGTCCGCCCCGCCGCCGAACCAGGGTTTGGAGGTGACGACATAGCGGGTGTTCATGTGGACCGCCGGAACGTGGGGGTTCCAGAAATGGGCAATAAGTGAGATTCCCGAAGCCCAGAATTTCGGGTCGTCTTCCGCACCCGGAATCTGCTTCCGGAACTCCGGAGAAAACTCGCCGTGGACGGTTGAGCAGTGCACGCCCACTTTTTCAAACAGCCTGCCGTGAAGCAGGGACATGACGCCGCCGCCGCCGTCGTTTTCACGGGTCCATGGGGTTTGCTGGAAGCGGCCGGCGGGCAGCGTGCCCGGGGCCTCGTTTTCAATCGTCTCAAACGCGGCAACAATCCGGTCCCTGAGGGTTTCAAACCAGAAGCGGGCCGTTTCCTTTTGTTTTTCAATGGCGGACATTGCGGCTGATTTCTTAGGGCTCAGGGAACGGGAAAGCCAGCGGTTTGGCGCAGCGCTTCGCCCGTCACCATGGCGCAGGCGAGGCTGACATTGAGGGAGCGCTCGCCCGGCTTCATGGGGATCAGAATGCGGGCTTCCACCGCCTCATGGACTTCGGGTGGCACGCCAGCACTTTCCTGCCCCATCAGGAGGATGTCGGTTCCGGTGAAACCAAACTGGCAATAGGGGAGCGCCGCCTTGGTTGACAGCAGGACCAGCCGGCGCCCCCGGGTTTGCGCGCGGAAGGCTTGCCAAGATGGAGAGCGGTGGACCACGGCGCGGTCCAGATAGTCCAGCCCGGCCCGCTTGAAAGAAGAATCAGTCCAGGCAAAGCCTGCCGGTTCGACAATCGTGACTTTCAGGCCAAGGCAAGCGGCCATGCGGATAATGGTTGCGGCATTGGGGGCAATGTCGGGCTGGAAAAGGGCAATTTCGATCATGATTCTGGAGTTTTAGCCAATGTTGCGGTGATGAGCAAAGCGGCACGGCGCTGCGACAACTTCTGGCTAGACAACCTTCGCCGCCAATGCCAAAACCGCCAGAGTTTATATGCCAAATGGGGGTTTCCTCCTTGGGCGCCAGCGGCAACACGAGGGAACAACAACGTGTCCACAGCGGTACATGCGGATGTAAATCGGCGGGATTTTCTATTTATTGCCACCGGGGCGGTGGCGACAGTCGGGGCGGCCCTCACGGCCTGGCCCTTCATCAGCCAGATGAATCCGGATGCCTCGGTTCTGGCAATGGCGACCATTGAAGTCGATCTGGCGCCGATCGCCGAGGGTCAGGAGATCACCCTGAAGTGGCGCGGAAACCCGGTTTTTGTCCGCCACCGCACAGCCAAGGAAATCGAACTGGCCAAGGCGGTAAAGCTTGAAGAACTCAAGGACCCGGTCGCCCGCAGCGCCAATGTGAATGACGGCGAGCCGGCAACCGATGAAAACCGTGTCGTGGGCGGCAAGGAGACCTTTCTGGTCATGATGGGGGTTTGCACCCACCTCGGCTGCGTTCCATTCGGCAATCAGGGCGAGTACGGGGTGGTGGAAGGCAACACGACTTCGGGCGGCTGGTTCTGCCCCTGCCATGGTTCGCATTACGATACGGCAGGCCGCATCCGCAAAGGCCCGGCGCCGGAGAATCTTTTCGTGCCAAAATATGCGTATCTCTCCGACACAAGAATTCTCATCGGTTAATTGGGGGCAAGATTAATGAGTGGTCCGTCAAATTATCAACCGAAGAGCGCCTTTGGCAAATGGATGCATGAGCGGCTTCCGGTCATGGAACTGGTTCAAGGCCAGTTAATGGATTTTCCGACGCCCAAGAACCTCAACTACTGGTGGACCTTCGGCGGCATTCTGGCCATCATGCTGGTGGCCCAGCTCATCACCGGCATCGTGCTGGCAATGCATTATACAGCCCATGTCGACATGGCGTTCGACTCGGTTGAACACATCATGCGCGATGTGAACTACGGCTGGCTGCTGCGCTACCTGCATGCAAATGGCGCCTCGATGTTCTTCATTGCCGTATATGTCCATATGTTCCGCGGCATGTACTACGGTTCCTACAAGGCGCCGCGTGAAGTTCTGTGGATGATCGGCGTGCTGATCTATCTCGTGATGATGGCCACGGCGTTCATGGGTTATGTTCTGCCCTGGGGCCAGATGAGTTTCTGGGGAGCCAAGGTGATCACCAACCTGTTCTCGGCGATCCCCTTTGTAGGCGAGTCGGTCACGACATGGTTGTGGGGCGGCTACTCGGTTGATAATCCCACCTTGAACCGCTTCTTCTCGCTGCACTATCTCCTGCCGTTTGTTCTGGCCGGCCTTGTGGGGCTGCATGTCTGGGCGCTGCATGTCCCGGGCAACGGCAATCCCACCGGCGTCAACGTCAAGGGCTCGCAGGATACCATTCCATTCCATCCCTATTATACGATGAAGGATGGTTTCGCGATCGTGGCCTTCATGATCCTGTTCGCAGCATTCACATTCTTCGCGCCCAACTATCTGGGCCATGCCATCAACTACTTGCCGGCCAACCCATTGGTCACGCCGGCGCATATCGTTCCGGAATGGTATTACCTGCCGTTCTACGCGATCCTGCGGGCCATTCCCGACAAGCTGCTTGGCGTCGTGGCGATGTTCGGGTCAATCCTGATCCTGTTCGTGCTGCCCTGGCTGGATACTTCACGGGTGCGATCGGGGACTTACCGGCCCATTTTCAAGCAGTTCTTCTGGGTCTTTGTCCTGGTGTGCATCGGGCTGGGTTATCTCGGTTCCAAACCTGCGGAAGGCGGCTATGTGTTCTGGGCGCGCATTCTTACGGCCTATTACTTTATCCACTTCCTGGTGATCCTGCCGTTGCTTGGGCTGCTGGAAAGCCCGAAGCCATTGCCGCCGTCCATATCGGATGCGGTTCTGGCGAAGAAAAAGCCTTTGGCGCCGGCTGAGTGATTTGGGGAAAAAGATGAGAAAAATGCTCAAGACACTCGTGACCGCAACTGCCAACCTCCTGCTGCTTGCGGGCGCTGCTTCCGCCGCCGAGGGCCAGAAGGCCGCCAAGGCCATCTCCTTTTCCTTTGAGGGGCCGTTTGGAACCTTTGACAAGGGCCAGCTGCAGCGCGGCTACAAGGTCTACAAGGAAGTTTGCTCCAGCTGCCATTCCATGAAACTCGTATCGTTCCGCAATCTGAGCGAACATGGCGGGCCGGGATTCAGCGCCGAGCAGGTCAAAGCACTGGCCGCGACATTTACGGTGAATGACGGGCCGGGCAACGACGGCGAAATGTTTGACCGGCCGGGATTGCCGTCCGACCGTTTCCCTTCGCCCTTTGCCAATGACCTGGCAGCGGCTGCCGCAAACGGCGGGGCTTTGCCGCCCGACCTTTCGCTGATCACCAAATTCCGGCCGGGCTGGTATGGCACCTTCAACCAGCTCGCCAATGGCATCGGCGGATCGCAGTATGTCTATTCGGTTCTGACGGGCTATGAAGCGCCGACGGAGGAAATCAAGGCGGAAATGCCGGAAGGCAAGCACTACAATCCCTATTTCGCCAATGGCCATTTCATTTCAATGGCGCCACCGCTGGTCGATGGCCAGGTGACATTCGATGATGGCGCCCCCAGCACGGTTGACGATATGGCGCGGGACGTTTCGGCTTTCCTCGCCTGGACGGCGGAACCCAAGATGGAAGAACGCAAGAGCCTTGGCTTCATCGTGCTGATCTATCTGGCCGTCCTTGCGTCGCTTCTGTATTTTGTGAAGAAGAAGATCTGGGCCGACCTGCATTGATTGTCACCGAAATGTAATAAATAAATGGCCCGGCTTTGCGCCGGGCCTTTTTGTTTGAGGGGATGACATGAGCAAGTCCATATTGGGAATTATCGGAGGTTCCGGCGTTTATGACCTGCCGCTTGAAAAAGCGGAATGGAAAACGGTGGAGAGTCCCTGGGGTCTGCCATCGGACCAACTGCGCTGCGGCGAGATCGACGGCCTGTCCGTAGTTTTTTTGCCTCGACACGGCAGGGGACATGTCCATTCGCCGACTTCCATAAATTACCGCGCCAACATCGATGCCATGAAGCGCATGGGTGTCACGGATATTGTATCCCTGTCGGCGGTGGGCTCCCTCAAGGAAGAATTGCCGCCCGGAATGTTCGTTTTGGTTGACCAGTTCATTGACCGGACATTCGCGCGGGAAAAATCATTCTTTGGAACGGGTTGCGTTGGCCATGTGCCGTTTTCCCATCCCATTTCGCCCGTATTGCAGGACACTGTGGCAGCGGCGCTTGCGGCGGAAGGCCTGAATTTCACCAGAGGCGGGACCTATGTGGTGATGGAGGGGCCGCAGTTTTCCACGCTTGCTGAATCTTGGCTCTACCGGTCGTGGAGCGCCAGCGTCATCGGCATGACGAACATGCCCGAAGCCAAGCTCGCGCGGGAAGCCGAGATCTGCTACTGCACGGTGGCGATGGTGACGGATTACGACTCCTGGCACGAAGACCACGGAACTGTCGACGTTGCCAAAGTGGTTGAAGTTCTGAAGGCAAATTCCGGACATGCAAAGAAACTGGTTTTAAGGCTTGCAAAGGATTTTCCCCGGGAGCATCCGTCTTGCCCCATCGGCTCGGACAGGGCCCTTGAGCACGCACTCATGACAGCAAAGGATTATCGTGATCCGATCCTGATGAAAAAACTGGAGGCAATCGCGGCGCGGGTGTTGTGACGGCAGCGTTAATCTGGAATTGCCAGCGCCGTCGCGGTTTTTGCTCCCTTTGAAAGGACAAGCCTGACGAAGGGATGGCGCAGAAGCCGGGCCTGCTCGGCCACATCGAAGGCATCCTGCTTCTTGGCGCAGGATACCCTCATTTGCTCCCAGAGCCTGGTGGATTTCTCATTCAGTTCGGCGCACGAGGTGGTCTTGATGGATTTGACCTTGCTCTCCAGCGCGGCGGCGCACGACAGCCAGATGCTGCGGTGGGTCTCTTCATGGGTTTTGAGAAAGCTTGCGAATTTTTTCCAGTCGGACCTGGTGGCGCCTTTCAGGGCCGCCTCGTTCCTGAGCTTGGGAAGCTTGATGGTGAAATCGATTTTGAACCTGTAGTCATCCAGGCTGCAAAGTTTTCCCGGGATCAACTGGCCGGACTGGGATGAAACCGCGGTTGTGGCGGCGTAGGCCTTGACCCCGCCCACACGCGGGCCGCGTTTGACGAGGGCACTGTAAATGGCGCCCGGCGTGTTCCCGGAAACCGTATAATAGGTGTATTTCGTGGTATGGTTTGGCTTGCTGAGGGCGCTTTCGCAGAAGAAGCTGGCCGCTAAAACTGGGCCCAAAACTAGCACCGCTCTCTTATTCAACTGAGCCTCCCATGGGACAAGCGCCCCCAACTTGTGAGAACGGCGGACAAAAATCAAGTGACAAACGCCGCCCGCAGCCACCCCCTTGCTGCAAGACCTTCCCTGCCGCATATTCCTGTGGGACGTTGGTCAGGGAGGGAGCCTTCTTTTCATGCGCAGGAATGGCACGGTAAAGTTTTTCAATCAGGCCAAGGGATATGGCTTTGTTACGCCGGAGGAGGGTGGCAAGGATATTTTCGTCCATATTACGGCCGTACAGAAATCTGGGATTCCAGAGCTTAACGAAGGCACGAAGATCAGCTTTGACGTTCAGGACGACGCCCAGGGCCGGGGGCCCCAGGCGATCGAACTGCAGCTCATCTAAGAGGGCTTTCGGCTGGTCCGGCAATGCGCTAGACTGGGGCCAATGGGATAAGGTTCTGGCATATCGCTGTCTTGGTGCCATTCATTGGAGGCAATGCCCTTGCCGCTGATCAGGCGCATAAGGATTGCTATTGCCGCGCGAACGACATCCAGTATGAACAGGGACAGGTGCTTTGCCTTTTCGGCAAGCTGGCCCGCTGCGAAATGAACCTCAACAACCCGAGTTGGAAGATAGTCGCGCCAATATGCCCCGAATCGCAATCCAAATCCCCGCCGAAGCGGTTCGCGCAATCCTTGCCTCCTGCAGAATAGTCCTTTTCCTTTTTCTTGCGAGTTTCGGGCCGGCAGGTGCCGCCGCCAAAGCACCGGTGCCTGGCGCATTCGACTATTATGTTCTGGCGCTGTCCTGGTCACCCACCTATTGCGCCGAGGAGGCGGGCCGGAATGACCATCAGCAATGCGCACCTGGCCGCCGCTTTGCATTCGTGGTCCATGGCCTGTGGCCGCAATACTCCAAGGGCTGGCCGGAATTCTGCCGGACAAGGGAGACCTGGATACCGCAGAACCTTATCGACAGCGTGATGGACGTCATGCCATCCAAACGGCTAATCATCCACGAGTGGAAGAAGCATGGAAGCTGCTCGGGCCTTTCCCAGGCAGGATATTTCCACACTGCAGAAGCCATATTCAGGGCCGTGAAAATCCCGGCGCGCTATCTTTCACCGCTAGCCCCCGTCACGGTCACGCCGGACCAACTGGTGACGGATTTCGTGAAATCGAACAAGGCACTGACCATGGACATGCTGTCGGTGCAATGCGGCAATGCGACGGGAAAGGCGCGCCTTTCGGAGCTTCGTGTTTGTGTTAACAAGCAGGGGAGTTTTACAGCCTGCGGCAAGAATGAAGCGAGGCAATGCAAGGCCAAAACCCTTGTCCTGCTTCCGGTTAAATAAGGTTCGAATGAAACGCGCTCTCGTCTTTCAACATATGAATTATGACCATCCGGGCCGGTTCCTCGATTTCTTTTCGGAAGACGGCATCGTGCCGGAGATGGTTCGCCTGTGGGAAGGACAAAAGATTCCCAATCTCGCTCCCTATGATTTTCTTTTTGTGCTCGGAGGCGCCCAGGACACCTGGCAGGAAAAGGAGCACACATGGATGCTGGAAGAAAAAGCTGCCATCCGTGAATGGGTTTGGGACCGCGCCAAACCCTATTTCGGGGTTTGCCTGGGCCACCAACTGCTGTGCGATGCGCTGGGGGGTGAAGTGGCCCTGGCGGCTGAGCCGGAGGTGGGTGTCTATGATGTTTCACTGACCGCAGATGGACAGGCGCACGGGCTTTTTGCCGGCGTTGAAAGCAGCAACAAGGTCATGCAGTGGCATTGGGCGGAAGTGACCCGGGCGCCACAGGAGGCAAAGGTTCTTGCCACGTCGGCGCAGTCGGCCATCCAGGCTGTCGCCATCGACAGCCATGCCATCAGCACGCAATTCCACTGTGAGTTTACCCCGCAGACCATGGCGACCTGGTCTTCGCTGCCGGGATATCTGGATTCGCTGGAAAAGCAGAATGGCGCGGGCGCCTATCGCAGGCTCATCGACGAGGCAACGCCGCTCATGCCGCAGATGGCACGCATGACCCGGCGGATTTACGACAATCTGGTGCTTGCCACAGGGCTTAGAACGTAAGCCAGAAGACTTCGCCGGTGCTTTCTTCCGTATCGAGCCAGAAGAATTTCAGGTTCGGGTATTCGCGCTCCAGGATTTCGCGGCCTGTGCCGATTTCACAGAGCAGTCCGCCACCCTTGTTCAGGTGTTTTGGCGCGTCCGCCAAAATGCGGCGGGTGATGTCAAGGCCGTCCGGACCGCCGAGATGAGCCATGGCCGGTTCTTGGGCATATTCCCTGGGAAAGGCCGCCACTTCCGCCGCAGCCACATAGGGCGGGTTGGTGATGATGAGATCGTATTTCCTTTTGGCCAAGGGGGCGAATAGATCTCCCTGGTGAAGCGTGATGCGCTGCTCCAGTTCATGGTCCTTCACATTGATGCGGGCTACTTGCAGGGCATCGGCGGACAAATCGACGGCATCAATGCTGGCATTGGAAAATATGCCGGCGGCGAGAACGGCCAGGCAGCCGGAGCCGGTGCAAAGGTCAAGGACGAAGCCGATCTTATCGGGATGCCTGATCAGGTTGTGGCCATCACCGCCGAAGAGACCACTGAACAGAAGCTCTCCGATGTATGACCTTGGCACGATGACGCGTTCATCGACGTAGAAGGGAACGCCGTGAATGTAGGTGCGCTTGGTCAGGTAGGCGGCGGGGTTACGCGTGGTGATGCGCGCCTCAATGATGCTGGCAAGCTTTTCACGCTCGGCGGGAAGAAGCCTGGCATCGAGCCACGGATTGATGTCGTCCACAGGCAGGTTCAGGGTTTCAAGGATGAGAAATGCCGCTTCATCCAGGGCATTGGAGGCGCCGTGGCCATGCTCCAGCTTTGCAGCGCGAAAACGGCTGACGGCAAAGCGCAGGTAATCACGGATGGTGACGAGATGCGTTGCGGTCATCGGCTTTTTCTAACTTCCCGGGTCACCATGACGACGAGGAATAAAGCAAATATCAGGGCCATGGAATAGGGCAGGCCATCGGCGCCGAAGCTGTGCATGGACCAGCCGGCGATGAGCGAGCCAAGCAGCGCTCCAAGCCCCCAGGTGGTGGAGAATGAAGCAGTTCCGGTCACCAATTCGTGGCCGGAGAACCGCTCGCCCAATTCCGCCAAGGATACGGTGTAAATGCCCGCCGAGGCAGCACCGGTAATGGTGAGCAAGGGCCAGAATGCCCATGTTTCAAAGGACAGAGGTATCAGGGCGCTGGCGCAGGCCGTGACCACACCGCAGCCGGCCATCACCCAGCGCTTCCTGAAATGATCGGCCAGCCAGCCAATGGGAAACTGCAATACCGTGTTACCGACAATAAAGGCCGTGAGGGCAAGGGAAGCGGTGGCCTGGTCGAGGCCCTTTTTCACCCCATAGACCGGCAGGAAACTCAGATTGGCGGCATCGATGACGGCGAACATGCCAACGGCTATGAGCAGGATGGGGGCCTTTCGAATGAAGCCGATGACCGAAAGGGGGTCTTCGTCCTCCCCCTCAATATTTTCGTCCTTGACGAAGAAGATCGGGATTGTCGCAATGGCAAGCACGAGCGCGCCGATGACGAAAGGCAGGATCGTATCAATTCCGGTGAAACTGATGAGAACAGGTCCGCCGCCGAAGCTGGCGGCAAGGACACTTGTGTAAAGCGCCAGGATTCTCGAACGATAGGGCCCGGCGGCAAATTTCACGATCCACGCTTCGCTGATTGCGAATAGCGTTGAAACAAAAAACCCGTGCAGAATGCGCAGGGCAAACCACCACCAGAATACCGACAGGAAGGGGTAAATCAGGATGACGGTGCCTGTGGCGAAAGCGGCACCGATAGTTGCCCGTTTCGCGCCAAATTTACGCACGAGGATGGGCGTGGTGAATACCGAGAGCATGATCCCCAGGGGCTGCATGGCGGTGTTGTAGCCAATGATATCGGGATCGATGCCGCGCTCTTCCATGATGAGGGCGAGGAGCGGAAACATCAGGCCGAGGGCGAAACCGAATACGGTGATCGTGCTGATGGCGGCAAAGAGATTGATGATGCGCTGCCTATCCATTGGATGGCGCCCGGATGAATTGCCCGCGGCTCAAAGCCAGGCTGACAAGCAGCATGACATAGAATGCGGCCAGCAGCAGCGGCATGGAGTTCACGCCAAACGCGTCGATTGCCGCGCCTGCCATAGGCGGGCCGACGAGACCGCCGACGCCCCACATGGCGGAAATCGCGGCAGAGCCGGCAACCAGATCAGCCCCCTTGAAGGTGTCGCCCAGGATGGCGAGCGCGACGACATAAACGGCAAAGGCTGCCGTGGCCATGATGATTACGGTTGGCCAGATGAGCCAGGAGTGCACGACGAAGATCAGGGCGACACAGGTGATAATTGTAAGGACTGCGGACCAAATGACGACACCGACGCGGGACCACCTGTCGGAAAGCGCGCCAATCAGGAATTGAAAGCCGAGATTGCCAAGGATGCCGGCGCCCAGCACCCAGCTGGCGGTTTGAAGGGTAAGGCCGGAGCGCAAGCCAAAAATCGTGAAGAAGGAAATGAACACGGTATCGAACAGCGTGGCGGTGCAAACCGCAAAGAGGAGCAGCGGGGCGCGCTTGACGACACGCAGGAAGTTTCCGCCTTTCTCGTCGTGAAAAATATCGTTGCTGACATTCACCAGCGTGAGGGGAAGGATGCTGAGCCCCAGACAGGATATTCCGATGAGCCAGGGCAGCCAGCCCTCCGTTCCGGTAAAGGGCAGCATGAACGGGCCAAGCGAAAAGGAGATTGCCATGACGCTGGTGTAAACCCCCATAATGCGGCCACGGCTTCCGGGGCCGGCGAAGGTGAGTATCCAGGCTTCGCTGATCGTGAAAAGCGCACCGGTCGCTATGCCAAGGGCAAAGCGGAGGGGAAACCAGATATAGAGACTGGGATATGCCTTGAAGGCAAACAGCGCAGCCATCGTAAACAGTACCGCGACGTAGGCGACACGCTTTGCGCCGACGCGGCTGATGAGCCGGGGAAGAAAAGGGCCCGCGAGGAGAATGCCAATCGGCCCCATGGCAGCGTTGAGGCCAATGATCCAGGCCGGTATGCGCTGCATTTCCATGAGAATGGGCAGCAATTGAAAGGTGAAGCCAAGCGCGATATCGCAACTGGCTATTGTTGCAATTGCTGCAACAAGATTGCCATAGCGCCAGGGCGTGGCGGCGGTTGCGGTCATGGGGCATTGCCTCGGGTGAATGGTTTTCACTGGCTCTAGCCGTTGCCCCAATTTTAGGCAAGGGAAGCGGGCACTTGCGGGCAATCCGCAGGATCGCTATGCAGCGCCATCATGGCTAAGCTTAAAGTTCTTATCATTCCCGTCACGCCCTTCCAGCAGAACTGTTCGCTGGTTTTCGATGAAGAAAGCAAGCGGGGCGCCATCGTGGATCCAGGCGGCGATGTGGCCACCATTCTCAATGCAATTGAACAATCGAATGTGAAAATTGAGAAAATTCTCCTCACGCATGGCCATATCGATCATGCGGGCGGTGCTGCCGAACTTCGCGAAGCTCTGGGCGTGCAGATCGAGGGGCCGCACAAGGACGACCTTTTCCTGCTGAAGGATTTGCCAATGAGCGGGGCAAAATTCGGCATGGCAGATTCCCGCAGCGTAGTGCCGGACCGCTGGCTGAATGACGGGGATGACGTTGAGTTTGCCGGCCTGAAATTCACGGCACTGCATGCCCCGGGGCATTCGCCGGGGTCAGTCGTTTTCTCCAACGATGAGAACCGCTTTGCGCTGATGGGGGATGTCTTGTTTCAGGGCTCGGTGGGGCGCACGGATTTTCCCTATGGCAGCCACGACACGCTGATGGCATCCATCAAGGAAAAAGTGCTGACGCTCGGTGATGATGTGGCATTTCTGCCGGGTCATGGCCGCGCCAGCCAGATCGGCGTCGAACGCAAGACCAACCCGTTCATTCAGGGACTCTAAGACTTCATTTCCACGAGGCGGGATTTGGCAGCAAAATAGGCATCGCCGGTGCTCTTGAATTCACCGCATTCCTGAATGGCGTTCGGTCCAAAGATCTCGCAGAACAGGCTGTTGCTGGTTTCCCATTTTCCGGTGCCTTCGCCCTTGTTGTCATCCTGGTAGTTGAAGGTGCCATCGGCGTTGTAGGTGACAAAGCCATTGCCGTCGCTGCGTGTGTATTGAAATGTCTTGCCGACAATCGCGGTCTGGATCTCGCCGGCGCTGAATTGCTGGATGGGCTGGGCGACAGGCTTAGAACCGGCACCGCCCGCGCCGTCTATGAAGCGCACGCCCTTGGGACCAGTTGCACAACCGGCGAGGCCGAGCGCGGCCACGCACATGATACTCAACGCTCTGCTACCAGGTTTCACGATCAGTTCAGTCCCCACGTCACGCCATGTGCCACAGCTTTGCTGCCGCAGCAAGCACTATACCCCTTGTGACGGCAGCACGACAACCTTGGAACCCACAGGCACGCGCAAATAGAGATCAGCTATGTCCTGATTCAACATGCGTACACAGCCGGAAGACATGGCCTTGCCAATTGAAGAGGGGTCATTGGTGCCGTGAATGCGGTAGAGGGTGTCCTCGCCGTTGGCATAGAGATAAAGGGCGCGGGCGCCCAGGGGATTGTCCGGGCCGCCGGGCATGCCGTTGGCCCATTTCGCCGCATTTTCGTCGCGCACAACCATTTCTGCCGGCGGCAGCCAGCGCGGCCAGCGGCGTTTCATGCCGATTTTTGCCTCGCCGCTCCAGGAAAAACCTTCACGGCCGACGCCGACGCCGTAGCGGATGGCCTGCTGGTTTTCGAGGACGTAATAGAGGTGGCGGCGCTCCGGATCGACGATCAGGGTCCCTGGCCATTCGGTACCGTTGTATTCGACAAGCTGCTTGTGGAAGGTGTCGGGGATTTTCTTGAGATTTGCCGGGACGATCTTGAAGTCGACGGGCGATTCGGGTGGCGGCAGCAGGCTTGGATCACGGGCAAAGCCATCGCCGTCTCCGCCGTAAAGCAGATTGGTCTGTGAAATAGCAGGCGTTGCAAGGCTCAAAAGCGAAAGTGAGCCAAGCAATAGTTTGCGACGCGAAACGGCACCAGGCACGGCATTCTCCTTTCGACTCAAATGGATGATCTAAAACGGAGAAACCTTATGAAAGTTCCCCGCGGCGGGAGCGTGAAGATGCTGTGGCGATTATGTGGTGAGGGCTCAGGCCAGGGTAAAAGTGGCCTGGCCTACCTGATAGACATTGCCGGAGCCGGTCATGGGCTGGCAATTCAGCGCCACACCTTTCGGCAGGAAGGGGGCGGGGGCGAAGGCCTCGCAGAGCTGGCCATCCTTGGCGCTCCAAGTACCTGTAGTTGTTCCCTTTCCGGTGACTTCGACGAGCGAGGTGCCGTCCGAGGCATAGAGGGTGACGCCGCTGTTGTTGGGGCCGGACCAGCGCCAGCTCTTGCCGGACAGGATGTTGTTGATATCGGCCTGGGTCAGGCCGGTGGGGGCAGTGACGGGGGGCCCGAAATTCTGATCCTGCTGGCCGGCGCAAGCGGCCAAGCCCAATGAAATCAATAGAATAGCTGTGCAGGCACGAAAATTCATGGGTTACTCCGCCGAAATGACCCTTGGTAAACGCTTAGCATATGGCGACAATGTGGAGAAGGCGTTAACTCTCTTGCAAGTGGTGCAAACGGG
>JAEUMI010000064.1 GCA_016792825.1 Hyphomicrobiales bacterium
GCCTCACCGGCTCGTGAGTAGCTGAATGGTGCATTAGTTGCTATATCCGCCCCATGACGTGTTTACTCACCCGCCGGAATGCCCTTGCCCTTGGCGCTGCCGCCGTGCTTGCGAGACCGGCACTTGCGGCGGTCAAGCGCCCGGTTATCGTGGAGCTGTTCACCAGCCAGGGCTGCTCGTCCTGCCCGCCGGCGGATGCCTATTTCAAGGCCTTGAAAGACCAGCCCGACGTCGTGGCCCTGTCCTACCATGTGGATTATTGGGATTACCTGGGCTGGCGCGACACACTTGGCAGCCCGGAATGTTCACAGCGGCAATATGACTATGCCAAATCGCGCGGCGACAAAAACGTCTATACGCCGCAAACCATCATCAATGGCGGCGGGCATTTTGTCGGAAGCCAGAGGGCCCGTGTTTCGAGCGGCATAGACGTGGCAAGAAGCGAAACCGAAACCAACTGGGTCGACATGGAAATGACCCACAACAATACCGATATCTCGATCAGCATTCCGACCGGCAAGCCCATAAGTGAAGCCACCCTTTGGCTCATGGCTTTTACCCCCCATGTTTCCACGGAAATCAAGAAGGGCGAGAATGCCGGACACACGGTCGACTACTTCAATGTGGTGCGCAAGATGGTGCCGGCCGGCATGTGGCATGGCGAGGCGGCGAAGATCGTGCTGCCCAAGGGAAGTGTGGTTCCCGAAAGCTGCAAAGGCTGGGTGGCGCTGCTGCAGGAAGGCACTGTGGGGCGGGTCATCGGCGCGGTCACCGGCGGGGCATCGCCCAACGCCTGATCATTTCGGAATCTTGTATTTCAGGTGGGTGATGTAGGGGGAGTTGACGGCCCTGTCACAGACGAGTTCAAGCGGAGCGGCGCCGAAATTTTCAAACAGGCGGCTGCCGCCGCCCAGCAGAACCGGAACCAGCTGAATGTAGATTTCATCGGCGAGCCTCTGCTTCAGCATCTGCTGGGCGACACTGGCGCCCATCACGATCACAACCTTTCCGGCGGCTGCGGCCTGGGCCTGGTTCAGGGCCTCTTCGACGCCGTCGACAAAAGTGAAGGCCGCACTTTCCATTTCCAGCTTGCCCAGCTTTTCATGGGTGACGACAAAGCTCGGCACGGGATAGGGGGTGTCTCCCCAATGCTGGAGGCCCACATCATAGGTCCGTTTGCCAAGCACCACTGCGCCCACTTTTGCCAGCAGCTCGCGCGCCATGCCGAGATCGATGCGATTTTCCGGTCCGCCATGGAACATCCACTTGTGGAGCCTATCGCCGCCCACGCCCATGGCATTATCCAGGCTGATATCCGGCCCGGCAATAAAGCCGTCCAGCGACATCGAAAACGTCAATACTACCTTACCCACGCTCACACCCCAAACTTCCGGGAAGCGTATCACACCTTGGGGGCGGGGAGGCAAGAGGAGCATTACGGCGGCACTTCGATTATGGATCAACCCGTCCTGATCACGATAACGTTTTTAAGCCTTCTGAAACCCTGGAGAAAAACGATCCGTTCCTGCGAGTGTTGGTCAACCGACAACATTCAAACAGGAGATTCCCCATGTTAAAATCCACCTTAGTTGCGCTGGCGCTTACGCTTGGCGCATCGTCTGCCTACGCGGCCATGATGGTTGGCGGCGCCGAAATGTTCCCCGCCAAGAACATCATTGAAAACGCGGTCAATTCCAAGGACCACACGACACTGGTTGCGGCGGTGAAGGCTGCAGGCCTGGTTGACACGCTTTCCGGCGCCGGGCCGTTCACCGTATTTGCGCCCACCAACGAAGCCTTTGCTGCGCTTCCTGCCGGCACGGTTGAAGGCCTGCTGAAGCCGGAAGCCAAGGACACGCTGACCAAAATTCTCGCCTGCCACGTCGTCCCGGCCAAGGCCATGTCGGACGCGGTGATGAAAATGGTGAAGGACGACGGCGGCGCGCACATGGCGAAAACCGTGGGCGGGTGCATGCTGAACCTGAAGCTCGATGGCGACAAGGTTACCGTCACCGATGAAAACGGCGGCGTTGCCACCGTCACCATCGCCGATGTGGAACAGTCAAACGGCGTGATCCATGTGATTGACAAGGTTCTTTTGCCAAAGACGTAATACGGCGGCAGGAGAAGCTGGACCGGGCATTATTACGCCCGGTCCTGTTCTATAAAATTACGTCATCATAGATGGGAGCTTTGCCCCACGCATAAATCCGGTAGCGGGTTCTCAGGCCAAGCCTGAAATAGGGATCGTCCTCGCAGAGGCGGGCCGCTTCCGCGCGGCTTTCGACTTCAAGCACCCAAAGGCCGCCGCAAAATGTTCCGCCGGGTTCAGGCCGCAAGCCACCGGCAATCCGTATCTTGCCGGCGTGAAGCGCCAAATACTGAAAATGCGCCTCGTGATGATCCTCGCGCAACTTTAGCGCTTTGGGGTCATCATCGAAGATAGCGACCCAGCGGGCCATGGGTTTTGCTCAGGCGGCTTTCTTCAGCAGGCCGCGGTTGATCAGGCATTCGGCGATCTGCACCGTGTTGAGGGCAGCACCCTTGCGCAGGTTGTCGGAGACGACCCAGAGATTGATGCCGTTCTCGATGGTTGAATCCTCGCGGATGCGGCTGATGAAAGTGGCAAAATCGCCGACGCATTCAACCGGCGTGACGTAGCCGCCATCCTCGCGCTTGTCGACGACCATGCAGCCCGGCGCCTCGCGCAGGATTTCGCGCACCTCTTCGGCGGAAATGGGCTGCTCGAACTCGATGTTCACCGCTTCCGAGTGGCCGACGAAGACCGGCACGCGCACGCAGGTGGCGGTGAGCCGGATCTTGGGATCGAGAATCTTCTTGGTCTCGACCACCATCTTCCATTCTTCCTTGGTCTCGCCCGAATCCATGAACACGTCGATATGGGGAATGACATTGAAGGCGATCTGCTTGGTAAACTTCTTCGGCGTCGGCTGGTCGGTCACAAAGATGCCCTTGGTCTGGTTCCACAGCTCGTCGAGGCCTTCCTTGCCGGCGCCGGAAACGGACTGATAGGTGGACACCACCACGCGCTTGATCCGGGCCACGTCATGCAGGGGCTTGAGGGCGACCACAAGCTGGGCCGTCGAGCAATTGGGATTGGCGATGATGTTGCGGCGGTTGTTGCGGGCCATGTACTCGACCAGCGCATGGGCGTTCACTTCCGGAACGATGAGCGGCACTTCCGCGTCATAGCGCCAGCAGGAGGAATTATCGATGACGATGGGGCCCATCGCGCCGATCTTCGGCGACCATTCCTTGGAGACGGCGGAGCCCGCCGACATCAGCACGAAATCGACCTGGGAAAAGTCGAACTGCTCGAGATCCTTGCACTTGAGGGTCTTGTCGCCGAAGGAGACCTCAACGCCCATGGATTTGCGCGAGGCGATGGCGAAGCACTCATCGACCGGGAATTCGCGCTCGGCGAGGATGTTGAGCATTTCGCGGCCCACATTGCCCGTGGCGCCGACGACTGCAACCTTGTAACCCATGGAAGTCTCCTTGACTTAGTCTCTGGTCCGCCCGCTCTGGAGCCCTTGTGCGGCTCCGCTTTCGGCATAGGGGGTTCCGGCCACCACCCCCCGAGAGCGATGAGGCCGGGGGAGGAGGCTAAACGGTTTTTTTAGTCGGTTTTTTGAAAGTGGCGGAAAGGCAAGCCCGGCCTGCGATTGCGGGGGCAATCGGGGCTGAATGCATCGCTGAAACGGCGAACGTCATGATGGGCCTTTGTTTCCTGGTTCGGGCGGTTTCTAGCAGGTCGCGGGGCCCTGTCAACGGGGGGCCGAATTGGGGCTTGGCAGGGCCCCGCGTCTTGGCTATTCAGCGGGGGCGACCACAGGCTTTCGGGCATGCGGAGAGGTGGCAGAGTGGTCGATCGCGTCGCACTCGAAATGCGAAGTACGCGCAAGCGTACCGGGGGTTCGAATCCCTCCCTCTCCGCCATTGTCATATCATAACATATTGAAATCACTTGATAATGTGATTCTACCTATCGGTGTATCCTACCATCTGTCCTACCAACTGGCATAGCTATGAACCGTTGCAAACAAGAATCTCCTGAGTTCTTAAAGTGACCCGACTGGCATTTTCTGAATCAGGAGATGCGAGAGTAACAACCCTGTTAGCTTACCCAGTCACAGCAGCCTTCCGTCTCGCCAGCCGAGGAAGGCCGCAGCGCCAAGCCCCTTCACTACGCGAGGCCATCCATTCAACAGCCTCTCATTGCAATTGGTACAGAATATCCGTCAGGCCAGTTCGTCACGCACAAATTAAACCGATAATGGCTGACAGCCCTTCAAACTCAAATCTCAAAAAAAAGCGGGATATTGCCCGCTCTTTCAGTTCTCATTGAGGAGATAACAATTAGTCCATCAAGCTCGACCATTCGGCCGCACGAAGCAGGAAGCTTGGTGTCTCCAAGGTGGCACCATACCTATCCTGTTCCCTTAAAGACGATGCGCCAAGCGCGAAGGAAAACCCGACAAGACCCGCGTGTTCAGTGGCGTTCTCACCATCAACACTCCCATGGGTCCCGCGATACTCAGCCATCAACGAAAATGGCATTGATTCCAAGCCATACTCCGCTTTCAGCCCCCAGCCAATGACGTCCAATGGATCACCGTGGACATTCCCTTCGGTGTACTGCAGTTCACCCTGCAGCATCATATTATCACGAATGAAATAGCGCACCGCACCTCGAGCAAAAAAACTCTCATAATCTATCGAGTCATGGGTGCTGTCGGACTCCGTCCAGCCAACTTGGCCGTAAAGCGTGGTGGCATCGATATAGTATTGGGCTTCCAAGCCGACCCACCACACATCTTGATCGTCGCTATCACCTGGATGATTGCCTTCGCCCTGTCCGGCAAATACACCAATCAAACCCATATCTGGGTTGCGCCAGCTCAAATGTCCACCATACCCGAATGCATCAACAGCGCCTTCGGTTGAATTATTGACATCGTTCTCTTCTGCCAGAATGTCGGCCTGAACCGAAAACGAATCACCCAACGGAATGCTCAAAACGCCTGACCCCCCAAAAATCATATAGGAGTCATCGTCAAACTCATCGTCGGGGTCAGATACCTCAGCAAATCCAACGTAGCCGGTCAGCTTCCCAGAAACAATAAGCCCTTGAACTGATTCGACATCGGCTGCGCACGCAGGGCCAGCCACCGCCAGAATTGCCAGAACACTCGACGACAAAAGGATGTTCTTCATAGTTGCCCCCAAACAATGTCAATTTTGGTAACAATTAATAATCTTTGGATCTTTTCACAGCAATCAAATTTTGAATTTCAAGAGCTATTTCTCCTAGGTGTAGCTATTATACTACAGTCGATTAACTTACTGTTTTATAGCGTATTTTCCGCTCTCATGACCAGTTTCAGTCTCACCAATGTTGCCGGGTAGGTCTCAGCGATGACGCAACGTCGCTTAAGAGCATTCCGAAAGTGCTGTTCCTAGGCTCACAGAACGCCGCCCAGGCCTCGATGAGCTTGCGGCGCTTGTAGAATTGGTCGCTGCGCCTGTAACCGTCGGGACAGTAAGCAGGATGCGAAGCGTAGACCTCGCTCCTGGCCCTCAGGTTAAAGTGCTGAAATGCCCACCCCCGGCTGCAAATCAGACGTTCGTTAGCCCCATCGCAGGAGATACTTCATCGCCGCTCGCCGCGCCTGTTCCTTGGGCGTGTAATTGCCGTGTTTCATGGCGTTCCTGTTGCCCTTTGGTGCTCCAGTGGACTTGCCGCCGTGCGTCCGGCACCTACCGTTCGTCATCGCGCCGTTAGGGTTACCTAACGCATTTCGTTATCTGGCGCCGCGCGATAATTCGCGTGCTGGCCTGGCCGCCCATAGAAGGCAAACTTCACGCCCACGGCGCGGAGCAGGATTCCTGTGGCCGCCGCCAGGTCGGCCATGGCGCGGTGAAACTGCCAGGGCGACAGCGGAGACCAGAACAGGTGATTGGCGGCATAGCCGAATTTTGCTCCGGCGCGACCCATGATCCTTGCCGCAAAGCCCGTCCGTGATTTGCTTCGGAGGGCCAGAATCTGCGCGATCGCCACGCCATCGCGAAGCCCGCGGCGCCAGATATAGCGCCGTTTCAGGCGCGACGCCGGCACGGATTCCCGCACCACCGCATTTTCCGCCACCACATGGACGGCGCCATTTGCCGCAAGCCGCCCGAGGAACTCACTGTCCTCGCCGCCTGAATAATTGAAGGCAGGATGGAACCACTGGCTTTCGTCTTTGGGCAGAATTGCGGCCCGCAGAATGAGGTTGGAGGTTCTGAATGAGTCTCCTTCAGCGAAGAAATACGCGCCGTCCGTTGCCCAGCGCGGCGGGGCCACGGCAAATTCCGGAACGACGGGGCCGGTGGCAAAGCCGGCGCCGGTTTCTTCAATCCGCTGGAGCAGGTTCGCCAGCCAGTCCGCTTCAGGGACTTCGTCATCATCGATGCACGCCAGGAATTCGGGGTGTGAGGCAAGGGCCAATCGCATGGCGCGGTTCCGGGCGGAAACCAGGCCTGGTTCGGAAAGACGCTCATAGATGATTTCCATTTCCTGGTGGAAGGAGGAAGCAACGGCCTCTGATGAACGCGTTCCATTGTCGACGATGACTGTCATGCAGCCATGCTTGCGGGCTTGCGGAACAAGGGCGGTCAGAAGCCGGCGCAGCAGCTCCGGCCGGTTGAAGGTGCAGATCAGAATGCAGGTCTTGGGCATGCCAGCCGGATTAACGCATGCTTTGCCGCCGGCAGGAAGAGGGACCCCGCAGACAGCCCCGCCTCAATGGGACAGCAGGACCGGAATGGTGCAGCCATGGAGCATGTCGCGGGTCACCCCGCCAAGGACGAGTTCGCTCCAGCGCGAGCGGCCATAGGCGCCCTGGACGACGAGGCCCGCGCCGGCCCTGGCGGCGTGCTCCTTGATGAGGCCAGCGGCGCTGCTGCGGCCCAAGGGCAGGGCGGTCACGCCCACTTTCCTGCCGAGGTAGGTGAGCATTCCGGCAAGGGCGTTGGCAGCCGGAACCTCATTCAGTTCCTTTTCCCCGGTGACGGTAACGATCTCGATCGACTTGGCCAGGCGGAGCAGGGGAAGGCTGTCCCACACGGCGCGCGAAGCGGCGGCGCTGCCGTCCCAGGCCACGAGGATGTGGTCCAGCGAAATGGCGGCGGAGAAGCCATTGGGAACAACGATGACCGGCCTGCCGCTTTCAAATATCAGGGGCTCGATCAGGGACCCGCCGAGAAGTTCGCCGGGAATGCCGGCCTCGGCGAAGACCAGGCCGTGAACCCGGGCGCGATTGGCGCAGCGGCGCTTGATGCTGCCGAGGTCGCCCTTCAAAATCTCGGTGTGAACGATCAGGCCGGATTTGCGGGCCAGTTCGGTGATCTGCTCGCGGGCCGCCGTGGCGGAAGCGGCGCTGCGCTTGTTTTCATCCGAAATCAGGCCTTCCACCATATTTGAACTCAGGATCGTCCGCACGGATATCTGCAGGGCGCCGATCGCGACGGAAAGCTGGGCGTCAAGTGCTGCGGCCAGGCTGAAGGCCGTGTTCATGGCGTTCAGCGGCTTTGCCGCTCCGCTGTCTGGCGCGATGAAGCCATGGAAAATCGGAAACTTCATGGGGCGGTTCCTCTGAAATGCTCACCTCCAGTTAAGCCACTCAGCCGGAAACCTGTTTGATGTGGATCAACGGTTCCGTTAAATGAAAGCAAATCTTTGAATAAAATGGTAAAATTGATGCCTTGATCCCATCACGGCCATGGCGCATAAGCCCTGCCAATATGCCGGGATCAAATGGGAGTGGAAGCAATGCACAGGCAGGTTGGGCGCAGGGTAGGATTTGTCGTGGCGGCGTTTTTGCTGGTGGCTGCAACGGCTCAGGCCGAGGGCGACGCGGCCAAGGGTGAACAGGTTTTCAAGAAATGCATGGCCTGCCACACCGCTAACGACAAGACCAACAAGGTCGGGCCGCATCTCGTGGGCATTGTCGGGCGTCCGGTCGCTTCGGTTGAGGGTTACAAGTATTCCGAAAGCATGACAGCCCATGCCGCTACAGTTGCGGTGTGGGACGAGGCGGCGCTGAATGCCTATCTCGAAAATCCAAAGGCCATTGTCCCAAAATCAAAAATGGCTTTTGCCGGAGTGAAAAAAGAGGATGAGCGCGCCGACCTCATCGCTTTTCTGAAAACCAAGATGTGAGCCTGGACCAGGCAGCGCCTGCAACACCCCAAATCTGAGATTTGGACGCCACTATAGAAGGCCAGCAAAGAAATTAAAGGCGGTGCAATAGCGCCGTGAGTACAGCTTCGCCCGTAGGCATAGCCATAACTGCAAAAAATTCCCGACTTGGCGTGTCGGCAATTGATGTGAATCAACAATCAATCCATCAGCCCATGATAAAAATCTGTGCAAAGCATAACAGGAGGACTGAAATGTTGAAATTACTCAAGCGCGCCGGCGGCGTGTTGATCATCACTGCCCTGACTGCAACAGCAGCCTACGCGGAAGCGGTGGTGCAGGTGACGCTCATTGACAAGGCCGGCATGGCCGGACTCAGCAAATCGATGAAATTGGGCATGGGCATGAAAGGCGACATGAAGAACGCCAAGATGGCAGTCAACGCCAACCCCAAGGTGGTGACCCGCGGAACAGTCAAGTTCAACGTCACCAATCTGGCGAGTGAGCTGGTGCACGAAGTCATTCTGGCTGAGGTGAATGATGAGAATCAGACGCTGACTTATGATGAAACCCGGGACGTGGTGGACGAAGAGACGATTCAGACCCTCGGCCAGGTCGCCGAAATCGCGCCAAGCAGGACCGCCTCGTTCACATTGGATTTGAAGCCCGGAAAATACATCCTGTACTGCAATTATGGCGGCCATTTCATGGCTGGCATGTGGACCGTGGTGGAGGTTGAGTAGCCGGCTTCTTGCCGTTGCTGCCAAGCGGAAAACTCCAACACCAACAATGATTCATAACTCAAGGAACACATTATGGCTGGCCTTCAATCAGTGAATACCCCAAAACTTTCACGCCGCGTTCTATTGGCTGCAACGACCGTTGCGGCCATGGGTGCTGCCACGGCCGCCGCCCAGGAAGCGCCGCCGGAAAAGGTCGACATTTCGTCATTGCCGCGGGTGAAGCAGGCCATGGTGGCACCGCCATTTCTGCCTGAACACGAGCAGGTCGCCACGGGCGGGCCGAAGATCGTTGAAGTCACTTTCGTGATCGAGGAAAAGAAAATGGTGATCGACGGCGAGGGCACCGAGGTCTGGGCCCTGACGTTCAACGGCTCGGTTCCAGGCCCGATGATCGTCGTGCATGAAGGCGACTATGTCGAGCTCACGCTCAAGAACCTCGCAACCAACCTGATGGAGCACAACATTGATTTCCATGCCTCGACCGGGGCGCTCGGCGGCGGGGCGCTGACCAAGGTGCTGCCCGGCGAGCAGGCGGTGCTGCGCTGGAAAGCAGTCAAATCAGGGGTATTCGTCTATCACTGCGCGCCGGGCGACATCATGATTCCCTACCATGTGGTGCATGGCATGAATGGCGCCGTCATGGTGCTGCCGCGCGACGGCCTGAAGGACGGCAAGGGCAACCCGCTCAAGTATGATTTTGCCTACTATATCGGTGAGCAGGACTATTACATTCCGCGCGACGAACAGGGCGCCTTCAAGAAATACGAGACGGCGGGCGAAGACCTGTCCGAGAGCCTTGATGTCATGCGCACGCTGACGCCCACACATGTGGTCTTCAATGGCGCCGCCGGGGCGCTGACGGGCGATGCGGCGCTCAAGGCCAAGGTCGGCGACAACGTGCTCTTCATCCACGCCCAGGCCAACCGCGATTCGCGGCCCCACCTCATCGGCGGCCATGGCGATTATGTCTGGGAGGCCGGTTCCTTTGCCGATGTGCCGCAGACAGGGCTTGAGACGTGGTTCATCCGCGGCGGATCGGCCGGCGCCATGCTGTACAAGTTCCGCCAGCCCGGCATCTATGCCTATGTCAACCACAACCTCATCGAGGCGGTGATGCTCGGGGCCACGGCCCATGTGGTGGTGGACGGCGAATGGAATGACGACCTGATGATGCAGGTCGTCAAACCAGAACCCATCACCTGATAGGCGCCGAAAATGATCAGGTCCGGCACAGCATTTCTTGCTATGGCGCTGGCGTTGGGCTGGACCGGCAGCGGACATGACGACAGCATCGGCGCGCAGATGGTGCCCATCACCTTGAAAGACAGTGGTGGGCGCAGCCTTCTGGTGTCACGCTATGAGGTCACGGTCGCTTCCTGGCGGAAATGCTACCGGGACGGCGGGTGTCCCCATATGCCGGAGTCGCTCGCGGGTGCGGATGACGTGCCGGTCACCGGAGTCAATTACATCGACGTGGGCAAGTATCTGGAATGGGCGAATGGGCGCTCACGGCGCGAGCTGCGGCTTCCGACACTTGACGAATGGCGCGCCCTCAATCCGGCACCGGTCAAGGAGCCGCAGCTTCGTTTCACCGATCCGAGAATGGCGTGGGCGGCAAATTACGGCCAGGAGAAAAAGGCGCCAGCAGGGCCACCCCGGCCAGGCGGCTCCTTCTCCACCACCTCGTCGGGCATCGCCGATCTTGACGGCAATGTGTGGGAATGGACTTCAAGCTGCTTCAAGTCCGGTTTTGAACGCGCAGGCGAAAACCGCTGCCCGGCCTTTGTCGCCGCCGGCGAGCACGAGTCCGCCGTTTCCCTGTTCGTGCGTGATCCGGCTTCGGGCGGCTGTGCGACGGGCACGCCGCCCACACATCTTGGCTTCCGGCTGGTATCCGATCGCTAAATCGCCCGGGCGTGGCGGTTTTTGGCGGCCGTGTAATGGCCGTCAAAGGCGCAAGCCACGCTGCGCAGAAACAGGCGGTGTTCCCGCGGCACGCGCACGATTGAGCCCGCGATGTTTGCGAGGCCAGCCGCTATCAGAGGCTGAAGGCGCACCAGGCTGTCTTCCAGCGCGCTGGTGGTAAAGCCATGGCGGCTGGCGATCGCGCCAAAATCGGCGGAAAAATTGCACATGATCTGTTCGATGATGGCGCCGCGCATCCGGTCTTCGGCGGTACTGGCAAGGCCCCGCACAATCGGCGATTTCCGCCCGGCAATCGCCTGGCTCCAGGCCAGGGTATCGCGGGCCGCCTGGGCGAAGCCTTGCGGAAATTCGGAAATGGCGCTGGCCCCGAAGGCCAGCAGCGCGTCAGCCGTATCGGTGGTGTAGCCCTGGAAATTGCGGCGCAGGGTTTCGGCGGAGGCGGCCATTGCCAGGGGATCATCGGGAAGGGCGAAGTGGTCGAGGCCAATGGCGGCATAGCCGGCATGGCCCAATTCTTCGGCGATGGCGCTGGCCTGATCATAACGCTCCGAAACGCCCGGCAGGTCCGAATCGGAAATCATGCGCTGGTGCTTCTTGAACCAGGGCACGTGGGCATAGCCGAATACGGAGATGCGGCTTGGCCTGAGGGCTGCCGCCTGTTTCGCCGTCTGGCGTACGCTGCCCGCGGTTTGCGCGGGAAGCCCGTACATCAGGTCAAAATTGATGGAAGTGAAGCCGGCTTCGCGCAAAAGTTCGGCCACATGGGCTACAAGGCCATGGGTCTGCAGGCGGTTGATCTTCATCTGCACCGGAAGGGAAAAATCCTGCACGCCGAAACTGATGCGATTGAAACCCATCGCGGCAAGCCCGAAGGCACGGTCGCGGGTGATGCCGCGGGGGTCCGACTCAAGGGCAATCTCGGCTTCCGGCGCGAGGCCGAAACTTCCGTTGATGCAGGCCAGAATGCGCCCGAGATCCGCGTTGCTCAGATAGGTCGGCGTGCCGCCGCCGAAATGGAGATGCTTGACATTGCCCTTTTCGGCTCCGCTCAATTTGCCGCTGCGGGTGATATCGCTCAGCAGACTGTCGACATAGGCGCTGGCCCTCCCGTAGGAATTGGGCACCGAGGTGTGGCAGCCGCAATACCAGCAGAGCTGCTGGCAAAACGGCACATGCACATAGATTGAAAGCGAAGCATCGCGCGGCAGTTCAGCCAGCCAGCGGTCGGCCTGGTCTCCCGGAAAGCCATCCTGGAACTGGACAGCGGTGGGATAGCTCGTGTAGCGCGGCACATCCTGCAGGGCGAAAGGCAGAAGCTTCTGGTCCATGGCCTCACGCGGCGATTGGCAATGAGCCTTGGCGGGGGACGGGGAGACGGACCTCGGTTCCCGCTTCCCGGGCAAGGGCTGCCTGGTCGAGAACCTTCAGGGTATGGTTGTTGATCTCGATCACGCCATCGCCCGCCAGTTTGCCCAGCACCCGGCAGACATGCTCATTGGACAGGCCAAGCGCATCGCCGATCATGATCTGGGTGACGGGAAGGTCAATGCTGTATTCGCGTTTCCCCAGGTCGGTGCACTGGGCCCGGCAGGTGAGTTCGACGATCAGCGCGGCAATGCGCTCGCGGGCGCTGCGCCGGCCAAGGCTGGTCATGTGTTCATGGGCGCGCATCTCGCTATTTGAAACGCGTTCAACGACCTGCATCGCCAGGGTGGGGCAGGTTGCCAGCAGGCGACGGAATTGTGCGTGGGGCAGGGTGGCGACGGTGCAGGCTGTCACCATTTCCACACCGTAGGAATTGGTGGCGCCGGAACCAAAGCCCACCAGCGAACCGGCAAAAATGAAGTCGAGAATCTGGCGCTTGCCATCGGGCAGGGTCTGATAGCGGAAGGCCCAGCCGGAGAGCAGCACGCCCACCACTTCGCGGTCTTCGCCCTGGTCGATCAGCGAGCAGTTCTTGCCGATGCTCCGCACCAGCCAGCGCGCGCCTTCAAGCCGCTGCCGCTCACCGCTCTCAAGCTCGGCGAGGGAGGAAACGCCCAGCAGGTGCTTGAGAATGGGCGAAACGGTTCTGTCAGAATCGGGAAGCTTGCTGTTGCAGTCTGCGAGGTGGATCATCGTCTGGCTCCCTTTTGCGGCTCCCGGCTCAAAGCCAGGCGTGTCGACTGTTGGGAGGATGAAACGACGGTTTTTGCCCGGAACCTAGACGGGAATAGTACGTAGGTAATTTTACTCAGTCCAAATCGGGCATTGGCCGGCGAACAGCACAGGCGAATCAGCCTGCGTTCCGCCCCAGGGATTCAGCTTTGGCAAGCCAGGATTGGCGCTTGTCCTGGGACACGGCTTCAATCATGCCATGAATCGTCGCGCGTACTGGCGAAACGCCGACGAAGCCAAGGATGTTGCGCTTCAGCATGCGCAGGGCGAAGGCGCCGAAGTACCAGCGGTAGATGAAGCCGGGCATGCCCATGGTCATGATGACGCGGGCTGATTTGCCTTTGAGAAATTTTACGTACTTTCCCTTTTTGGAAGGCTCCACCAGGTCAGGCTGCAGGACGCGCTCGAGAAATCCCTTGAAGATGGCGGGAAGGGTTCCGAGCCAGAGCGGAAAAATGAAGACAAGATGATCGGCCGCGATGATCGCCTCGTGCGCCGCCTGCAGGTCGGGCTCGAGCGGCTGAATCTTTGCAAAGCCTTCGTGCAGGATGGGATCAAACACCATCTTCGAGGTCACGAACAGGGTGGCCTGATGCCCGCCGGCTTCGGCGCCGCGCCGGTAGGCTTCACCAAGGGCTTCACAATACGTGTCCTTCCTTGCGTGACCGACAAAGATTGCAATCCGCGACATCCGCACTCCCTTGATTCAGGCCTGATTGCGGAGCGCTTCGGCGACGCGGCTGAAATGCCCCATGAGCAGGCGGCGGGTTTCAGACTCGGCAACCACGGCGGCCAGGGCCTTGTCCATGCAGGCGAGCCATGCATCCTTTTCGGCCGTTCCGATTGCAAGATGGGCGTGCATCTGCCGGACATTGGAGTGGCGGTGGCGTTCGAAATAGAGCTGCGGGCCGCCAAGAAAGCCCGAGAGAAACTCGAACTGCACTTGGCGCGCATGGGCAAGGCCATGACCCCGGTTATGCATGGCCAGGAGAGATGCAGCGGCAGGATCGCTTTCGACAATATCATAGAATTCCTGCACCAGCCGCTCGACGGCGGCCTCGCCGCCCAGCATCTGATAGGGTGACTTCCGCATCGGCACGCCCTTCCAAATCTATTTTGCGAATCACGATACAAGCTCCAAACTCCCGTCAATTGATCTGGATCAATGAATTGCGATGCCTGATCGGGCAACAACCGGTTGGTCTGAATATGAAAGGCGGGGAGCCAATGAACGGTTATGGAGTGCTGGCGAAGCTGATTTCGCTGGGCGTTATCGCCCTTGTAGCTGTCATCGCTGCCGCAAAGGGGCATGATGCGGCCTATGTCTTCCACGCCTATGTGATTTCGGCGGTGGCCATGGGCCTCATCGTCTACTATTCGCGGAGCTTCTCCTTTGCCCCCGTGGGGCCCGCGCCGGCATCGGAAAGCACCTATTCGGATGAGGTCATCAAGGCCGGCATGATCGCCACGGTCTTCTGGGGCGTGGCGGGATTCCTCCTGGGCGTGGTCATCGCCTCGCAGCTTGCCTGGCCGGCGCTCAATCTCGACCTGCCATGGACGACATTCGGCCGCCTGCGCCCGCTGCACACCTCGGCGGTGGTTTTCGCCTTTGGCGGAAACGCGCTGATCGCCACCAGTTTCTATGTTGTCCAGCGCACCTGCCGCACCCGGCTGGCCTTCGGCAATCTCGCCTGGTTCGTGTTCTGGGGCTACCAGCTGTTCATCGTTCTGGCGGCCACCGGCTATCTCCTGGGGGTGACCGAGTCGCGCGAATATGCCGAGCCCGAATGGTATGTCGATATCTGGATCACCCTTGTCTGGGTCGCCTATTTCCTGGTGTTCTTCGGCACCCTGCTGAAGCGCAAGGAGCCCCACATTTACGTGGCGAACTGGTTCTACCTGGCGTTCATCGTCACGATCGCGATGCTGCACATCGTCAACAACCTGGCGGTACCGGTCTCATTCCTCGGCTCGAAGAGCTATTCGCTGTTCTCCGGCGTCCAGGACGCGCTGATCCAGTGGTGGTACGGCCACAACGCGGTGGGCTTCTTCCTCACGGCGGGCTTTCTCGGCATGATGTACTATTTCGTGCCGAAGCGGGTCGGGCGCCCGGTCTATTCCTACCGCCTGTCCATCGTCCATTTCTGGTCGCTCATTTTCCTTTATATCTGGGCCGGCCCGCATCACCTGCACTACACCGCGTTGCCGGACTGGGCGCAAACCCTCGGCATGGTGTTTTCGGTCATGCTGTGGATGCCCTCCTGGGGCGGCATGATCAATGGCCTGATGACGCTCTCGGGCGCCTGGGACAAGCTGCGCACGGATCCGGTGCTGCGCATGATGGTGCTGTCGGTGGCCTTCTACGGCATGTCCACCTTCGAAGGTCCGATGATGTCAATCAAGTCGGTGAACTCGCTCAGCCATTATACGGACTGGACCATCGGCCATGTGCATTCCGGGGCGCTCGGCTGGGTGGGCATGATCAGCATGGCCGTGGTCTACGACCTGGTGCCCAAGCTGTGGAAAAAGGCAGACCTCTACAGCAACCGGCTGGTGAACTGGCATCTCTGGCTCGCAACCCTCGGCATCGTGCTTTACGCCTCGGCCATGTGGGTGTCGGGCATCATGCAGGGCCTGATGTGGCGCGAATATGATGACCAGGGATTCCTTGTTTACTCCTTCTCCGAGTCTGTGGCGGCCATGTATCCCTATTACGTGATCCGCATGACGGGTGGCCTCCTCTTCCTGATCGGCGCGCTGATCATGGTCTACAACCTCATTCGCACGGTGCGGGGAGACAGCGTTTCCGAAAGCGCCGTCGGCACCCCGGCGCTGGCAACGTGATCAGGGAAACAGCAGATGTTTAATCACGCAACAATTGAACGCAATGCAACCATCCTGCTGGTGCTCGGCTTCATCACGGTCGCCATCGGCGGCATCGTTGAAATCGCACCGCTGTTCTACCTGCAGAACACCATTGAAAAAGTGGAGGGCATGCGGCCCTACACGCCGCTGGAACTGGCGGGCCGCAATGTCTATGTGCGCGAAGGCTGCTACACTTGCCACAGCCAGATGATCCGGCCCTTCCGCGACGAGACCGAACGCTACGGGCACTACAGCCTGGCGGCTGAATCCATGTATGACCATCCGTTCCAATGGGGCTCGAAGCGCACCGGCCCGGACCTTGCCCGCGTCGGCAACAGATACTCCGATGACTGGCACCGCGAGCATCTGGCCGATCCGCGCTCCGTCGTGCCCGAGTCGGTCATGCCCGGCTATCCCTTCCTGATGCAGGCGGAGATCGACACGAAGTACATTGCCGATCATCTGCGCGCCAACCAGCTCATAGGTGTTCCGTACACCGATGAAATGGTCCAGTCCGCCAGGGCCGACATGATTGCCCAGGCCAGCGATACGGGCGAGGGCGCGGAAGACCTGATGAAGCGCTATCCCAAGTCGCAGGCGCGGGATTTCGACGGCCAGCCCGGCAAGCTCACGGAGATGGATGCACTCGTGGCTTACCTGCAGATGCTCGGCACGCTGGTCGATTTCTCGACCTTCAAGGCTGAAACGGAATCAAGGTGACACCATGAGCACTTATGAAACCATGCGCCACTTCGCCGACAGCTGGGCACTACTGGCCTTGGCGGCCATCTTCCTGTTTGTGGTCGGGTTTGTGTTCCGGGCGGGATCGCGGGCCCAGTACGACCATGCAGCCCGTATTCCGCTTGACGATGATAAAGAGGTTTGACCCAACATGGCATCGCGCGAAAAAGACGAGATCTCGGGTATTGAAACCACCGGCCACGAGTGGGACGGCATCAAGGAGCTCAACAACCCGCTGCCGAGGTGGTGGCTTTGGACATTCTATGGCTGCATCGCCTTTGCCCTGGGATACATGATCGCCTATCCGGCCTGGCCGCTGGTGAGCGGCGCCACGCCGGGGCTGCTTGGCTATTCGAGCCGCGCAGAGTTCGTGAAGGAAGTGGACAGCGCAGTCTCGGCCCAGGCGGCGCAGCGTGAAATGGTGAAAACGCTGCCGCTCGAGGAGATCCGAAATAACGCCGACCTGCTGCAATTCGCGGTTGCCGGTGGCCGGGCCGCCTTCCGGGTGAATTGCATCCAATGCCATGGCTCGGGTGCAGCCGGCGGCAAGGGCTATCCCAATCTCAACGATGACGACTGGCTGTGGGGCGGCACCCTGGAGCAGATCCACACGACGCTGCAGCACGGCATCCGCTATTTGGCTGACCCGGACACGCGGCAGTCGCCGATGCCGGCCTTTGGCGCCGATGAAATCCTGACGCCTGAACAGATCAACGATGTGGCCGAGCATGTGCTCAGTCTCTCCGCCCAGCCCTTTGACGCGGCGGCGGCAAGCCGGGGCAGCACAGTCTTTGCCGAGAACTGCGTGGCCTGCCATGGCGCCGCGGGTGAGGGCTTGCGTGAATTCGGCGGTCCGCGCCTGTCTGACCCGATCGCCCTCTACGCCGCAGACAAAGCTGCCATCGTCGCCCAGGTTACACGGCCGCGCCATGGCGTGATGCCGGCGTGGAACACGCGCCTCGACGAGGTGACGATCAAGCAGTTGGCGATTTACGTGCATTCGCTTGGTGGCGGAGAGATGCCTGTGCCCTGAAATGGTTGAGTTGATCAATACTGTCGAAACAATCGACGCCGTTCCGCACAACAGCGCGGCGCGGCGCGTCCTCTATGCGGCGCGGGTAAAAATCCATCCCAAGCGCGCCTCGGGCTATTTCCGCAATCTCAAATGGCTGGTGATGGCAGTCACCCTCGGCATCTATTACCTGACGCCCTGGCTGCGCTGGGACCGCGGCGCCCATGCGCCAGACCAGGCCGTGCTGGTTGATCTGGCGCACCGGCGCTTCTATTTTTTCTTCATCGAGATCTGGCCGCAGGAATTCTATTATGTTGCGGGCCTGCTCATCATGGCGGGCATCGGGCTGTTTCTCGTGACCTCGACAATCGGCCGCGCCTGGTGCGGCTACACCTGCCCGCAAACCGTCTGGACCGATCTATTCCTGGTGGTCGAGCGCTGGATCGAAGGCGACCGAAATGCCCGCATCAAACTCGATGCCGCCCCCTGGAGCGTGGGCAAGGCGTGGAAGCGGCTGATCAAGAACATCCTCTGGCTGCTCATTGCGGTTGCCACCGGCGGCGCCTGGATCTTCTACTTCGCCGATGCGCCAACGCTGGCCCGCCAGTTTGTCACGTTCGAGGCCCCGGCAGTTGCCTATTTTACCGTCGCCGTGCTGACCGCCACGACCTTTGTCCTCGCAGGCTACTTGCGTGAACAGGTTTGCACCTACATGTGCCCGTGGCCGCGCATCCAGGCCGCCATGCTCGACGAGGATTCGCTGGTCGTCACCTATAACGACTGGCGCGGCGAGCCCCGCTCACGCCACAAGAAAAAGCTCCAGGCCGCCGGCGAAACGGCGGGAGACTGCGTGGACTGCAATGCCTGCGTGGCGGTGTGCCCGGCAGGCATCGACATCCGCGATGGCCAGCAGCTGGAGTGCATCACCTGCGCCCTGTGCATCGATGCCTGTGACGGCGTGATGGAAAAGGTGGGCTTGCCCAAGGGGCTCATCTCTTACTCGACGCTCAAAACCTATGATGCCCACAAGGCGGGCGGCCTGGCAGTCATCGGCTGGCGCGCCTTCCTGCGGCCCCGGACCTTTGTCTACAGCGCCATCTGGCTGGCGGTGGGACTGGCCATGTTCTATTCGCTGCTGCACCGCGAACGGCTTGAGGTCAATGTTCTCAACGACCGCAACCCTATCTATGTGCGGCTTTCGGATGGCAGCATCCGCAACGGCTTCACGGTCAAGATCCTGAACATGGAGCAGCGGCCGCGCAGCTTTGTTGTCAGCGCCGAAGGGCTTCCGGGCAGCAGCATGACAATGACCGGTGGCGATGGCGCGCCCTTGCGCGAATTCACCATTGAGGTTGAGGCCGACAAGCTGCGGGCGATCAAGGTCTATGTTGCCGTCCCGCCCCTTCTGCTGGAGGGCGAGCAGGTGCCCTTCGAATTCAAGGTTGTGGAACAGGCGAGCCAGACCACAGCGGAAACGCGCAGCATCCCGGCCATCTTCCACGCGCCGCCAAAGGAGACACAACCATGACGCGCCCCTTCACCGGCAGGCACATGGCCATCATCATCATTTCATTCTTTGCGGTCATCATCGCGGTCAACCTGACCATGGCGTATTTCGCCAGATCGAGCTGGACCGGACTGGTGGTGAAAAACAGCTATGTGGCGAGCCAGAGCTTCAACCGGGATGCGGAAATCGCCAGGCAGCAGCAGGCGCTGGGCTGGCAGATGACGCTCAACGTGAAGCGTGAGGCGGTGCAATTCACCGTCCTTGACCGGGATAACCAGGCCATGACGGGGCTCCGCATCAGAGCCGTGCTGCAGCGGCCGACGGATGAGGCGGGCGACCAGCATCTCAAGCTGCAGGAGAGCGGAGCCGGCATATACAGAACCGATGCGGTCATTGGCGGCGGGGTCTGGGTTGCCGATATCACGGCGGAAAAGTCGGACACGGAACTGGTGCGCTTCGTGCAGCGCATCTTCGTGAAGTAGGACGATTGCGATGATGACCTGCTGCCCGGTGGGCCCAGCCCTTGATGCCGCCAGCCAGTTCGCCGGCGATCTCGCGCCGTGGGTCATCACGCGTCCTGATGGTGACCGGGAACTTGACCTGATCATTCCCGGACTCTGTGCGCCCGAGAGCATTCCGCTTATCGAGGGCGCGCTGGAACAGGTTCCGGGCCTTGCCGCGGCGCGGGTGAACTTCACCGGCAAGCGGGTTATCGCCACGTGGACTGATCCCGCCTTCAATCCTGCCGGCATCGTTGAGGCGTTGAATGAGCTTGGCTTCATGTCCCGGCCCTTTGATCCCAGCCATTCGGGGCTGGATGCCGATGACGCGCAAAGCCGGCTGCTGCTGCGCGCCGTGGCCGTGTCGGGCTTTGCCGCCGCCAACATCATGCTGCTGTCGGTTTCCGTCTGGTCCGGGGCGGAGGGCAGCACCCGTGACCTGTTCCACTGGATTTCCGCCGGCATTGCGCTGCCCACGGTCGCCTATGCGGGGCGGCCGTTTTTCCGGAGCGCGGTGCGCGCCCTGTCGTCCGGCCAGTTCAACATGGATGTGCCGATCTCGCTGGCGGTTTGCCTCGCGGCGCTGATGAGCCTCTATGAAACCTTCAACCACGGCGAGGTTGCCTATTTCGACGCGTCGGTGACGCTGCTCTTCTTCCTGCTCACCGGCCGCTACCTCGATCACCTCATGCGGGCCAGGGCGCGCTCCGCCGTGTCGCAGCTCCTGTCGCTTTCGGCCTCCAGCGCCATGGTCGAAGAGGCCGACGGCAGCACCCGCATCATGGCCGCAACGGCGCTCCAGCCGGAGATGAAAATGCTGGTCGCGGCGGGCGAGCGCCTGGCCGCCGATGGCGTCGTCGCCGCGGGCAGCAGTGAAATCGACCGGTCGCTGCTGACCGGCGAGAGCAATCCGGAAGTGGCGGCCAAAGGAGCCATCGTTCATGCCGGCATGCTCAATCTCACGGGGCCACTCACCGTCACGGTCACCGCCGCGGGGAAGGATACATTTCTTGCGGAAATCATCCGCCTCATGGCCTCGGCCGAGCAGAGCCGCTCGCGCTTTGTCCGGGTTGCCGACCGGCTGGCGCGCATCTATTCCCCAGCGGTCCACATACTTGCGGCAACAACTCTGGCGGGATGGCTCTTCTGGACCGGCGGCGACTGGCACAGCTCGCTGATGACGGCCATCGCCGTGCTGATCATCACCTGTCCCTGCGCGCTGGGCCTTGCGGTGCCCGCGGTGCAGGCGGTGGCGAGCGGCGTGCTCTTCCGCAACGGCGTGATGATCAAGGATGGCGCGGCGCTGGAAAAACTTTCCGGCGTCGACACGGTCATCTTTGACAAGACAGGAACCCTGACGCTGGGGCGGCCGCGCCTGGTGAATGGCGCGAGCATAACTGCTGCAAGCCTCGCCATCGCAGCGGGGCTGGCGCGGTCGAGCCGCCACCCGCTGTCGCGCGCGGTTTGCGAGGCGGCAAAGGCGCGGGGAATCGCGCCTGCGATTGTGGAAGACATTCAGGAAATTCCGGGACGCGGCCTCTCGGGCCTGTTTCAAGGCGGGCCGGTGCGCCTCGGCTCAAGGAAATGGTGCGGCATTGACGAGAATGACGGCCAGGGCCTGCCCGAGTTTGTGCTGATGCGGAATTCCAGGGCGGCAAGCATTTTCACCTTCGAGGATGAATTGCGCGGGGATGCCGCCGCGGTCATTGCCAAGCTCAAGGATGATGGCCTGCGGGTTGAAATTCTTTCGGGCGACCGGGAAGCCGCCGTGCGCCGGGCCGCTGTGGCCCTTGGCATTGAACGCTGGCAGGCGGGCGTCACCCCGCAGCAGAAGCTCGCCTATGTCGAACAGCTCAAGGAGGCCGGCTGGAAAGTGCTCATGGTGGGTGACGGCCTCAATGATGCGCCGGCGCTGGCGGCGGGCCTCACCTCAATGGCGCCATCGTCGGCAACCGACATCGGGCGGACCGCCGCTGACAGCATTTTCATGGGGGAAAGCCTGCTCCCGGTTCTGGTGGCGCGCGAGGTGGCCATCGCCACCCAGCGCCTGTCACTGCAGAATTTCGCGCTTGCGGTCGGCTACAATGTCTTTGCGGTGCCCATCGCCATGCTCGGCTTTGCCTCGCCCCTGGTGGCGGCGGTTGCCATGTCCACATCGTCGATCATCGTCATTGCCAATTCGCTGCGCCTCGGGCTTATCTTCCGTCAGCGGCCGGCCAGCGCAAAAGTGCAGCAGCCAGACGTGCCTGACCTGGCGCATCTGGAACGGAGGGCCGCATGACCATACTTCTCGTTTTGATCCCGGCGGCGCTGGCGCTCGGCGCCATTGGCCTCGCGGCCTTTCTGTGGAGCCTGCGCAACGGGCAGTTCGACGATCTAGATGGCGCGGCGCATCGCATCCTGGTTGATGAGGACCGGCCGAAGCGCTCAACTGATGGGCGTGATTGAGACAATCCGGAAGGTGTTCATGTCCTCGTCGTGCTCACGCACCGAAATGTATTCGCCGGTGATGAAGGCATGGTCGCCAAAGCGGTAGCCGGTTTCGTCGTCGTCAGCATCGCCATGAATATCGTAGTGGAAGGCCCATGAGCCGCCGGGCTTGTGCACGAGGTGGCCGATTTCATCGGGAACCCCTTCCCAGAAACGTTTTACGCGGCACTGGCTGCGGTGCTGCTGCCATGCTTTCGCGTCTATATGGCCCTTCCTGTCGAGGGGGGCTACGAACTCATAGCCGTGCCGCGCGCTCCCCTCGGGAAATTCGTGGCTGCGCGCCATCTCGATCCTGATCTTGCTCAATGCCATTTTTCTCTGCCCCTCAATGCGACATCAGAACCGGGATCGTCATGTGCTCAAGCACATGGCGGGTGGCCCCGCCGAAGACAAATTCCCGCATCCGCGAGTGGGCGTAGGCGCCCATCACCAGAAGATCGGCGCCGAGGTCACTGGCCCGCATCAGCAGGGCTTCGCCGGCATTGTAGCCATCGGTCATCATCGGTTCGGCCACCGCCTTGATGCCATGGCGCGCCAGGACTGCCGCTTCTTCAGCACCCGGAACCGATCCCGCCGCTTCGCTTTCCTTGTAGGGGTCAACCCAGACAAGCCGGGTTTCCTTCACCAGGCGGAGCAGGGGCAGGGCATCGAACATGGCGCGGGTGGACTCTTTCGTTCCGTTGATGCCGACAATGGCCTTTTCGGCAATGCCCTCGCCGCGCGGGGCAAAGCTGCCCTTCCTGGGGATGATCAGAACCGGGCGGCCCGATTCCATGACGAGGCGGACCACGAAGTCCTGCTCGATGCTGCCGTCCGGCCCATAGTCAATCTGGCTTGTGACGACGAGTTCGGCGCTGCGCGAATGGGCAATTGCGCTTTCGGCGATCTCGGGGAATATGGAGTTCACCGTGCGCCATTCGGCCTTCAGGCCATCCTGCTTGGCCCGGGCTTCGAATTTCTTGCGCACCTCGGCAAGTTTTGACTTGAACAGGTCGCGGTAGCCCTCAAACACCATGGGCGTGGCAACCAGCCCGACATCGGCGTAGATTTTCGCGGTCGGCAGGATGTAAAGCCCTACGAGATGTGCATCGAACTGACGGGCCAGGGCGCTGGCGGCGTCGAGCAGCTGTTCGGTGCGGCTGGAATCATTCAGCAGGACCATGATCGTCTTGAAGGGCATTTGCGATTACTCCGGTGAATTGGGGTCTTGTGGTTCAAAGGGGCAGGCTGTCTTTGATATGCTGGTAGATATAATCGTTGGACTGGTGGGCGTAGTCGTGCACGATCTCGGAAAACAGCCGCTTGTGCAGATGCGGGCCAAAGGCCTTGCGAAGCTCGCCCAAGGCGGTGGCCGGCGCCACGACGACAAGATGTTCGAATTCGCCGCGCTGTTCGGCGCCGTCGAGATGCGCTGCGAGCCGGGTCAGAAACCGCGTCTCGCGCTGATCATGCGGATCAATCCGGGGCTCCACTGCATGGCGTGCGTGGCCGACCGAATCGTGAACCCTGGGCTGGCGCTCCGTCACCAGGTCGTGGGTGGCAGGATGCGAGTCATGGAATTCACCATCGGGAAGCTGCTGCACGCCTTTTTGGTGAGGCTTGTAAAGCAGAATCCTCGCCTTTGCCCCGTCGGCGACAACTATCCATGTGCGGTCCTGTTTCATTCTCGTCCTCGGCTTTGTTTGAAAGTGAGGAAGAGGCGCGTTGGGCACCTCTTCGCTTTTTAGTGTGCAGACATGAAGGTTAGGCTGCCGCCTTGACCTCGATTTTCTGTGCCTTGGTCTGGGCATCGGCCGGTTTCTGGACCACCAGTTTCAGCACGCCCTTGTCGAATTTTGCCTCGATCTTCGCCGGGTCGGCCTTGAAAGGAAGGCGCATGCTGCGCTCGAAGGTGCCATAGGACCTTTCGACCAGGTGATAGTCCTTGGTCTTTTCCTCGCGGTCCGATTTCTTTTCGGCCTTGATGGTCAGCATGTCGCCGGCCAGAGACACGTCGATTTCCTTTTCATTGACGCCTGGCAGTTCAGCGGTCACCTCAAGTGACTTGTCGGTTTCCGCAACGTCAACCTGCATGGCGAGGCTGCCATTCTTGTTCCACCGCCCGGCCAATGGAAAATCCATCGTGAAATCGTTGAAGAGCTTGTCAACCTCCTGTTGCAGCGCCCGAAACGGCAGGCGCTCGGCTGCGGATTCACCCCAAAGGGTGGGCAACATTGATCTAACTTTCATCTCTCATCTCCTCTACTTGGCTATATTGGCGCCAAATTGTATTTATCCAGATCAAGGGCCCCGGCGCATTGACTCGGATCAATAAGAAGCGGGGGAATTCGGGAAAACCGCCATTTGCCAAGCCTGCGATTGGGCCCTATCAAGCAGCGGAGAAGGCTCCCGCCGGGGAACATCCTACAGACAGGCCAGACATGCCGATTGAAGCGCAGATCCTCCAAGCCGTTTATGACACGTCACTCGACGCGATCATCGTCATTGACCAGAAGGGGCTGATGCGGTCCTACAACAAGATAGCCGAAAAGCTGTTTCACTATTCGGCCAAGGAGATTCTTGGGCAAAACATCAAGATGCTCATGCCGCCCTATTTCGCCGAGAAGCATGATGGCTATCTTGAGCGGTATCTGCGGACCGGCGAACGGCGCATCATCGGCATCGGCCGGGTGGTCACGGGCCAGAGAAAGGATGGCTCCACTTTTCCCCTGGAGCTTTCGATCGGCGAGGCGAGAATTGGCGACGAGCGGCTTTTTGCGGGATTCATCAGGGACCTCACGGACCGCCAGCAGATGGAGCAGCGGGTGCATGAACTGCAGGAGGAACTGGTCCACGCCTCGCGGCTGGCAAGCCTTGGCGAGATTACGTCGATGGTCGCCCACGAGGTCAACCAGCCCCTGTCGGCGTCGGGCACCTATCTGGAAGTTGCCCGTGAACTCCTGGTGTCGGAGCGTGAAGACCGGCTGGCGGGCGGCCTGAAGGCCATCGAGCAGGCGGCGGCGCAGATCCGGCGGGTTGGTGAAACGGTCCGGCGCATCCGCGAATTTGCCCGGAAGAAAACGCCCGATCTGGCGTTTGAAGACATCAACCGCATCATCGAGGAAGCTAACGCGATTGCCGCGGTGGGCACCAAGGCGAAAAACATCAGGACGATGTTCGACCTTTCCGCCCTGCATCCGCGAACCCGGGTGGACCGCATCCAGATCCAGCAGGTTGTCATGAATCTCGTGCGCAATGCGATGGACGCGATGACTGACCATGAGCGGCGGGAGCTTGTCCTGCAATCTCGGATCAACGAGGCGGGCGAGATTGAAATCAGTGTCCTGGATTCCGGCCCCGGCATTTCGGAAGCCGCCGCAAAGCGTCTTTTCACGCCCTTCATGACGACAAAGAAGGATGGCACGGGGCTTGGCCTCGCCATTTGCCGGTCCATCGTCGAGGCCCATGGCGGCCGGCTCTGGCATGAAAAAAGCCCCTTGGGCGGAGCAGCGTTCAAGTTTACATTGCCGGCCAATACGGGAAGTGATGTGAAGCCCCATGCAAGCATCTGAAGTTGTCCATGTCATCGATGACGACGAGGGGGTGCGCGAAGGACTATGCGCACTGCTGGATGCGAAAGGCCATGCGGCCCGGTCCCATGCCTCATGCGAAGAATTCCTGAGCGGCTTTTCCGCCGATTCAACCCTCTGCATCGTGGCTGACCTGCGCATGCCCGGCATGGGCGGCCTTGACCTGCAAAGCCACCTGCTGAAGAACGCAATCGATTTGCCGTTCATCGTGATCACCGGGCATGGCGATGTGTCGAGCGCGGTGCGGGCGCTGAAGTCGGGTGCGGCCGATTTCATCGAGAAGCCGATCGACGGGAAAGCCTTCATCGCCGCAGTCGAACGGGCGGTTGTGGCGCGGCGGGCAAACAGGGCCCAGTCGGAAGCCACCCATCTCGCCCATGAAAGGGTGGCGGCATTGACGCCGCGCGAACGCGATGTGCTCCGCCATCTGGTTGCCGGCAGCCCCAACAAGATCATCGCCCATCAGCTCAGAATCAGCCCGCGCACCGTCGAAAACCACCGGGCGCGGCTCATGGTTAAGATGCAGGCCGACAGCGTGGCCGAACTGGTGCGCATGGCCCTGGCGGCGGGGATTTCGGCCCAAAATGAAGGCCAAACCGGCGAATAGCGTGCCTAGGTGTTTTTCCGGACTAGGCGCTGCCCCCGGCGCTGGCCCAGTATGACCGGCCATTGGGCGAAGTCGTGGATTTCGCCGTCCGGAAACAAGCTGATCTAGGGCCCTACCTTGGCATCACATCTTCCAAAGCCATCAGTCTATGTCGTCGACGATGATGATGCCGTCAGGGATTCGCTTGACCTCTACCTGACGCTGAAGGGCATGAACGTCACGATTTTTGGCTCGGCCCAGGAACTGCTCGACCATGACGCGGGCGCGCCGCATATCCTGGTGCTTGACGTCAACATGCCTGGCATGGACGGGATCATGCTGCTTGAAATACTGCGGGGGCGCGGCCACGCCGAGCCCGCCGTCCTGATCACCGGGCTGGGCGATCCCGAGATCAGAGCCAGGGCCGAGCGGGCCGGCGCGACGGCATTTCTCGACAAGCCGATTGATCCCCCGGT
>JAEUMI010000182.1 GCA_016792825.1 Hyphomicrobiales bacterium
TTCCGAACCAGGGCCGAGCGGCACATCAGGTCATAGATGATCCAACCCGCGACAAGGCTCGCAACGGAGATGCCGATGGCCTGCCACGACGTGAGCACCAGCACATCCTGGGAAATCAGATAGGTGCTGGCATTGAGATAGTACTGCACGATGAGCAGCAGGAACCCCGTGACCCAGGTCAGATAGGCTTCCCATTTGAACCAGATGAGATCACCCGGCAGCTTGGCGGGCGCCACCAGATATTTCTGCACATTGTAAAAGCCGCCGCCGTGAACTTCCCAGGCTTCCCCCGAAACGCCGGCGGGCAGGCCATCGCGCTTGCGCAGGGAAAAATCCAGCGCCACGAAATAGAATGATGTGCCGATCCAGGCGATGCCGGCAATCATGTGGCCCCAGCGCAGCAGCAGGTTCCACCAGTCTTCATCAAGGGGGCCGGCCCCCGTCAGCCAGAAGGCCAGGCTCAGCGCCAGAAAAATGACCGGCAGGGTCCAGGCAATCTTGTTAATGGGATCGCCCACTTCATGGCGCACCAGGAAATGCCGCAATGCCGCGCCGCCCACGATGATCAGCCCCGCAAGAATCCAAGCCTGCGGATGATCGGTGACCATCGCGTAATGGTTTGAGACCATCATTACAAGCACCGGCAGGGTGAGGTAGGTATTGTGCAGCGAGCGCTGCTTGCCGGTGGCGCCAAAGGCCGGATCTGGCTTTTCACCCCGGATCAGCGCCGCGGTGATTTTCCGCTGGTTCGGAATGATGACCGCGAAAACATTGGCCGCCATCAGGGTGCCGATGAAGATGCCGATGTGAATGAAAGCCCCGCGCCCGGAATAGACCTGAGTGTAGCCATAGGAGGCCGCCATGATCAGAATAAAAACCAATCCGGCAAGAAGCTGCGGACGGGACACCGCGAACTGCCGGCACAGGAAATCATAGACGATCCAGCCCGCCGCAAGGCTGCCCAGCGAAATGGCAACCGCCTGCCACGGCAGAAGTGATAATACAGCCGGATCAATAAGATAAGAGCCGGCGTTAACGTAATACTGCAGGCAGAGAAGCAGGAAGCCCGTGACCCAGGTGAGATAGGCTTCCCACTTGAACCAGATGAGATCTTCCGGAAGTTTGGCAGGCGCGCTCAGGTATTTCCGGACGTTGTAAAAGCCGCCGCCGTGGACCTCCCACGCCTCGCCCGAAACGCCTTCCGGCAGGCCCGCCGGTTTCCTCAGGGAAAAATCCAGCGCCACGAAATAGAACGACGTGCCGATCCATGCGATGCCGGCAATCATGTGGCCCCAGCGGGCAAGCAGGTTCAGCCATTCAGCTGCAAACGGATCCATCATGGCTCCAGGCGCCGGATATCGGATGTCATGGAAATACCGGGCGCCGTTTTCGGCACCCGGCACCTGACCTCAACTATTGCGGCAACTTGTCGTCAACGCCCTTCACGTACCAGTTCATTCCGTGGATTTCGCCATCGGAAAGCGGCTTGCCGGATTCGCCGACAACCGTGCCATCCTGTTTGGTAATGGGTCCGGTGAAGGGATGGAGCGTACCAGCCGCAATCGCAGCCTGGGTCTCGGCAGCCATCTTGGCCACGTCATCGGGCATGTTGGCGTAAGGCGCCATGGTCACGGCACCTTCAGCCATGCCATCCCAGGATTGCTGCGAAGTCCATGTTCCATCCATGCCGGCCTTGACCCGCTTGATGTAGTAAGGGCCCCAACTGTCAACGATGGCCGTGAGCTGCGCCTTGGGTGCGAAGGCCATCATGTCCGAGGCCTGGCCAAAGCCGAATTTTCCCTGTTCCTGTGCGATCTGCAGGGGCGCGGTGGAGTCCGTGTGCTGGACAAGAATGTCTGCGCCCTGGCTCAATAGAACCTTGGCGGCATCGGCTTCCTTTCCCGGATCAAACCAGGTGTTGGCCCAGATGATCTTCACCTTGAAGTCCGGATTGACGGTCTGCGCCCCCAGCATAAAGGCATTGATGCCGGCGATGACTTCGGGGATCGGGAAGGACACGATATAGCCCGCCGTTCCGGTCTTTGACATCTTGGCGGCGATCTGGCCGATCACATAACGGCCCTCATGGAATTTGGAATTGTAGGTTGTGACGTTGGGCGCTGTCTTGTAGCCCGTCGCATGCTCGAATTTCACATCCGGGAACTTCGCCGCAACCTTCAGGGTGGGCTCCATGAAGCCAAATGAAGTCGTAAAAATTATCTTGCAGCCGTCGCGTGCCAGACGCTCGATGGTGCGGTCGGAATCCGGTTCCGCCACGTTCTCAACGAACACGGTTTCAACCTTGTCGCCCAGTTCGGCCACCACCGCCTTGCGGCCCTCGTCGTGCTGGAACGACCAGCCGCCGTCGCCCACCGGGCCCACATAAATCCAGCAGGCCTTGTAGGCCTCAGCCAGCGAGGCCGTTGATCCCAGCCCCAGCGCCACCGCCGCCACCGCGGCTGTCATCAGTAATTTCTTCATGGTCTATCTCCCTGTCATTCGGTTCAGTCTGCGGCTTTGTTCGATGTGACCCCGTCCGCCGCGCTGGCAGGGCCGGTTGCTAATTATCTATCAGGCACAAAAGATTGGGCAAGGCAAGCCGGTGTATTGGCCTGCGTCAGCCGCTTGTTTCCGGAAATGATCACCAGCGCGATGATCGTCACGATATAGGGCAGCGACGAAAGGAATTGCGACGGGATGCCAAGCCCCATGGACTGGACGACAAAGCCCAGAATGGAGACAGCGCCGAAAAGATAGGCGCCCACCAGCGTGCGCAGGGGCCGCCAGGAGGCAAAAACGACAAGGGCAAGTGCTATCCAGCCCCGTCCCGCCGTCATGTTCTCGATCCATTGCGGCGTATAGGCAAGCGACAGGTAGCCCCCGGCAAGGCCGGCGCAGGCCCCGCCAAACATCACACTGAGATAGCGGATGGCGATGACCCGGTAACCCAGGGCATGGGCCGAGCTATGGCTGTTGCCGACCGCGCGGATCACCAGCCCGGTCTTGGTTCTGAACAGCACATAGGCCACGCCCGCCGTCAGCAGGAGGGAAAACGGCACAAGCGCGTCGATGCCGAAAAGCGTTGGCATCTTGACGCCCGGCTGGCCGACAAAAGCCTCGCCGATCAGGCCGGAAAGGCCAAGCCCCAGGAGCGTGAGCGCAAGCCCCGCCGCCACCTGGTTGGCCACCAGCGTCAGCGTCAGGAATCCAAAAAGGGCCGACATGGCGATACCGGCGAAGATGGCGGCCCCCACTCCCAGCAGGGTTGAGCCTGTCATGAATGCCACCGCAAACCCCGCCACGGCCCCCATCACCATCATGCCTTCGACACCCAGGTTGAGCACCCCGGAACGTTCGACCACCAGTTCACCAATGGCGGCAATCAGCAGCGGTGTTGCGGCGGTAATGATGGTGAGCATCACTGCAAGGCTTTGGTCCATCGCCCTACTCCGCCGCCTTGAGCGCACCCACACGGCCCATCTCGAGTTTGATCCGGTAGAGAATGAGCGTGTCGCAGGACAGGATGAAGAACAAGAGGATGCCCTGGAACACCTTGGCGATCTTGTCGGAAATTCCCAATGTCACCTGCGCCGCCTCGCCGCCGATATAGCTCAGCGCCAGCAGCAATCCGGCAAACAGCACGCCAAGCGGATTGAGGCGGCCGAGAAAGGCCACGATGATGGCGGCAAAACCATAGCCGGGTGAGATTTGCGGCTGCAGCTTGCCGACCACGCTGGCCACTTCGCAAATGCCGGCAAGGCCCGCAAGTGCTCCCGACAGCAGGAAACAGAGCATCACCATCCGGTTCCGTGAAAAGCCGGCGAACCGCCCCGCCCGCGGCGCGCTGCCGGTGACCTTGATTTCAAAACCGACGAGCGTCTTGCCCATCACGAAGGCAAGTGCCACGCAGGCAAGCAGCGCAAACAGCGCGCCGAGATGGATGGTGCCTCCCAAGGTTGGAAGGAGCTGCCAGCCCGCGAAGGTTTTCGTCACCGGGAAATTGAAGCCCTGCGGATCGCGCCACGGACCCCGCACCAGCCAGTCGAGAAACAGGGCGGCGACATAAACCAGCATGAGCGATGTGAGGATTTCATTGGCATTGAAGCGCGTCTTGAGCAGCCCCGGGATGGCCCCGTAAAGCGCCCCACCCATGGCGCCCATGATGAGCATGACCACAAGGATTGACGGGTCCTGCCAGTCGGGAAACATCACCGGCGAGATGCCCCCGGCGATCGCGCCCATGGTCAGTTGCCCTTCCGCCCCGATGTTCCAGACATTGGCCATGTAGCAAACCGCAAGCCCGACGCCGATAAGCACAAGGGGTGCGGCCTTGACGATGAGCTGCTCGACCGACCAGAGCTGGGTGAGCGGTTCGACGAAATAGACGTAGAGCCCTTCCAGCGGATTGATGCCGCGCATGACGAAGATCAAACCGCCCGCTATCAGCGTGAGCAGTAGCGCCAGAAATGGCGAGGCAATCGCAAAGAATGGCGAGCGGTCGGCCCGCTTCTCAAGAATGAGCCGCATGAGGCGTCTCCTTCTCGTGGGAGCCGGCCATCAGCAGGCCGATTTTCTCCGCCGTCATCTCATGGGCGGGATGGGCCTCGGAAAGCTGCCCGCGGGAAATCACCGCAATGCGGTCCGCCAGTTCGAAAATCTCGTCGAGATCCTGGCTGATCACGACGACCGCCGAGCCCGAGCGCGCCAGATCGATGAGCGCCTGGCGGATGGTGGCCGCGGCCCCGGCGTCAACGCCCCAGGTCGGCTGGTTGACCACGAGCACCTTGGGATGGCGGTCGAGTTCGCGCCCCACCACAAATTTCTGCAGGTTGCCGCCCGACAGCGAGCGGGCTTCCGGGTCAGGCTTGCCCATGCGCACATCATAGGCCTTGATCACCCGGTCCGCGATGGAATTCGCCTTGCCGCGATTGAGCAGCCCTCTTTCCGCCAGTGACGCATCATCAGAATGGCGCGTCAGAACAACATTTTCCGACAATGGAAAAACCGGCACTGCCCCATGGCCAAGGCGCTCTTCAGGCACAAAGGCCGCTCCCATCTTGCGCCGGGCGCTCACTCCGGTGGCGCCGCAGGAGGCGCCATCGATCAGGATCGCGTTGCCGTTGGACAGGGGCCGTTCGCCCGATATCGCATCGAAGAGTTCCGACTGGCCGTTGCCCGCCACGCCGGCAATGGCAATGACTTCGCCGCCACGCACCTCCAGATTGATGTTCTTCAGTGCGACCGAGAAGGGCCCGTCAGCTTCAAGGCTGGCGTTCTTCAGGGAAAAACGCACGGCCCCATCGCGCGGCGCCTTTGCGGCACGCACCGTGTGAATATCCCCGCCCACCATGAGCCTGGCGAGGCTTGCAGCCGTCTCCTCGCGCGGGTCGCAGGACGCAACCACCTTGCCATGGCGCAGGATCGTGGCCCAGTGGCACAGGCGCTTCACCTCTTCCAGCCGGTGCGAAATGTAAAGCACCGAGCAGCCTTCGCTTGCCAGGAGCCGCAAGGTGAGAAAAAGCAGGTCAGCCTCCTGCGGCGTCAACACCGCCGTGGGCTCATCAAGGATCAGCAGCTTGGGTTCCTGCATCAGGCAGCGCAGGATCTCAATGCGCTGGCGCTCGCCCACCGACAGGTCCGCCACCGTTGCCTTGGGATTCAGCGGCAGGCCATATTCCCCGGAATAGAACTCAACCTTCTTGGACAGCGCCTCAAGATCGAATTTTCCCGGCATGGCCAGGGAAATGTTCTCGACGACGGTCAGGGCTTCAAACAGGGAGAAGTGCTGGAACACCATGCCGATGCCAAGCTTGCGCGCCGCATTGGGGTTGGGAATGACCACATCCTGGCCTTTCCACTTGATCGTCCCGGAGGTGGGCTGCAATGAGCCGTAGATCATTTTGACAAGTGTGGACTTGCCGGCCCCGTTTTCACCCAGAAGAGCATGAATCTGGCCGGGAGTTACCTGCAGGGTGACCCCGTCATTGGCCCGCAACGTGCCGAACACTTTGACGATGTCGATGGCCTCAAGCAGGTATTGCGATGCCGTCATGACGCGCGTCTCCCCGCGCCGACTTTATCCAAACGCAACGAGTCCGCGAGTGGCGATTCAGCGCATCTCAGAACTTCATCGCGTTCCAGAAGCTGCACCGCCGTAGCTGCCGCAATCGCCGAGGGGTGCTTGGATTTTATGCTGGGAATGCCGATCGGGCAGACCAGTTCTTCGATCCGGTTTTCTGCAACGCCCGCCTCGCGCAGCCGATTGCTGAACCGCGCCCGCTTGGTGGCGCTGCCGATCAGGCCCGCATAGGCAAAACTCGGGCTGCGCAGAACCGCGTCAATGATTTCAAGGTCAAGGGCATGGCTGTGGGTCATCACCAGAGCAAAGCTGCCGGGCGGCGCATCCGCAATCTCGGCAGCAGGATTTTCACTTTGGATCGTCGCCACACTGGAAGGCACCGCTGACGGAAAAGCCCCCTCGCGGGGATCAATCCAGATGACGTCAAAAGGCAATGGCGCAAGCGCCAGGATAAGGGCCCGGCTCACATGCCCCGCCCCGAAGAGATAGAGCTTGCGGTTGCTGTCGCCAAACTGCTCGCTGAAATCCGGCGCCAGTATGCGCCCTGTGACCGCAAACACACCACTCTCCTCTCGCGCCGCGAAATCCCTGACCATGGCCAGATCACTACGCGCGAGCACTTCCGTCACCAATTGCACCCGCCCGCCGCAGCATTGCCCCAGATCAGGCCCAAGCGAATGATCGCTCAGCTTGTGCTGCGTCGGCTTGCCGAGCAGGGCTTGCGCCTTGGCAATAGCCTGCCACTCCAGTGTGCCGCCGCCGATAGTCCCATGGAAACCCAGCGGGGTCACGACTATGCGGGCTCCTGCCTCACGTGGCGTGGACCCTTCAACCTTCACGACCGAGATCATGGCGCAGGTACCATGCGCCTCCAGTGCTCTGGCGATGGGAGCCCAGACCTTCATGCCTGCATCCCCTTCACCGCCCGCAAAATAGCTTCAGGCGTGGCCGGTGCGGCCAGTTTGGGTATGACGCCCCGTTTCAGGCTGCCCACCGCATCGGCAATGGCGCACCACACGGAAATCGGCAACATCAGCGGCGGCTCGCCCACCGCCTTGGAACGGTAAATCGAATCCGCCGGGTTTCCGCCGCTTTCATATAGCTTCACCCGGAAGTCGGCCGGCACATCCGAGGCACACGGGATTTTGTAAGTGGAGGGCGCATGGGTGCGAAGCCGCCCCTTGTCGTCAAACACCAGTTCCTCGGTGGTAAGCCAGCCCATGCCCTGCACGAAGCCGCCCTCGATCTGTCCGATATCAATGGCCGGATTGAGCGAGCGCCCGACGTCATGGAGGATATCCACCCGGTCCACCCGCATCTCTCCGGTCATGGTGTCGATGGTGACTTCCGAGCAGGACGCGCCATAGGCGAAATAGAAGAACGGATTGCCGCGCGCCTTGGGCCGGTCCCAGGTAATCTTTGGCGTCGAATAGAAACCGGTGGAGGACAGCGACACCCGTCCGCCATGAACCTTCCTGGCCAGATCGCCGAAGGAGATGCGCTGGTTGCCGATAAGCACCTGGCCCTTTTCAAACTTGATGCTGGACTTCGCGACCTTCCATTCCTTTGCCGCGAAATCAACCATGCGGGCCTTGATGGTGGTCGCCGCAATCTTTGCCGCCATGCCGTTGAGGTCCGCGCCCGATGACGCAGCCGTTGCCGAGGTGTTGGGAACCTTGCCAGTCGTCGTGGCCGTAATCCGCACCATGTCCGCCGAAATGCCGAACACTTCCGCCACCACTTGCGCGATCTTGATATAAAGCCCCTGCCCCATTTCCGTGCCACCATGGTTCAGGTGCACCGATCCATCCGTATAGACATGGACAAGGGCGCCCGCCTGGTTGAGATGGGTGAGCGTAAATGAAATGCCGAACTTGACCGGCGTGAGCGCAATGCCTTTTTTCAGAACCGTGTTCTGCCTGTTGAAAGCCGCGATCTTCTTCCGCCGCGCCCGGTAACTGCTGGATTTTTCCAGCGCCTCGATCACCTCAAGGGCGATATTGTCTTCAATCTTCTGCCGGTAAGGCGTCACATCACGCCCGCGCCCATAAAGATTGCGCTTGCGTACATCGAGCGGATCAAGGCCCGTTTCAATGGCAATCGCATCCATCATCCGCTCGGCGAACATCATGCCCTGAGGGCCCCCAAAGCCCCGAAACGCGGTATTGGAAACCGTGTTGGTGCGCAGCCGCCGCGACTTGATATGATAGGCCGGATAAAAATAGGCATTGTCCGCATGAAACATGGTGCGGTCACACACACTCGGTGAGAGGTCCGCCGAGTAGCCGCAGCGCGCCAGAAAATCCACATCGACGGCGGTGAGTCGCGCCGTGTCGTCATAGCCGATCCTGTAATCAATGCGGAGGTCATGGCGCTTGCCCGTCATGATCATGTCCTGGTCGCGGTCCAGCCGGCACTTGGCCGGACGTCCCGTGACATGGGCCGCAAGCGCTGCCAGCGCCGCCCATTGCGCCGCCTGGCTTTCCTTGCCGCCGAAGCCTCCGCCCAAGCGCCGGCATTCGCACGTCACCATGGCATCGGGTACCTTGAGCATCCTGGCGATGCAGTGCTGCACTTCGGTTGGATGCTGTGTTGAGGAATAGACGGTCATCCCGCCCTTTTCCTCAGGCATGGCGAGCGCCACTTGCCCTTCGATATAGAAATGCTCCTGCCCGCCCACGTGGAAGCTCTCGGAAATCACGTGTGGTGCCGCCTTGAGTGCTTTTTTTACGTCGCCATAAGTGAAGGCATATTCCGGCACCACATCCCGGGTAGCCATGGCCAGCGCGTCTTCCACCGTCACCGCCGGGGTCATGGCCGCCACTTCAATCTTCGCCAGCCGCGCCGCGCGCCGCGCAATCTCGCGTGTTTCCGCAACCACCGCAAAAATCACCTGGCCATGAAATTCAATTTCTCCTTCAGCAAAAATGGGATCATCGCCAGGACCGGGGCTGCAATCATTGACGCCGGGAATATCCTTCGCCGTCAGCACCGCGACAACGCCGGGAAAGGCGCGGACTGCACCAAGATTGAGGCTGGTAACCTTTCCCCGCGCATCATTGGGCGCATAGCCCGGCTCCACATGCAGCGTGCCCTCGGGCTCGCGCATGTCATCGATGTAAGTTGCGGTTCCCTGGACATGCAGCGCCGCGCTGTCATGGGCGAGCGCCAGGCCAACCGTATCTGTTTCGAGGATGCGGGCCCGCACATTCATCTCACGCGGCCTCCCCGCGAAGCCCGGCAAGGCGCGTGGCCGCCGATTGACCGGAAGCGACTTCCACCAGGGCCTTGCGCAGCAGGGCCTGAGCCGATGCCAGCCGGTATTCCGCCGAAGCCCGCATGTCACCGATGGGCTGGTAATCCTCCGCCATCGCCGAAATCGCCTGCTCCCAGGCCTTTGGCGCATCGAGCGAAATCCCGCGCAGCGCCGCTTCTGCTATCAGCGCACGCTTGGGCGTTGCCGCCATGCCGCCAAAAGCGATCCGCGCGGATTGGATCGTGCGGCCCTCCAGTGTGAACTTGAAGGCACCCATGACAGCCGAAATATCCTGGTCGAACCGCTTGCTGAGCTTGAAGGCCCGGAACGCTTCATTGGCTCTGAGTTTGGGAACATCGACGCGCCAGACCAGTTCACCGGCAGCGCGGTCCTGCTTGCCATAGGCCACAAAAAAATCCTCAAGCGGCAGAAACCTCTCTCTGCTTTCCCAGCGGAGATGCAGCGTCGCTCCCAGGGCAATCAGCATCGGTGGTGTGTCACCAATGGGCGAACCATTGGCGATATTGCCGCCAATCGTTCCCGAGGCCCGCACCTGCTTGGCCCCGATGCGGCGGATCACTTCGCCGATATCGGGATCAATCGAGGCGAGAAACGCTTCGGCACTGGAATAGGTCGCCGTTGCGCCAATGGAAATATGCGGGCCTTCATCGGTGATTCTATCAAGCCCCCTGGTCCGGCCGATATGGATGATCTTCGGCAGGGTTCGAAGCTGCTTGGTAACCCAAAGCCCCACGTCGGTTGCGCCCGCAACAATCGTGGCATCGGGATGGTCTGCATAGAGCCTGGTGAGTTCCTCCTCATGGTAAGGTGCTGCAAAGAAAGTACTGGTATCGCCCACAAAAATATCTGCAGCGTCATCAAGCGCTGCCAATTGAACGGCTGTTGCCCCGGCCGCTGCCACCCAGGCATCGGCTGGTTTGCCCGTGCAGGATTTCACCGCCGCATCCACAATCGGGCGATAGCCCGTGCAGCGGCAGAGATTGCCTGCGATATGATCGACGATCTCCTGCCGCGTCGGCTTCCTCCCCGCGTGATAGAGCGTGAACAGGGACATGACGAAACCCGGCGTGCAGAACCCGCATTGCGAGGCGTGATTGTCGACAAAGGCCTTCTGCACGGGATGCAGTTTTCCACCCGCGGCCAGATCGTCAACCGTGACCAGTTCCTTGCCGTCAATCTGGCCAAGGAGAAGAATGCAGGCATTGACCGGCTCGTAGACGACCCGGCCTTCTTCAAGCGAACCCAGCGCCACGGTGCAGGCGCCGCAATCGCCCTCGTTGCAGCCCTCCTTGGTTCCCTTGGATTTTTCCTCAAGGCGCAGATAATCCAGCAGTGTGCGCGTCGGCGGAAGGGAGGACAGCTCCACCACCTGCCCCCGGCGCAAAAAGCGGATTGCCTGGCGCGCCATGCCTAGCTGCCCCTGTAGGTCGAATAGCCATAGGGCGAGAGCAGCAGCGGCACGTGATAATGCTGGTTCACGTCGGCAATGCCGAACCGGATGGGGATAACGTCCAGGAATGCCGGCTCTTCCATCTTCGCGCCCGTGCCGCGCAAATAGGCGCCCGCATGGAACCGGAGCTCATAGATGCCGGCCTTGAAACTGTCGCCTTCGAGAACGGCGCCCTCCACCCTGCCATCCCGGTTGGTGCCGACCGTGACAACAAGTTCCGGCCGCAAGCCGATGCGCCATAGTTCCACTTTCAGGCCCGCCGCCGGCTTGCCTGAACTCATATCAAGAACGTGCGTCGTAAGACGACCCATGCGTTTCCCCAAAAATTTTCGTTGAAATCCGCTCTTCGTGGCGGATTTGGAATTTTTAACAGATTCTGCCTGTTCTAAAAGGCATAAAAAAAGCACATCAACAATATCTATTTTCGCACATCAAAAATTCGCGGCAGCCGCTGCTTCGCCAGCTCGAGAAACGCCCCCGCCGCGGTTTTCCGGTCAAGCCCCGGGCGGTGCACAAGGGTGACCCGGCTCGGCATGAGCTTGCGGTCCGACAGGGGGATGAACACCAGGCTCCTTTCCGCCACATCCCGCTCGATGCCGAAGAGCGTTTGAAACGCGATGCAGCCGCCATCCCGCGCCAGGGCCGCCATCAGGCGCAGGGAATTGCATTCAAACAGCCGGTCCTGGCGCAGCGTCCGCGCCCCCAGCGCCCGGTCCAGGATGAGGCGGATGCTGAGTTCGCGTGCCGGCCAGGCGACCGGGTATTCCAGGCACTGCGCCAGGGTCAGCGATTTTGCCTTGGCGAGCGGATGGGCCCGCGCCATGGTCGCTCCCAGGGCAATGCTGCGCTCGAACTCGACGGTCAGGCCGTCAAGCGCCGACGGATTGAAGGTCACGCCAACATCGGCCACCCGTTCGCGCACCAGCTCCGTCACCGTGTCGGAACCGGCAACCGTGACCGCTGCCTGCACCCCGGGAAACTTCCGCGAGAAGGCGATCAGCAGGTCCGGGAGAAATGAGATCGACAGGCTTTCGACCACCGCGACATTGACCCGCCCCCGCGTGATGCCCTTCAAGCGGGCCAGCAAATCAAGCGTGCCTTCATGGCTCTGGTTGGCTGCCTGCAGGCCGCGCAGCAGCTCAACCCCCGCTTCGGTCAGGGCAAGGCTGCGCGTATGACGCTCAAACAGGGCGATTCCCAATTGCGCCTCAAGCAGCCCGATTTGCCGGCTGATGGCCGAGGCCGCCACATTGAGCTGCCGCGAGGCGGCCCGCACCGAACCAAGCGTCGCCACCGCGATGAAGTGCCGGTAGCCCGTGGCAAGATGTGAATCCGATAAAAGCACAGCTAAGAACATTGCGGCCACTGTTCTTGCCCTGTCAACCCAGCCATGCCCGAAGGCTCTAGGCTTTGCCCGCGCGCGATAGTAGGTATCTCGGCCATGAACAATGCAATCAAACTCGCCGCCGACATCGGCGGCACCTTCACCGATATTGTCCTTGAAGCAGGGCGCCAGCGCTGGAGCGGCAAGGTCCTGACCACCACCCAGGCGCCGGAACTTGGCGTCATCGAAGGCATCGGCCTTGTGCTCGAACAGTCGGGGATGAACCCCGCCGACATCGGCGTTTTCATCCACGGCACCACCCTTGCCACCAATGCGCTGATCGAAAGAAAAGGGGCCAAGACCGCTTTCGTTACCACCAGGGGCTTCCGCGATATTCTCGAACAGGGTTACGAAAAGCGCTTCGATCACTATGACCTGATGATCGACCGCTCCGTGCCGCTGGTGCCGCGAACCCTGCGCTTTACGGTTGAAGAGCGCCTCTCCGCCGATGGCGATGTTCTGCAGCCGCTCGAAGAATCCGCCTTGCAGGAACTGGCCCGGCAACTGCGCGGGGAGAACGTGAAGGCTGTGGCCATCGGCTTTCTGCATGCCTATGCCCATGATGGCCACGAACGGCGGGTGCGCGAAATCCTGTCCGCTGCATTGCCCAAGGACGTCACCATCTGCATCTCCAGCGAAGTGGCACCGGAGATCCGCGAATTCGAGCGCTTCTCCACAGTTGTCGCAAATGCCTATGTGCGGCCCCTCATGGCGGGTTACCTGCACCGCCTGCGTGACCAGCTACGCGACATGAAAATGGATTGCCCGCTGTTCCTCATGATGTCCGGTGGCGGCCTCACCACCCTGGAAACCGCCGCGCGCTTTCCAATCCGACTCGTCGAGTCAGGCCCGGCAGGGGGCGCGATCCTTGCTTCCGAAATTGCCGCCGAATGCGCCCTGCCTGAAGTCGTCTCCTTCGACATGGGCGGCACCACCGCCAAGATCTGCCTGCTCACCAACGGCGAACCGGAACGCGCCCGGAAATTTGAAATCGCCCGCGCCTACCGCGACATGAAGGGTTCCGGGATCCCGGTGCGCATTCCCGTCATTGAAATGGTGGAAATCGGCGCCGGCGGCGGCTCCATCGCCCGTGTCGACAAACTGAACCGCATCACCGTGGGGCCCGACAGCGCCGGCTCAACCCCTGGCCCCGTCTGCTATGGCCGCGGCGGCACCGAGCCCGCCGTGACCGATGCCAATCTCGCGCTGGGCAAGATCGATCCCGCCTATTTCGCCGGCGGCAAGATCAGGCTTGATGAAGCCGGCGCGAAAACTGCCTTGCAGAAAGCCATCGGTACTCCGCTGGGCCTCAAGGATTTCTGGCCGGCGGCGGGCGTCACCGAAATCGTCGAGGAAAACATGGCCAATGCGGCCCGCGTCCACGCCATCGAGCGCGGCCGTGACATCGCCGCCTGCACCATGATCGCCTTTGGCGGCGGCGCCCCGCTCCATGCCTGCCGGCTTGCGGAAAAGGTCGGCGTGAAAACCATCATCGTTCCCCTGGGCGCGGGCGTTGGCTCGGCGATCGGCTTCCTGCGCGCCCCCATCGCCTATGAAGTGACACGCAGTGCGGCTATCTCGCTTGATGCCTTCAATGCGAAGACCGTCAACACCCTGCTGCACCAAATGACAAGGGATGCCCGCGCCGTGGTGGAGCCCGCGCTGGGTAAAACAAAAGCGACGGTGCAGATCATCGCCGATTGCCGCTATGTCGGCCAGGGCCATGAGATCCGCGTGACCGTTCCCGTCAAAAGCTTGAACGATGCCGACGGCAGGAAACTCAAGGCCGCGTTCGAGGCCCAGTATGAACAGGTTTACGGGCTCCGCATTCCCAATCAGGAAGCCGAAGCCATCACCTGGTCGGTCACCGTTTCATCTCTTGCCAAGAAGCCAAAACGGGCCGCAAAGACGTCCGCCAAATCCACACCGAAACCGAGAAGCAGGCGGCTGATCTATGACCCGGCGCTTGGCAAGCAAGTCACAGTGCCTGTCTATTGGCGTTTCGACCTGAAGCCAGGCGCCACATTCAAGGGTCCCGCCATTATCGCCGAAGATGAAACCTCGACAATCGTCGGCGCGAACTTCAGGGCAAGGATTAACAGTCTGGGCTATGTCATTCTGGAGAAAGCGAAATGAGCAAATCAGCCCTTGATGCCATCCGCACCCAGGTCATGTGGAACCGTCTCAT
>JAEUMI010000188.1 GCA_016792825.1 Hyphomicrobiales bacterium
CAGCGCGATCGGCACAGGCGTGGCGCCCGAATACTTGATCACCGACTCATAGATGGGAAAGCCCGGATTGGGATACATGATCTCGACGCCCGGCTGGCCAAACATCATGATGGCAAAATACATGGTGGGCTTGCCCCCTGGCACGACAACGACATTGTCCGGATTGACCTCCGCCCCGTGGCGGCGCTTGAGGTCGGCCGCAACCGCTTCGCGCAGGGGCGCGATGCCGTTCGCCGGCGTATAGCCATGATGACCATCTCGCAGCGCTTTGATGCCCGCCTCGACGATATGCCCCGGCGTCTTGAAGTCCGGCTGCCCGATTCCAAGGTTGATGATGTCGCGCCCTTCGCTGGCAAGCTTCTGGGCCCGCGCGAGGACAACAAACGCCGACTCCGTGCCAAGTCGTGAGAGGCTGTCGGCAAAAATCAAGTCAGACACAAGTATTCTCCTGTCAGGATAATGTTCAATTATTGCTTTGCAATCCCTGAGCGCGTCACGGCCGCAAGGCAGGTGAGCTCAAACATCAGGTTCGCTGCATTGATGCAGGTAATGCCGCTCGGATCAAGCGACGGTACAACCTCGCAGATATCCCCGCCCACCATGTTCATTCCTGTCAAGGTCCGGAGAATCATCTGCGCGTCACGCATGGAAATGCCGCCGGGCTCCGGCACGCCGGTTCCGGGCGCGTCCCGCGGATCAAGCCCGTCAATGTCGATCGTGATGTAGGTGGGCGCATCGCCAATGACCCGCTTGATTTCCGCGATCACCGCCGCCCGGCCCATCTCTTCGTACTCATCCATCGGGATCATGCGGATGCCGGCCTTGTAGCCATAGTTGATGTCGTCGTCACCATAGCGCGTGCCGCGCAGGCCGATCTGCAGAATGCGCTTCGGGTCAAGCAGGCCCTCTTCCACCGCGCGCCGCACGAATGTCGCGTGGTTGCACTTGGTGCCCATGAACTCGTCAAAGGTATCGGTATGCGAGTCGATCTGGATCAATCCGAGCGGGTGCTTCTTGGCGATGGCCCGCAGGATCGGCAACGGCACCGTGTGGTCGCCGCCAATGGAAATCGGCACCGCTCCAATGGCCTGGATGCGCTCATAGAAAGCCTGGATAAGCTCAACGCTGCGTTCAACGCTCAACGGATGGGTCGGCGCATCGCCGACATCCGCGATATTGCACAGGCGGTAAGGCACCACCTTGGTCGTGGGATTGACCTGCCGGATCAGCCGCGATGCCTCGCGCACCCCCGAAGGGCCCTGCCGGGCTCCCGAACGGTAGGTCGCCCCAAGATCAAGCGGCACACCCACAAGGGCAATGTCGAGCGGTTTGGCAATCTCGGCCCGCGCCGAACGCATGAAACTGGCAATTTCCGCATAACGGGGAATCTTGGACGAGTCCGTGGGTTCAAAACCCTTGTTTGGAGCCATGGCTTCGGAGATCCTTTTGTGGCCGACTGAAAAACTGGCAACGGTCTGTCCGGTATCCTGTACCAGAGGATCGCGCTTTACTGCAACTCTAAGGGCCCTGCAGCGTTTCGGTCACGTTCATGAAATGATAGAGGTCACCGGCATTTTCATAGGCCATCATCCGGTCCGGAAGCGGCTCGATCTCCACATTGAAATAATCCCTCAGCACGAGGCGGAAGGTGTTTACCGGCGTGATCGCGGGATGGAGGCTGGCTGGCTGAATCCGTGGCGCATGGATGGCGCTGAAGATCGCCATTTTTTCCTTGAGCTCACCCGGAGTGGCCTTGCGCCAATCGACATTTGATACATCGCGGCCGAAGGCCATCACCTCGTCGCCCGCATATTTCTCCGGCCACGGCCCTTCGTCGGCCTGTAGGATGATGATTGGCTTGGGGCCTGGTGCCGCAAGCAAGGCGTCAACCGTCGCGAGGATCTGTTCATTTGCATAACGTAGCTGGCCCGTATAGTTCTGCGCACGCGAGCGCCCCAGGGCCTCGGTCCTGTCCATGCAGCGGCCGGATTCATGCGTTACAAAGGGCGGATGCGGAATGAGAAAATGGGCGAAATGGAATTTCGGCTTTTCGCTGTCAGGCGCGGTCCGTACGTCTTCAAACATCAGCCGTGAACGCTGGCATTGCCAGTAAAGCGGTGTGATATTGCGAAACCCGATTGCCTGCGCCGCATCCACAATGAGCGAATTCTCATAGATGAAGCGGGTGATTTCCGGCAACTCATAGAAATTGTGGGTGACATCGGCAATTGCGAGGCGCCGCGTCGGCTCCCACCAGGTGCCGGAAAAATGCACCTCATAACCAAGGCCTTTCAGGAACCGCGCGATGCGGAAATCCTGGAACATCTGGTAGAGCGGCAGCCAGTCGGCCTTGCCCTGCGTGGCGGGCGTATCCACCCGGTCGAGATAGTCAAAGTTCAGCGATGAAATGACCGAGTGCGTGGTGCGCTGGTAGTTGGAGTAGGCATTGTCGGCGATGAAAAATCCCCGCTGCCGCAGGGCTGCGAGAAATTCCGTATTGTCGTAACCATAGACAGCTTTGAGTTGGTCCTGCCGGGCATACCTGTCGAATACAAAGTAGTAGATGTCCGGTTTTTCCGCTGGCTCGGATGCAGATACCGGATCGGCATCAAACGCCCCGGCAACGACACTGGTGATCGCCGTCCGGTCCGCCCACGTCCCCGAAGTGACGACATTATAAAGAAGTGGCAGGGTATTGCCGACCGCGAAAATTGTTGCAAGGATCGGCACCAGCCTGCGCGCCCCGTTCCACAGGAACAGGCTGGCGCCGAGTGCCAGCCAGCCCAGAACCCATGGAATTCTGTATTCATCCGGGTTCAGGAACATGACCGGCATGAAGACTGCGGAATAGACAATGGCCCACAGGGCATCGGTGATCTCAGGTCGGCGGAAAACCAGCCTGAGCAGGCCCATGACCAGCAGAAATCCGACGACACATGCCAGTATCGTCAGAATTCCATGGCTGATCGTCAGCCGCCCCAGGTTTTTTGAGAACAGCACAAGCGGCGGCAAGGCCGGCAGAAAGAACGCATAATAAGGAATGTTTGTGCCCGGGATATTCAGCATGCACCGCCCACCGTTGGGAAATGAACTCGGATTGGACGCAGGACTTACTTTTTGGAACGGTCAAACCAGTAAAGAGTCCGTCCCGACGCCGAGACCTTCTCGGATTTGACAACGCGCGCGCGGCCCTTCAGGGCACGTTCGAAATTTGCCTGGTTGTAATCCGGGAAAATGTCTTCACGCAGCGCCAGGAGCTGCTGCACCGTCTGGTCATTCTTCTGTACGAATTCGATGATGCCCGCCGGCGCCATCTTGACCAGCGAATCGACCACGCCGTCAAGCGGCACATTGCGGCCGATGGCCAGATGATGCTCGACGGCGAGCGCCACCACCGCATCAGCTCCGCCGCGCCCAATCGTGCTCTTGCGCTCTTCATTGGCCCAGCCCTGGCTCGGGCTTGGATTGGCGCCATCCTGGAACAGTGGCAGCAGATTGAGCTTCTTCGCCTTGGCCCTGGCATAGGCCCGTTCCAAAGCACCCTGGTCAAAATCAAAGCCGATGACGCGTGAAGCCCCTGCCCCAAGCGCCACTTCCGAATAATCTCCTGAATTGCAACCGATGTCCCAAAGCACCTTGGGCTTGCGCTTGGCGCAGAATTCCGAAACGAACCGCACCTTCGCCTGGCGCTCCGCGTCGTTGTAGGTGGTGTTCTCGGCGTAATGCTGCCAGACGGTGGCGCCCGTATCCTTGGGCTGCAGGCCTTTGATCCAGTCGCGCAGCGACAGCAGCATCCGCTCAAAGCCAAGCTTCGGCAGTTTCACCGTTTTGGCTTTGGCAATGCCTTTGGCATTGTTGGCCATGGCGCCGGCCTGGAAATTCGCCTGCATCGTCACATGGCTCAGGACGTTGAAGGAGAAATTGCGCCACCACGGCATCATCCGCGCCAGCATGGCAGTTTCGATGCCCTCCAGATTGCCGCGGAACCAGGCGTTGTGAGTAATTCCAAAATAGGCACGCAGCAGCAGCGGATTGAGAAACTGTTCGCAGAACTGCCGGTGCCCGGCCCAGATTTCGCCATCCCGGTATTGCCGGAACGAGAGCACATCGATGAACACCGGATTGGGTCCATCGAACTGCACGTTATACGCGGTGGAATCCGACAGGCTTACCCCTGCCCTCAGCGCCTCGATCTGAACATCCAGATGCAGCAGGGCCGCCGCCTTGAGCAGCGGGAAAGACCATTCATAGGGGTAGGACACAAATGGAATGCGCGCATGGCGCAGAACCATCGGGGCCAGGATGCCAGCCTTCTTCAATGTCGAATTCTTGACTTCCTCCGTGGCAACAAGCTTGCCCTTGCTCATAAGCTTCGCCGCAAGGCCGGAATCGCGCACGTGATTGAATTCGGCCACCGCCTTGTTCAGGACCGTGCGGTAAATCTCGCCGTTGAGGTCGTAAATGCGCCCGCTCGGATCGCGGAACGATCCGGCATCCACCAAGGCATGGCTCATTGATCGTGGCTCGCGTCATCGTCCGAATGGCGGTTCAGGCCAAGCAGGCCGCGGAACTTGTACCAGTACATCTTGATCACAAAGAGCGAACTGGCCACTGTCGCGATAATGGCCTGGAGCAGGATGCTGCCCGTGCCCGGATCCAGATAGGCATATGCGTCCCCGGTGGAGAGCCCGATAAAGGCAAGGCTGGCCGCAATTACACGTGGTTTCATGACGCAAATCCCTGAGTTTCACTGACCCGGAAAAGCTAGCCGCCATGTCTGAACAATTGCTTAATGAAGTATTGACGTTTGCGGAAGGGATTACCGCAAGTAAACGAGTTGATTCAAAATGTGCGGTACGCAGGCTAGAGCTTGGGCCTTTTATCCCCCCACGCCGTCGCCGCCTCATAGGCGCGCGAAGCCCGCAGCACCGTCCGGTCGTCAAACATCTTCCCCACCACATGCAGGCCGATCGGCAGGCCCGCCTTGGTGAAGCCGCAGGGCACGCTCGCGGCGGGCTGCTGCGTCAGGTTGAACGGATAGGAAAACGGCGTCCAGTACACCCACTTGGATTTGCCCTCGTCGGCGGGCGACAGCAGCCCCGCCCCGAACGCCGCAATCGGCAATGTCGGCGTCAGCAGCAAATCGTAACTCTCCATGAAAACCCGCATCTGTGAGCCCAGAATTCCGCGCTCGCGTACGGCCTCGAAATAGTCCTCAGGCGTGATCGCCATGGATTGCGCCACAACATCGGCCAGCGCCGGATCGAGCATTGCCTTCTTCTCGTCCGGCAGTTTGCCAAGCAGGGCGCGCGCCCCCGACCACCACAGGGTGCGAAAGCAGGGCGCGGGATCGGCAAAGCCCGGGTCAACCTGTTTGACCACCGCGCCGAGGTTGGCCAGAACCTGCACCGCCTTTTTCACCGCCCTGGCAATTTCCGGATCGACCTCCGCATAACCCAATGTCGGGCTGAAGGCGATTTTCAAACCCTTCACCCCCTTGCCAAGCTTCTTCACATAGTCGCGGCCGTCAAAGGGCAGCGAGGTCCAGTCGCGCGCATCTGGCTTGGCAATCGCGTTCATCATCAGGGCGGAATCTTCAACCGTGCGCGTCATCGGTCCCACATGGGCCACCGTGCCAAACGGCGAAAGCGGATAGGCCGGCACCCGCCCAAAGGAAGGCTTCAGGCCATAGATGCCGCTGAAGCCCGCCGGAATGCGGATGGATCCGCCCCCGTCCGTGCCCAGCGAAAGCGGCGCATAGCCCGCCGCCACCGCCGCCGCCGAGCCACCCGAAGAACCGCCCGGCGTCTTGCTCAAGTCCCAGGGGTTGCGCGTGATGCCGGTCAGCGGCGAGTCGGTCACGCCCTTCCAGCCGAATTCCGGTGTCGTCGTCGCCCCCAGGAACACACAGCCCGCTTCCCGCAGCCGCGCCACCGAAGGCGCATCCTGGTCCCAGGCCTGATCTCGCGAAACGGTTTTGGAGCCCCGCAAGGTGGGCCAGCCTTTGACAAGCAACAGATCCTTGATGAGGACCGGCACGCCATCCAGCGGCCCCAGCGGCCTGCCCTTTTTCCACCGCGCGGCACTTGCTTCGGCCTGTGCCAGCGCGGCCTTCTCCTCCACCCGGCACATGGCGTTGATTGCATGGTCATGCTTGGCAATCTGCCCCAGGCAGGCCTTCGCCACCTCAACCGGCGAAAACTTCTTCCGCGCAAAGCCCCTGGAAAGCTTCGCCGCGCTCAACCAATTCAACTCACCCATCACTCACTCCATGTAACGAGCCAGCTTAGGCAGAAATCGCTGTTATAGTCATCACCCGGAATAGGGCCCCTGCAGTCCCAGCTTCTCCAGCAGCGCCGCATGCTCGTTGCCGGCCTTGACCAGGGCCGCCCCATGACGTTCGATCAATTCGCGCCGCCGCTCCGGATTGACCGTCGCTGACAATGCGCCCCAGATGGCAGCCATCGCTTCGGCAGTCCTGCGGGCCTGGGCAAGTGCCTCGGCATCCTCCGTCGCGCGGGCCAGATCGAGTCCAGTCACCGCGCCAACCCCGTGCACCGTGCGCGCCCCCGCACTCACATAGCCCGCCGGCAACTGCCCCTTGAGGTTGGTCACCGCCTTGAACTGGATAAGGTCAAAAATCTGGTCCACCGCCTGCTTGGCGCCCTCGACGCGCGACAGGTGCTCCGTGTCGGCCGCCGCATGGGGCAGCAGTTCCATCTTGCCCCGGTGGCGCGCTTCCATCTCGCGGTAGGGCACCATGGGTCCGCTTAGTACCCCCGTCTTGGCATCCCTGAACAGGTCCGCATCGATGCAGGCATACCGCACCTTGCCGCTCTGCAACGCCCCGTCCAGCGCCTTCGCATCAACAACTTCGCCACGGTCATAATTGATCACCACCGCCCCGTTATTCATGACAGCCAGAACTTCGGCCCCCACCACGCCGGCGTTCACATATTTTCCGGTGGCCGCATTGAGCGCCCCGAGTCCCGTATGCGGGCTGATAAAATCAGCGCCGCGCGCCGCATCCTCCGCTGTGGAAGCAAACTCAAAGCCTTCCGATTCAATCCATTCCTGATGCCGCGGCCGCGCATGGATGGAAACCTTCATGCCGAAGGCCCTGCAGAGCTTGGCCACTTCGCGCCCAATGTTGCCGTATCCGATAATGGCGATCTTCTTGCCTTCCAGCTTTTCCGTGGGAAAATCCTTGAGGTGGCGCGCCGTATCAAAATCACCGGCCACCACCCGGGCATGCAATTCATCAACCGCCAGGTCCGGCGCCACTTTCAAAAGTGCCTTCATCACCATCTGCGCCGTGGCGCGGCTGTTGAAGCTCGGCGTGTTCATCAGCACCGCCTCGCCGCCCTCGCCATTGCCGCCGCCCCATGTGGCGCAGGCCATGTTGCCGGTCCCGGCCCCGATGCGCACCCCGCCAAGTTTGAATACCGATCCCTTCGGCAGATGCGTGGCCGCCGCGATCACCGCGTCATACTGGCCCGCATTCGTGATCGGCAGCAATTCCGCCTCCGTGCCGAGTTGCGGCTGGTAAAAGAAATGCAGCTTGCCCTTGGCAAGCTTTCCCTCATCACCCAGCGGGCCCTCATGAAACACCCCGCCCTTCGCTTCGATATGTTTGCGCACCGCGCTGTGATCCGGCTTGCCGTCTTTTCCGGGCTTGAGGCCAACCAGGTCGCACACCAAAATCTTGTAGGCCCTTGTCGGATCATCCGCCCGTTGCCGCCCGCCCGCATCATTGGGCGGCGGAAATTTCTCGCCAAGCGCTGCGAGCTCTTCCTCCAGCACCAGGATTTTCGCCCGCAGGTAAGCGTAGTGCAGATTGTCGAGCAGCGCAGTCACGTCTTCCGGCGCGCGGATGCCGCCAATCCAGGCCCGGTAATCGCCGGGTGTTCCCGGAAAGGCGTTCACATAGCGCGCCACATCGAGCCCGCGTTCGTGCGAACCGTCCGGATGGGTAAGGCCTTCATAACCCAGAATCTGCTTCGAGCGCGCAATGATCCGCGCGTGAATAGCCGCATCGCTGATGTCCTTGTCGTTCACCTTCAACAGCGTCACCGCCGCGCCCCGCCGCTCCGGTTCGGCCACCCCAAGCTCCAGCAACGGATGCGCCGCCACCCACTCATTGATTGCCGTGCGGTTGGCAATGGAGCGTCGGTTGAGCTCGGAAACCGGGCCCAGCCGCCGCTCTGACCGCAGCAGTCCAAAAGTCGTTTCGGCAAAGGCCAATGTGCTGTAGGTGTTGATCACGCCGCCCAGCATCTTGTCCTGCGCCGGATCATAGATCGGCCCCGCGTTCACGCTGCGCGCGCCCGTCAGCGGGCGCTTGGCATCAAGCGGTGCCACGATTTTCAGTTGGCGGGGAATTGCCCATGACGGATTTTTCTGATTGGCCTCGATGAGGGCCAGTGCCTGCGGTGTGAAGGAGGCAACATAGTATCCCGAAATGCCGCCAATGGCTTTCTGGAACGGCATGAACAGGCAGCACTCGCTCACCACCCGGCGCACGATCGCCTCGCCCCATGGCATGGCCCCCAGCATCGACGTGGCATCGAGCACCGCATGATGCTCCGCCGGGTTGCGTTCAATCCAGTCCAGAAGATTCGTGATATCCGACAGAGTATAGGTCGTGGCCCCGGTCGTTTCATGGCCCACGCCCACGAAAATCTTGATCCCCATGTTCTCAAGCTGCTCGGCGGAAGGAATCGTCCCTTCGTCCCTGGCAAAATGGATGCGCTTTTCATTGCCGCTGCGCGCATAGCGCTGCAGTTCAATGATCTGGGCTCCCCAGGATTGGCGGAAAAATCCGCCGGCCTTGGCCAGGTCCGATTCCGGTTCCGGCGTATCCACAAACACATGCTGGCTCTCGTCCGTGGCGTTCATCATGTGCATGAGGCACACTGTGAAGCCGCTGTGCCCGCCGCCAAGCCCCACCGCCATCTTGTTGGTTTTGGGAAACTCGAAATAGCGGTGAATCTCGCGCATCATGTCGGCGAGGAATTTGTCCGCCGGATAGCCCCGGTGCATGCTCCGGCCGATTTCCGCCACGGTGAAGGGCCCGAGATCGCGCCCCTTGTCGTCCAGCTTGCGGTAGTTCTTTTCAAGCCATGCTTCGAATTCGAAGCGCAGCAGGCGTGAGGCTGCTTCATCCGTGGTGGCGTCAGTGATCGGGCCCACGCCGAAGAACTGGTTGGAGGTGCGCTTGGGCGGCCCGCCCGCCGTGGCTTTGAGCGCCGCCAGGCGCTGGTTTTTCAGATCGTCGATCTTCGCCATCATAACATCTCCGGATTTGCGGGACATTACTATGGGTGATCGTGCCAGCGCCGCTCCCCAAATGCGTCATAATCGCGGGGGTTTGCGCCGTTCAGATGTTTTGCCGCGTCTGCGCCAGTTCCGCCTGGCCCACATTGAAAGGCATTTCCTCGATTTCAATGGACTGGCTGACCGAAGCGCCATCGGTAACGCCGATCACGTCGATGATCTGGTCAACCTTAACATAGGATTGGCTGCCGCGCACCACCGTGACCGTGACTGTCTTGGGAATTGTCGGCACGAGAAACAGCATGCTCTGTTGCACCGTCACATCAACCTCGCCTTCCGGGAAGGTTCCCGCCACAAACGAGCCCGCCCGCATGCGGCCATAGGACTTGTGCGCCATGGACACGAACGGGTCTTCGCCCCGCTGGCCCAGCTGGGTCAGCGGCCGGTACACATAGATGATTCCAGTATTCTTGGCGCCTTCGATGCTGTTGGGCACATACCGCGCCCCTTCCGCCGCACAGCCGACAAGCGGCAAAGTCATTACCTGCAAGACTGACCGACGCGTAATCAAGCCACTCATGAACCGCCCCACCCGAATCACTGAGGTGATGAGAAGGACAATTTAAGGCCGCAATGCGGCAGGCCCCTGTGGATAACCTATTCGGTGGCAACCAGCTTGCCGGTAAACAGCACAGGTCCCGTTGCCTGGCCTGTGGGCGAGCCGCCTTCCGGCTCAAGGCTCACGGCAAACAAGGTGTCGTTCAACGCCGCCGGATCGATTTTACCAAGCGTGCTCGCCGGAATGCGGAACGAGGCGTCGATCACGCCCAGCGACTGCGGCTTGTCACGCCCGGCGCCGACGGCCCACAGCTCATAGGATTTCCCGGGCTGCGGCGGCGCGCCAACCGTGCGCACGCTGATGCTGCCGCTGGCCAGATCAATGGAGGCAAGAAACGCCGGACCAGGACCTTCCGCCTGAAGCACCGCCACATAACGCTGATCCGTGAGTTGCGGCTCCGGCGTGCCGACGAATATGAAGGCCGCCAGTGACGCGGCAATGGCGCTTGCGCCTAACGTGGCAAGCCGCCAGGCTGAGGCTTTGCGTTTCCACGTGACCACGGTTTCCGAATTCACCGCATCCCCGGCAATAGCCTTCATCACCGCACCACGGATCCGCGGCGGCGCTGCCACCGGTTCAAGCGCCAGGGCCAGCGGTATGAGCCGGCGTTCCCATGCCGCCACCATTCCCGCAAATTCCGCGTCACGCGCCATCAGGGCTTCCGCCTCTTGCCGTTCCGCAGGCGGGAGTGACCCAAGGGCGAATTCGGCCGCCAGTTCATCCCTGTCTTCGGGTTTAGCCATCGAGGCAATCCTTCAACACTGTAAGACTCCGCCGCAACAGGGTCTTGATGGTCGTGGCGGGGCGCTTGTACTGGGCTGCAAGCTCATCCCGGGTCCAGCCCTGATAATAGGCCAGCAGCACCATGTCCTGGCGCTCCTCCGGCAGAAGCTTGAGGCATTTCTTGAGACGGCTGAGATCCATGGTCAATTCCGCCTCCGGCATCACTGGCACCGAATCGGCGGCTTCAAGTTCCTCAGCCCGCGCCGACATGCGCTCGGCGAATCGGCGCTTGAGGTCAATTGCTTGGTTGCGGGCAATGGCCGCAAGCCAGGCTGTGGGCCGCAGCGATCCCGCCTCATAGGATGCGGCCCGTTCCCAGACCTTGATAAATGCTTCCTGCAAGGCCTCTTCGGCAAGTTCCGGCTTCTTCAAAACACAGCGCACGACCGCAAACAGCTTGCCAGACGTAAGGTCATAAAGACGGCCGAAAGCCTTTCTGTCACCGTTTGCAACCAAAGGTAGCAAAACATCCAATTCGCTCTCTATGGTTTCGTAAACGCTGTTCATAACCCCACTTACGGCTGATTTCGCCCGATAGTTGCACGTTTCCCGCCCAAGATAAACGCCAGATGAACGGAACATTCAGCTTGGGTTCGAGTTTACTTCGGTATGTTGGGTTCAAGATCGAAATACACGAGAGGAAACCACATTATGATCCGCTACACCTTCTTTGTTCTCACAGTCCTTGGATCGGCCGCAACTGCAATTGCTGCCATCGCCCCTGCCAGTGACATGCCCTCGGCAAATGCCAAAAATGTCACGGTTATCCATATGAACCAGGCTTTCCCTGTTTACGGCCCCATCGTTGTTGAGCAGTGCGCCGTTGAGAACTGCTCCGACGCGAAGGCCTGATTGAACGGCCCAGTCTAACCCGCTGGGCATCGGAACCGGGGTTCGGGAATGGCAACTTATATCCCTCCCCTCTCGTAAGGTGGTCATGACCAACCCCGGTTCCAAAAATCTCCCTCCCCAAGCACGATCCCCTGCAAATGTCCTGCTTGCAACTCAAAGGCCCCGGCAATCCCCGGGGCCTTTTCTTTTGCCGCCCCTGCGGGATGGTTTTGAGCCGAATCTAAACGCCAGATGAACGGGCCATTCAGGCTCCATTCCAAAGCGAAGGGGTAATTTGTTCTTAACGCTGCACACAGTCTCTGGAGGAGACACAAAATGAAGACCCTGATCGCCACCGCAACCCTCACCATCATGTTCCTGTCGGCCGGCGCCTTTGCCGGGAACGACATCAAGATGGCATCCGGTGCCAAGCCCCAGGTGAGCAACGTGACCGTGATCCTCAAGAACGGCCAGTGGCCGGTAAAGGGCCAAACCAGTTTCGACGCCTGTTCCGTCAGGCGTTGCCTCGACGCCTAACCAGTTTCACCCTCAACCTTCGCAAGAGGGCTGAGGGACAGGAGGCAGGTGGAGTGGATCAACAGCCCCCTCTCAAGCCGCTTCATTCTGCTTCCTGTCCCATCTTATTCAAATCCGGAGCCTGAAATGTTCAAGACCATTGCCGCAACCCTTGGAATCCTTCTTCTGGCCTCCACCGCCGGGCAAGCTTCGGTGCGCAATTTCTTTGCCCCCGCTGTCGACGGTTCACGGATTGACAACTGCCTGAGCGGCAAGGCCGAATGCGGCAAGCCCGCCGCCGACGCTTTCTGCGTGAAGGAAGGCTTCTCCGAATCCATCCTCTTCCAGCGTGAAGCCGCAAGCGCCACCCGCCAGCTCGGCTCCGATACCATGTGCGAGGGCGAAAACTGCGTAAGTTTCAGGCGAATCAAGTGCATCGGACCGGCGGAAACCGCTGGTTTGACGCAAAACTGATAACTCGCCGGAAAAGCTTGGAATCCGCCCCGTGATTGTGTAGGGAACCCCAAATCGGGTTTCCTCAAAACATGCCAAAACGTACAGATATAAAATCCATTCTCATCATTGGGGCTGGCCCTATCATTATTGGCCAGGCCTGCGAGTTTGATTATTCCGGCACCCAGGCCTGCAAGGCCCTCAAGGCCGAGGGCTACCGCATCATCCTGATCAATTCCAATCCGGCCACCATCATGACCGACCCGGACTTGGCCGACGCCACCTACATCGAGCCCATCACCCCGGAAGTCGTGGCCAAGATCATCGAGAAGGAACGCCCCGACGCCCTGCTCCCCACCATGGGCGGCCAGACCGCGCTGAACACCGCTCTCACCCTCAACAAGATGGGCATCCTCGAAAAATTCGGCGTCGAGCTCATTGGTGCCAAGGCCGAAGCCATCGACATGGCGGAGGATAGGGAATTGTTCCGCGAAGCCATGAAACGCATCGGCCTCGAAACCCCGAAATCCATGCTCGCCAATGCCTCGGAGGCCAAGGACGAGGACAAGGCCTTCTTCCTCGCCGAAACCAGCCGCCTGAAATCCGAAGGCGGCGATATCGCGGCCTTCGAGCGCGGCTGGGCCGACCGCGAACCCGAGCGCCTGAAAAAATACCGCAACCGCGCCATGGTCGAAGCTTTCGAAGCCATGCTCACCATAGGCTTGCCCTGCATCATCCGCCCCTCGTTTACGTTGGGCGGAACCGGCGGCGGCATCGCCTATAACCGCGAGGAATTCTTCGACATTGTCGAATCGGGCCTCGATGCGTCGCCCACCGCCGAAGTGCTGATCGAAGAGTCGGTGCTCGGCTGGAAAGAATATGAAATGGAAGTCGTTCGCGACAGGAACGACAACTGCATCATCGTCTGCTCCATCGAAAACGTCGATCCCATGGGCGTACACACCGGCGATTCCATCACCGTAGCCCCGGCCCTGACGCTGACTGACAAAGAATACCAGATCATGCGCAACGCCTCGATTGCGGTGCTGCGCGAGATTGGCGTCGAAACCGGCGGCTCCAACGTCCAGTTCGGCGTGAATCCCGCCGATGGCCGCTTGGTTGTCATCGAAATGAACCCGCGCGTCTCGCGCTCCTCCGCCCTTGCCTCAAAAGCAACAGGCTTTCCCATCGCCAAGATCGCCGCCAAGCTTGCAGTTGGCTACACGCTGGATGAATTGGCCAATGACATCACCGGCGGCGCCACCCCCGCCGCCTTCGAGCCGACGATAGATTACGTCGTCACCAAAATTCCGCGCTTTGCCTTTGAAAAATTCCCCGGCTCGCAAGCCATTCTTTCGACCGCCATGAAGTCGGTCGGCGAAGTCATGGCCATCGGCCGCACCTTCCAGGAAAGCGTGCAGAAAGCCTTGCGCGGCCTTGAAACCGGCCTCAGCGGTTTCGATGAAATTGAAATCCCGGGCCTTGGCGAAGGCGACGACAAGAACGCCATCCGCGCCGCGCTTGGTACCCCAACCCCCGATCGCCTGCTCATCATCGCCCAGGCCTTCCGCCATGGCGCCACGGTCGAACAGATTTTTGCCTCCTGCAAATATGAGCCCTGGTTCCTCCGCCAGATCGAAGAACTGGTGCAAACCGAAGCGAAGATCCGCGCCAACGGCCTGCCCAACGATGCGGTGAATTTCCAGAAGCTCAAGGCCATGGGATTCTCCGACAGGCGCCTCGCGGCATTGGTTGGCGTGGACGAAGACAAGGTCCGCAAGCATCGCCACAAGCTGAATGTGCGCCCCGTCTTCAAACGCATCGATACCTGCGCGGCCGAATTCGCCTCGCCCACCGCCTACATGTATTCAACTTATGAAACGGGTTTCATCGGCCACAACGGCAATGAAGCGAAGCCCTCTGACAGGCAAAAGGTCATCATCCTCGGCGGCGGGCCAAATCGCATCGGCCAGGGCATCGAGTTCGATTACTGCTGCTGCCATGCCTGCTTCGCGCTCCATGACGCCGGCTATGAATCCATCATGGTGAACTGCAATCCGGAAACTGTTTCCACCGATTACGACACCTCGGACCGTCTCTATTTCGAATCCCTCACCATCGAGGACGTGCTCGAAATCATTCACGTCGAGCAATCCAACGGCGCCCTGAAAGGCGTCATCGTCCAGTTCGGCGGCCAGACGCCGTTGAAGCTCGCAGGAAAACTGGAAGAGCTCGGCGTTCCCATTCTCGGCACCACGCCCGATGCCATTGATCTTGCCGAAGACCGTGACCGTTTCTCCAGGCTTCTCAAGAAACTGAAGCTGCGCCAGCCCGAGAACGGCATCGCCCGTTCCGCCGCGGAGGCCAAGAAGATCGCCCGGAAAATCGGCTTCCCCGTGGTCATCCGCCCCTCCTATGTGCTGGGCGGCCGCGCCATGGAAATCGTCCGCGACGACGACCACCTCCAGCGCTACATCACCGAAGCCGTAGTCGTCTCCGGTGACAGCCCGGTGCTGATTGACAGCTATCTCTCCAACGCCGTCGAGGTTGACGTCGACGCCATTTGCGACGGCAGGGAAGTGTTCATCGCTGGTGTGATGGAACATATCGAAGAAGCTGGCATCCACTCTGGCGACAGCGCCTGCTCGCTCCCCCCCTATTCCCTGAAAGCCCCCGTCATTGCCGAAATGGAGGCCCAGGCCAGGAAAATGGCCCTGGCACTGAATGTTGTTGGCCTGATGAACGTGCAGTTCGCCATCAAGGATGATCTGGTCTACGTCCTCGAAGTGAACCCGAGAGCCTCGCGCACCGTGCCCTTCGTGGCCAAGGTCATCGGTATTCCCGTGGCCAAGATTGCTGCTAGGGTCATGGCGGGCGAAACCCTCGCCAGCTTCAAGCTGGTCAACAGGAAGCTCGCACATGTCGCTGTAAAGGAAGCGGTTTTCCCCTTTAACCGCTTCCCCGGCGTGGATGTACTCCTTGGCCCCGAGATGCGTTCGACCGGCGAGGTCATGGGGCTGGACAAGACCTACGACATGGCCTTCGCCAAGAGCCAGCTTGGCGCCGGCATGCGCATTCCCCAGTCCGGCACCGTCTTTGTCTCGGTCAATGATCCCGACAAGTCCAAAATCCTTCCCGCCATACGCAAGCTGGTGGACCTGGGCTTTGTCATCAAGGCCACCGGCGGCACCCAGCAGTTCTTTGAAAGCAAAGGCATTCCCTCTTCCAAGATCAACAAGGTCCTGGAAGGCAGGCCCCACGTGGTGGACGCCATCAAGAACGGCGAAATCCAACTCGTCCTGAACACCACGGAATCCAAAGCGTCCGAGTCCGATTCAAAATCCATCCGCCAGACTGCCATGCTGCAAAAGGTGCCCTACTACACCACGCTGCCCGGCATCCTCGCTGCCACCAAGGCCATCGCCGCGCAAAAGGCCGATACCATCCGGGTCCG
>JAEUMI010000236.1 GCA_016792825.1 Hyphomicrobiales bacterium
AGCTGCCGCGCGATGTTGTCGCTCCATTAACTGCCGACTGGAACAAGTTGAAGGCTCCCATTGAACATACCTTCACGCATTTTCATCTTCAGTTGAACGTATGGAAAACCGCAACGGCGGAACAATCACTGCCTGCCGGCGATGGCTACCGCTGGGTGCACAAGGACGAACTCGCCCAAGAAGCCCTGCCGTCGCTCATGCGGAAAGTGGTTGTTGCAGCACTGGATGTGCCGTCGCGCTTGCGAAAAGCAGGTTAACTCCGCGGCTCCATCACCCCGTGCGCTTCAAGCGCCGCCTTGAGTTTTGGCCGGGCCCGCACCGCTTTCGCCAGTTCGGCGATTGCCGGGAATTGCGCATGGAGAACCGTTTCCTTGGGCCTGCTCCAGCAGCACAGCATGAAGGCATAGAGGTCAAGCGCCGAAAACTTTTCCCCCATCAGCCATGGTCCTTCAGCCTCCAGGCGCTTGGCCAGGATGGCCCAAAGCTGGTTGCCTTTCTCAATCGACTTTCCCAAGAGAAAGGCCTCTTCCGCTGGATTGCGGGCATAGAAACTGGCGGCGTCTCCAATGTTGTACGCCACATAGAGATTGGTGCTCATGAAATGCAGCCAGGTAAGAAACTCGCCGAATTCATTTGATCCCGGCTGCGGCGCCATGCCCTGTTCGGGATGCGCCGTGACCAGAAATGAGACGATGGCCGCCGACTCAAAAAGGGTGCTGCCGTCATCAAGGCCAAGGGCCGGAATGTAGCCGAGCGGGCTGAGCTCCCGGTATTCCGGTGCCGCCACCTGTTCCGCTGTCATCCAGATATTGGTGTAGGGAACAGCCATTTCCTCCAGCAGAAAATGCACGCCCATGGAGCCCCAGGCCTTGACGTTGTAGAGCTTGTACATCGTGATGTCCTCCGCAAGCTTGAAAGTTTAGGCGGCGTGTTATGGCAAAGCTATGACGATTTCTTATCGCCGGCCGCCCACTTCGTCGATATGGGCCAGCATGTCGGCCGGGTCCTCGAACACCCGGTAGGCGCCCGACCGTTCAAGCTCGTCCGTGCCGTAGCCGCCCGAGAGAAAGCCGATGCCAAGCGCCCGGGCCCGCTGTGCCGCCAGCATGTCCCAGATGCTGTCGCCCACCACGCAGGCCGTATCGATCTCGATGCCGAGTTTTTCCGCCGCCGCGAGAAACAGGTCGGGATCCGGCTTCGCATAGGCCACGAGGTCGCGCGTGATCACCGGAACCCTGTCCGGATCGACGCCGAGGATTTTCAGCACCGGGCCGGCCGTCAGCATCCGCCCTGACGTGGCGATGGCCCAGGGAATTTTCGTGTCGGTGAGGTATTGCAGAAGCTCCCGCGCCCCGGGCAGGGGCCGCGTATTGGCCGAGTGAACACTGTAATGCTTGGCATGAAGCGCCCGCAGCCGCGTCAGCGTGGCATCGTCAAAATCAATCCCGGTTTCCCGGGCAAGCGCCCGGGTGAACAGGCCGCCCGACATGCCGATGCGCCGGTGAATGCGCCAGATCGAAACCTCGATGCCTTCCTCCTGCAACGCCGCACTCCACGCCAGCACATGGTCATAGACACTGTCGACCAGCGTGCCGTCGAGATCAAAAAGGAATGAGGTAGGTTGGCGGGCTTTCATGGGCAGGGTTCCCTCTCAGAAGGGGAGAGACCTAGAACGGCGGCGCGTGCCGCGCAACCTCATTTACCGCAGATCAGGTCAGCAGCTTCTCGACGATGACCGTATCCATCCATTTGCCATCGAGCCGGCCATGCTTTTCGTATATCCCGACTTCCCGGAAGCCGAGCGCCGCGCACAGCCTGCGGCTGGATGTATTATCAGGAAAAATCCGCGACAGCAGCTTCCACCAGCCCCGTGCCTTTGCATCGCCGATCAGAGCACCCAGGGCGGCTTTGCCAAATCCCTTGCCCCGGCCTTCGCGCGCCACATAAACTGAGAATTCGCGCACGCCGTCGTAGCAGGGACGGGAGCGGTAGGGGAATGCCGCCGCATAGGCGTGCACGGTTTGGTTCTCGCCGGACACAAAAACCGGATAGCCATCGTCGAACCACTTGAGAATCTGCTCGGGCGTACGCGGTTCCGTTTCGAAGGTCGCAACCCGGTCTTCCATGCCCTGATTGTAAATGGCGGCGATGGATGCCGCGTCTGCTCGTGTAGCGGCCCGCGTAAAACGGCCGCTCAAGCAGCCGTTCCCAGCTCCGCCCTGACCTGTTGGCGCAGCACATCGAGGGGAACGAGGTTTGCCCCGCGCCGAACATGCCAGAAGGTCCAGCCATTGCAGGCTTCCGCTCCCTGCACATAGGCGCCGATCTTGTGGATGGAGCCGCTATTGTCCTTGCAGGCGATGGAGCCGTCGGCGCGCACCCGTGCGGCCACGCGCGCCGTGGGGTCATGCAGCGTGTCGCCGGCCTTCACCAGCCCGCGCTCCAGAAGCGAACCAAACGGAATGCGGGGTTCCGCCCGTTTGGCCGTAGTCGTCCTGAGGGCCTCCTCTGACAACTGGTCGGTAGCCTTGATGCGCTCAAGTGCCGAGCGCGCATAATTCTCTTCCCGTTCGATGCCGATGAACACCCGGCCCAATTGCTTGGCGACAGCGCCCGTGGTTCCGGTGCCGAAAAATGGATCAAGCACGACATCTCCTGGATTTGTGGATGAAAGCATGACGCGGTGCAGCAGCGCCTCTGGTTTTTGCGTGGGATGAAGCTTGTCGCCGTCATCATTTTTCAGGCGCTCGCCGCCGGTGCACAGCGGCAGCGTCCAGTCCGAACGCATTTGCGAATCGTCATTAAAGATTTTCATCGCTTCATAGTGGAAGGTGTATTTCGAGGTGGCGCTCTTGCCGGCCCAGATCATCGTTTCATGGGCGTTGGTGAAACGCCGTCCGCGGAAATTCGGCATCGGATTGGTTTTGCGCCAGATCACGTCGTTGAGAATCCAGTAGCCCAGGTCTTGCAGGATGGAGCCGACGCGGAAGATATTGTGATAGGAGCCGATCACCCACAGCGCCCCGTTGGGCTTCAGGGCGCGGCGGCATTCGGTGAGCCACGCCCGGGTGAATTCATCATAGGCGGCAAAGCTCGCAAACTTGTCCCAGTGGTCGTCAACCGCGTCGACCTTGCTCTGGTCGGGCCGCGTCAGGTCGCCGGCGAGCTGCAGGTTGTACGGCGGATCGGCGAAGACCAGGTCAATTGAGCCCGTGGGAATCTTCTTCAGTTCGGCAAGGCAATCGCCCACCAACACGCGGTTGTGGAGCGGCCTGATATCCGGCTTTGTTTCGAAACCCATCGATGAACTCTGTACCCAACGCAACAAACGCGATGCTGAAAAGCCATCATGAATCTTTGCGGAGTCCGCGTGAATCGAATTCAGGGATTGTGGTTAACGCGCCAGCAATTGCGCGACGGGCGCGAAGCTTCTGCGGTGGTGAATGCAGGGGCCGAGTTCAAGGAGGGCAGCGCGGTGGAACGCCGTGCCATAGCCCTTGTGGCGGGCAAAGCCGTAGCCGGGGAATTCATCATGCAGCGCCACCATGATCCGGTCGCGCGTCACTTTGGCGATGATCGAGGCGGCGGCGATGGAAAGCGAGCGCGCATCACCGGCCACAATGGTTTGAACGCCGCAGGAAAGTTTCGGCGCCCGGTTGCCGTCCACCAGGGCATAGTGCGGCGCGTCGCTGAGGTTTTGAACCGCTTCCGCCATTGCCCACATGGTGGCGGCGAGAATGTTATCACGGTCGATGCGGCTTTCATCGCCGATGCCCACGCCGATTTTTGCCGACTTCACAATTTGGGCAAACAGCGCTTCGCGTGTTTCCGCATCGAGCTTTTTGGAATCATTCAGGCCGCGCGGAATGTTATCGGGATCAAGAATGACGGCTGCGGCCACCACCGGCCCGGCCAGCGGCCCGCGCCCCGCCTCGTCGATGCCGCATACCCGTGAAAACCCCTGGGCTTTCGCCGCAAGTTCAAAACTGAAATCCGGTCCAAGGGAATCGTCATGCGCCATGGCCCAAGTGGGCCATAACTCTATATCAGCGTCAACTGTTCACCCGCCTGCGGCGGCCTTTGGAACAGATCGGTAGCAAGCGTTGTCCGTTTCGCATTGATGCCGAGGCGCTCCGCCGCAAGCTGAAAGCGCCGCCCGGTGGTCCACGCATAGGGCCCGGTGCCGCTCATGCGCCTGCCGAACGCCGCGTCATTTTCCTTGCCGTCCCTCACGGACCTAACCAGCCCCATGACCTTGGAAGCCCGCTCCGGCATTTCCGTCATCAGCCATTCCTTGAAGATGTCTTTCACCTCGAGCGGCAGCCGCAGCATGGTGTAACCGGCCTCTTTCACGCCCGCCACCGCGGCGGCTTTCAGGATGGCCTCGATTTCCATGTCGTTCACCGCCGGAATCACCGGCCCGATCATTGCCACGGTGGGAATGCCCGCCGCCGAAAGCACGCGAAGAGCCTCGAGCCGTTTGGCAGGGGTCGAGGCTCGAGGCTCCATGGCGCGCGCCAGCTTCCCGTCAAGCGTCGTGACGGAAATTGCGACCTTCACCAGTCCGCGCTGCGCCATTGACGTGAGAATATCCAGGTCGCGCAGCACCAGCGCTGACTTGGTGACAATGCCGACGGGATGATTGAATTCCGACAGCACTTCCAGGATTTGCCGTGTGATGCGGTAAGTCCGCTCAATTGGTTGGTAGGGATCTGTATTGGAACCAAGCGCCATGGTGCGCGGCAGGTAATTGGGCGCGGTTAATTCCTCCCGGAGAAGCGCCGCCGCGTTCGGCTTGATGAAAAGCTTGCTCTCGAAGTCGAGTCCCGGCGAAAGCCCCATGTAGGCGTGGGTCGGCCTGGCATAGCAGTAGACGCAGCCATGCTCGCAGCCCCGGTAAGGATTGATTGATCGGTCAAAGGAAATATCCGGCGACTGGTTGCGCGCGATAATGGTCTTGGGCTGCTCTTCAAAAATGGTAGTTTTGAGCGGCGGCAATTCCGCCAGCGTTTCCCACCCATCATCGAAGATGGAAACCTTGTTTTTTTCGTAACGGCCCTTGTCATTGTTGCGCGCCCCGCGCCCGCGCATCTGCTGCGGCAGGGCCATGAGTCTCCCGGCACCCGTAACGGCGGGATCGAAGGAGATGGAGGGTCTGTTATCAATCAAAGTGGGCATGGCTGATATGTAGCGCAAAAGTCGGAACATAACAAGAACAAACTTGTGATAATGCCCAAATAACGCCATTGCTGGCCCATGAACTCCAAAACCCTGTTGCTCGCCCTTGTTGCCCCCATCTGCTGGGGAACCGGATTGGCCATCGCCAAGCCGGCCGTCACCCATTTTCCGCCCATGTTCATGATGCTTATGGTCTACTTCGCCATAGCCGTGATCACGCTCATCACCGTGCACGACAGAATAAAAACCCCGTGGCGTTCCCTGCTGCTGATCTCCGCCTTTTCGGTCACCATCCAGGGTGCCTTCGTGTTCTGGGGCCTGCGCGGCGTCGAGGCGACTACTGCAAATCTCGTGCTGCAGACGCAGGTGCCCATGGCGGTCTTTCTCGGTTGGCTCATTGCCGGTGAGGAACTGAACCTGCGAAAAATAATGGGAACAGCCATTGCGCTTGCAGGCGTCGGGATTGTCATTGGCCTGCCGGAACAGCGTCCTGCCCTGCTGCCTGTGACACTCGTTATCCTGGGCGGGTTCTTCTGGGCCTTTGGACAGACCCTGGCCCGCAAGCTGAGCCAGGACAGCGGCATCGTGCTGCTCAAGGCCAATGCGCTCATGGGCGTGCCGCAGCTTATCCTGGCCACCGCCATTTTTGAAACGGGCCAATGGCACTCCATCACCTCGGCAGGGACAACCGAATGGGCAACCCTCGCCTTTGTCGGCTTCGTTGGCTTTTACCTAGCCTATATCGCCTGGTTCTCGCTGCTCCGCCGCTGCCGCATGGATGACGCGGCCCCGTTCGTACTGCTGATGACGCCCATCGGCCTTCTCACCGCGGTCATCGTATTGGGCGAGAGAATGTCCGGCGCGCAACTGCTGGGAGCGGTGGTCCTGTTGCTGGGCCTCGCCATCGTCAATGGCTTTCTCATGCCGAAACAGAAACTGGCTTAACCCTTCCGGCGCTTCTGATGCTCCTCCAGGCGCGGCATGATTTCGACGAAGTTGCAGGGCGGATGCCGGTAGTCCAGCTGATACTTCAGGATTTCATCCCACGCATCCCTGCACGCACCCGGTGAACCCGGCAGGCAGAAAATATATGTGCCCTTCGCAACGCCCGCCGTGGCGCGCGATTGCACCGTTGAGGTTCCGATCTTTGGAAACGAGACCATGTGGAACAGGGTGCTGAAGCCTTCGATTTCCTTTTCGAACAGCGGGCGCATCGCCTCGATGGTCACATCGCGCCCTGTAAGTCCCGTGCCGCCCGTTGAAATGATGACGTCAACATCCTTGCGCTTCACCCAGGCTTTCACGATGCGGCGGATCTTTGCAATGTCATCTGTGATGATCTGCCGGTCGGCAACGCTGTGGCCTGCCGCCGCAATTCGCTCCTGAAGGGTCTGGCCGGATTTATCATCGGCAAGCGTGCGCGTGTCCGACACCGTGAGGATCGCAATGTTGAGGGGAAGGAAATCGCGGGGCTCAGTCATCTATTTTCTCTCAAACACAAGGCGCGCCGCCAGCAGCAGAAACAGGCCGGCCGAGATGCGCGAAAACCAGCGGCGGAATTGCAGACTGGTGGAAAGCGCCGCCCCGATTTTTCCCGCAAACAAAGCCACTACGCAATTGATGATCGTGCCGCCCACATTGAAAATCATTCCAAGGATGAAAAGCTGCAGAAGCGGCGAGCCGTTTTCCGGCCGGATGAACGGCGGCAGGAAGGCAAACATGAAAACAATGATCTTGGGGTTGAGCAGGTTGACCAGAACGCCATCGCGGAAAGCCGCAAATGTGCTGCGTTCCGTTTCATCCCGGTTAAGGGCAGTAAGCGGCGAGGTGAGCGTGCCGTAGGCAATCCAGACAAGATAGGCCGCACCCGCATAGCGGATAAGATCGAAGAGCAGCGGGTTCTGCGCCAGGACAACGGCAACACCCAGCGCCACGAGGCCGAGATGGATCAGCGAGCCACCCGCAATGCCAAGGCTTGCTGAAATGCCGGTCCGTGGCCCGCCCTTCAAGGATTGCCCCAGAACATACATCATGTCATTGCCCGGCGTCAGATTGAGGCTCAGCGCTGCCGTCAGGAAAATCAGCAGGTCCGTGGAGCTAATGGGCATCAAGGGTTTCCTTGAACGAAAGAAGATCGCGCCAGGCCAGGCGCTTCTGCCCCGGCTGCTTCAACAGGTAACTGGGATGAAAACTGGGAAGCACCGGAATTCCCTTTGCCCCGATGGCTAGCTCGAACCATTTGCCACGCAGCGAAAGCAGTCCGTCGCTCTTGCCCGACAGGCGCTGGGCCGGATGGCCGCCCAGGCAGAGGATGAATTTGGGCCGGCAAAGCGCAATGGCCCGCAGGATATAGGGCTGGCACAGTTGCAGTTCGGCATCGGTTGGCGTGCGGTTTCCTGGCGGCCGCCACGGAATGAAATTGAATGAACTGGTGGCCGCAACCGACAACCCGATCGCCCCCAGCATCCTTTCCAGCAGAAGAAGATTTTGCCCGGCGAACACCTTGCCCTCGATGTCCTCATCGCGTCCCGGGACATCGCCGATGATCATCACTTGCGCCGTGGCATCGCCACCGGCAAAGCACAGATTGCTCGCGGTCTTTTTCAGCGGGAAATCGTCCAGTGCAAGCAATGCCGCCTGAAGCTCATCCAGCGAATAGCAGGCGTCTGCCGATGAAGGGGCAGAAACGGCGGGCGCTGCCTTGGCAGGCGGAACGGCAGCCAAAGGCGGGGCGGCCGCCGCAAAGCGATTGACCGGGGCCTCGGCCACAATCTCGTCGGCCCCCATATCGATGAGCCAGGCCAGTGCCGCCTGGGCATCACCGGGGCTCATGTCGTTTTGCTTTGTTTGCATGTCCGAATTGGTTATCTTGTCTGCCGGGTCGGGCCACTATAACAGGCGCTGTCCGGAAACGCATGCCCTTTGAGGAGAATTGTCTGTGGAGCAGGTTCAGCGCGAAACGATGGAATATGATGTTGTCATCGTGGGCGCCGGCCC
>JAEUMI010000281.1 GCA_016792825.1 Hyphomicrobiales bacterium
GGCCATTTACAACCCCCTCACTGGACGGCTACCATTTTCGCCCTATCGAGGAGTTTGCAATGCATCAGGTCGAGATTCTGGACGGGGGCCGGGCCATCGGGCTCAGCCTTGAAGGCGTGGGGCGGCTTCGCTTTCATGCGATCTGGCTGCGCGACAATGCCTGGGATGCGGCCACGCGTGCGCCGGGAAACGGCCAGCGGCTGATTACCATTGCCGACATTCCCTCCGAAATCCGCATTTCAGCGGCAGGGGTGGAAGGCAATACGCTGTCGCTCACCTTCGCGCCCGAGGGCAAGACCATTGCCTATGACGTGGGCTGGCTGCAGGCGCACAGCTATGATGCGGAACGCCCGCGCACGACAGGCTGGACCGCTCCGGAACTTGAATTGTGGGATGCGGGCCTCGCCGCTGTTCCGAGCGCCAGTTTTACTGCCGTCAGTTCCGATCGCGGTGAGTTGAAGCGGTGGCTGTACGGCGTGCGGCGCTTTGGCTTCGGGAAGCTGAACGGCGGGCCAGTCGAGAACGGCGCGCTTTTGAAGGTTGCCGCCCTCTTTGGCTATATCCGAGAGACTAATTACGGCAAATGGTTTGAAGTCCGCACCGAGGTGAATCCGAGCAATCTGGCCTATACCGGGCTCGGGCTGCAGGCCCATACGGACAATCCCTACCGCGATCCGGTGCCCACGCTGCAAATTCTCTACTGCCTCGAAAACTCGGCCAAGGGCGGCGAGAACATGGTGGTTGACGGCTTCAAGGCGGCCACGCGGCTGCGGGCAGAAAATCCAAGAGGCTTTGAGCTTCTCAGCAAACACTGCGCGCGGTTTGAATATGCCGGCAGTGACGGCATCTGCCTCAGGGCGCGGCGCCCGATGATCGAACTTGCGCCCGATGGCGAGCTGATCGCCATCCGCTTCAACAACCGTTCGGCAGCGGCGGTCACCGACGTTCCCTTCGACGAGATGGAGGACTATTACGCCGCCTATCGCCGGCTGGGCGAGATCATCGACGATCCGGCCATGGAAGTATCGTTCAAACTGTCGCCGGGTGAATGTTTCATCGTGGACAACACCCGGGTGCTGCATGCCCGCAAAGGTTATTCCGGCGCCGGCTCGCGCTGGCTCCAGGGCTGCTATGCCGACAAGGACGGCTTGCTGTCGACGCTTGCGGCGATGGAAATGCCCCGCCAGGAGGCCGCCGCATGAGCAAGCCGGATTACAACTCCCTTTCGCCTGACAACATCGTGGCTTTCCTCGCCGACATTTTCGAACGCCGCGGCGGCGAAGAGTATCTGGGCGAGCCCGTTACCATGGCCGAGCACATGCTGCAGGGCGCGCATTTCGCCGAGAATGCCGGCGAGCCGGAGATCATCATCGTGGCGGCGCTGCTCCATGACATCGGGCATTTCACCAGCGAGTTCGGCTCGTTCACCATGGAAGACGTGGAAGACCGGCATCACGAGGAGGCCGGGGCGGCGGTGCTGGAACGGTTCTTCCCTACCCTGGTCACGGATTGCGTGCGCTACCATGTGGCGGCCAAGCGCTATCTCTGCGCGGCGAGGCCCGAGTATTTAAAACGGCTGTCCGAGGCCTCGGTTCTTTCGCTAAAACTGCAGGGCGGGCCCATGAGCTCCGTTGAAGTGGCCGAATTTGAAAAGAACCCGAACGTGAAGGAGATCGTGAAGGTGCGCCATTATGACGATGCGGGAAAGCGCACCGACATGAAGACCCAGCCATTTTCCTATTACGCCCCGATGGTCCAGCGCGTTGTCGATGCCCATTGCCGGAAAGCGGCGGAGTAAGTCGTCAATAGGTTGCCCGGCCGCCGGTCAGGTCGAAGGCGAAGCCTGTCGTGAAGGTGCATTCGGGCCCGGCAATCCAGCTCACCATGTTGGCCACTTCCTCGATCTGCAGCAGGCGCCCCATGGGGATCTTGGCGCGCATGGCGGCAATATGCTCGGGCGTCATTTCA
>JAEUMI010000192.1 GCA_016792825.1 Hyphomicrobiales bacterium
CCACGATATTCATGCTAACATGTTAGCATGAATAATAGACGTCACGATTTCGCGGCAATCCCGCCATAGTTTTTCTCCCACCGCATAATGGGAGAGCATCATGAAAATCATATCCAGACTTCTCGTGGCCGGACTTCTGAGCACGGCGGCAATCGCTCCAGCACAGGCTGAGGTGGTGAAGATCACGCTTCTGGGCGTGGGCGATGTTTACAACTTTGCCGGCGGCAAGACGCGGGGCGGCATGGCGCGGCTCAACGCGGTGGCGCGGGCCGAGCGGGCCGCCAATCCGAATTTCCTTTACCTGTTTGACGGCGACCTGCTCTCGCCCTCGCTGCTTTCCGGCCTCGACCGCGGGATGAACATGATCGAGCTCACCAATGTGGTGCCTTTCGACCTCGCCGTTCCGGGCAACCATGAATATGATTTCGGGGTGCAGAATTTCGACGACAAGATGAAGGCGTCGAAATATCCCTGGGCGGCGATCAACATCACGCACGCCGACGGTTCCGCCGTAGCGGGGCTTGGCGGGACGATGATGAAGGAAGTTGCGGGAGTGAAGATCGCGCTGATCCCGGTGGCGCAGGACACCTCGCCGCAAGTGGCTTCCACCGGTGAACTGAAATTCGGGCCCACGGCGCAAACGGCAATCGATGCCGCCAAGCAGGCGCGGAAAGACGGGGCGGAACTTGTAGTGGGCGTGGTGCAGGCGCCGCATTCGGACGACCAGAAGATGTTCGCCTCGAAGGCCTTCGACGTGATCCTTTCGGGCGACGACCACGACCTGGTGGTGCAATACAACGGCATCACGGCCTATGTGGACACCTCGACCGAGGCCAACCATCTGGTGCCCATCGACCTCACGGTGAACATCGAGGAGAAGGACGGCAAGCGCACGGTGAAATGGGAGCCGAACTTCCGCTTCATCGACACGGCGAGCGTGACCCCCGATCCGGAAACGCAGAAGCTGGTGGACGGCTTTGCGGCCGAGCTCGACAAGGAACTTAATGTGGTGATCGGCAAGACGACGGGGCCGCTGGACAGCCGGCGCAACATCGTGCGCACCCAGGAAGCGGCCATCGGCAACCTGATCGCCGACGCCATGAAGGACGCGGTGAAAGCCGACATCGCCATCACCAATGGCGGCGGCATCCGCGCCGACAAGGAATATGCCGCGGGCAGCGACATTACCCGGCGGGATATCCTCAGCGAACTGCCCTTCGGCAATGTTACGGTGATGACCGAGGTCTCGGGCAAGCAGATCTGGGAGGCGCTGGAAAACGGCTTCAGCAAGTATGAGGACGGGGCAGGGCGCTTCCCGCAGGTCTCGGGGCTCAAGGTCGTGGCCGATGTGAAGCAGCCCGCGGGCTCACGCATTGTTTCGGTGATGGTGGGGGCCGAGCCGCTGGATCTTGCCGCCACCTACAAGCTTGCCACAAATGATTACATGCTGGACGGCGGCGACGGCTACACGGCGCTGAAGGGCGGCAAGGTGACGGTGGACCAGCGCGGCGGCAAGCTGATCGCCAATGACGTGATGGTGCTGCTGAAGAAGCTGGGCACGGTGGATGCGAAGGTGGAGGGGAGGATCGTGATACAGTAGGGGGCTTTTTGCACAGCAAGCTGTCCAAGCACGGATTTCCGTTTGAGGCGCTCACGGGTGTCAACATGCCATCCAGCGCAATTCCTGATGAAGGCGCGTGGTGCCGCGTTCCGACATTTCCAGAAAACGTGCCGCTTGCCTAAACCCCGACGCGCTGTTTCCTGCGAACATCGGCCTGATAGTCTGCCGCCGCCTGAACTTCGCTGCGCTGGCTCACCTGCGGCACGCCCACATCCCACAGAGCATCACCCGGTGTCCAGGCAAAGGCATCGGAAACAATGGTGATCACAGTAGTACGGTCAGTGGTT
>JAEUMI010000288.1 GCA_016792825.1 Hyphomicrobiales bacterium
TAGTCATCGCGCTTCTCGAAGCCGTGCCAGGTTTCAATACGGGGGCGCTTTTCCGCTGTGGGCGGCCTCACATTCGCGATGTTCATTCTAAGCCTTGTTGGGATTGAATTTGAGCGCCGCGCCATTCATGCAATAGCGCAGGCCGGTGGGATCGGGCCCATCGGGGAACACGTGGCCCAAATGTCCGTCACATTTGGCGCAGCGCACCTCCGTCCGCGTTGAAAACCATGACTTGTCCACATGCTCGCTCACCGCATCGGGCGAAGTGGGCGCATAATAGCTGGGCCAGCCCGTGCCTGAATCATATTTCTTATCGGACGGGAACAGTTCTGCCCCGCAGCCCGCGCAGATGTACATGCCCTTGGCTTTTTCGTTGTTCAGCGGGCTGGTGCCAGCCCGTTCCGTGCCATGCTCGCGCAGCACCCGGTACTGCTCCGGGTTCAGTTCCGCCCGCCACTGGGCATCGGTCTTGGTGATCTTGTCTGCCATGTTGAACCTTGTTCATAAATTAGGATTTGTGCAACCTATGTGGGGTTTTGCCCCGTTCAACGGAAGTCACGCCTTCGCGATTATTTAACCTGCCCTTAACCATAAAGCCATGGAAACGCCTGGCCCTCTGGCACACTCCACCGCAATTAAGCAAGTTTACAATGGTCTCCGTCATTGTTTGGACGACGGGATAGGGAGCGTTTGAAGGATTATGGGTGAAACAGCCACCTGGCAGAGCGATGAGACTATCGCCCCCGGGTTGCATATGAACCGCCAGGGATCAGGGCAAATGGATGTTCTGGACGATGTGGCCGGGGAAAAGATCCCGAACCGCCGAATTACGGCGGATTCCTTCCGTTTGCTCACCGCCCGGCTCAAGAAAAAACCCGCCGCCTTCACCCAGCCCGAGCTAGAGCCCGCGCCCGCGATTTTCGCGCCGCTTGAAATCATTGAGGAAACTGAGATTCCGGCAGCCGCTGCCGAGGTTGAATCCGCACCCCCCGAGGGTCCCGAAAAACAGCCCTGGGCCTGGCTTGCCCCCTCCGATACGCCAGAAGCTCCCGTCTTTGATGCCCTCTCCGATAGCGAAGCGGCAGACCATGCCGCCGATGAAATAAATCCAGTCCCGCAACCCGTGCCGTGGAAGGAGCTTCCCTTTGAGGAGCTCTTTGCAGAACCTGCCCCTGTTGAACCAGAATCCGAAGCTGCCCTCGCAGACCTTTCCGAAGCCTGGGTGGAAGCCGAACCGGAAGCACCTGAACCCGAAATAGCCGCGTTCCAGCCGGAACCTGCAGAGGCTGCGCCTGAGCCAGAAACCATTGTTGCCGAACCCGAACCCGAAATAGTTGAGCTTGAAGTTGCCTCGCCTGAGCCAGAAACTTTTGCAGCGGAACCTGAACTGGAAGTCGCTGAGCTTGAAGCAATTTCTCCTGAGCCAGAAGCCGTTGCAGCAGAACCTGAACCGGAAGTGGTTGAGCCTGAAGTTGCTTCTCCTGAGCCAGAAGCAAGTATCGCAGAACCTGAACCGGAAGTGGCTGAACCTGAAGCGGCTGCGGCTGCGTCTGAGCCGGAAGCCGTTATCGCGGAACCTGAAGTTGCATCAGTGGGGCCTGAAGCGGCTTCGCCCGAGCCCGAGTTTGCAGTCGATGCAGTCGAACCGGAACTGACTTCACCTGAACCAGAAGAAGCTCTCCAGCCGGACCTCGTTGCTTCCGAGCCGGAGAAGTCCGAACCTGAACCTGTGGCAGATTCCCCGGCGCATGATGTTGAAAAGCCCGCCGTTCATGCAGAGAAGCCCAGTCTCCGCCGCAAGGTGCCGACGGCGAGCGAGAAACTGGATGAAAACTTCGCGCCCGTGTCGGGCATGGTGGTGCCGGGCATCGGCGAAGTCGCCAAGGCGATCTTCACGACACCCACTGCCTCCGACCGGACCGCGTTTCTGGCCGAGATTGCCGCCCTGCTGGCCGCCGATGCGGCACGCAACAAAATCCAGGCCGATTCCGAAGTGGTTATCGTCGAACCGGCTTCCGCGCAAAAATCCCGGGTGCGCCGCGTCGAGCGGCACGATGATCCATTTGCAAAGCTTGAGATCGAAAGCCCTGCACCGCCCGAAATCATTGATGAGTCCGATGCAGATGCAGGCGAACTCGCCCGCTCGCTTCTCGACATGATGCTGTCAAACCCCAGCGCCGGCCAGCCGCAGGAGCGGGCCCTTGCCGCCGATGCCCTTTTGAAACTGGTGCCGCGCATCCCGTTGAAGTCCCTGGTCATGGTCGTTGACCGCATTTCCATCATGGAATCGCCGCCGCATCTGCTTGTCTCCAAGCTGATCCATGACCCGCGCATTGAAGTGGCCGGCCCCTTGCTCGAACTCTGCAACCACATCAACGACCAGGTCCTGTCCAAGGTCATTGCCACGGGGCAGGTGAGCCTCCTGCGCCTGATCGCGCGCCGCCGCCATATTTCGGCCAACCTGAGCGACCAGCTCATCGAATTCGACGACCCGTCGGTCCTTCTCACCCTGGTGAGAAACAGCGGCGCCGTCTTCTCGCACCATGCATTCCCCCGTCTTGCCGATCATGCCCAGCGCCATCAGGCGCTCCTCGCGCCGCTGGCTACCCGCCCCGATCTGCCGGCCCCTATCGCCTTTGAACTTTTCTGGTTCGTGCCGGCGGAACTCCGCCGATATCTCCTGTCGCGTTTCCTGACCGACTCGGAAACGCTCACCAAGATCCTGAAAATCACCCACGCCATGGGCGGCGGCGAGCAGGGCACGGAAACCCGGTTCCCTGACCGCGAACAGATCGAGGCTTTCGTTGAGTTCCTCAATGCAGGCAAGTTCCCCGAGGCCTCAAATCTGCTGGCCGAAATCACCGCCATTCAGCCCGACAGCGCCTCGCGCATCATCGCCGATTCCAACGGCGAGCCGCTGACCATCGCCTTGAAGGCAGTTGGCACCAACCGTTTCCGCTTCGGCGAGATCATCGACATGCTCAAGGCCTCCGACTTCGGCATCATTTCCTCAGACCGGAGCACCGCCGAACTGCAGAACATTTTTGATTCCATGTCGTTCAACAAGGCCCGGGTTCTGCTCACCTATTGGGACTGGGCCGTGATGAAATCCGGCCCCTACGCCCCGGCCAATTGAGGAAGAGACAACTCAATTCGGCGGAATGAATGGTTGTTTGATCGCCTGGAACACCGGCAGGGCCTCGAGCCGCACCGCATGGGCGTTGAGCCCCGGAAAATCTGAAAGCCCCACCAATCCCGGATGCGCTTGCACAACGAAACCCAGCACCGTGGCCACCGCGATATCGGCATGCCCCATGCGGCCGCCAAACCAGTGATCGGTCGTCCGGCTGGCGCGGTCTTCTTCCAGCACGGTGAGCACGGCGGCAATTTGCTGGCGGCAACGGTTGCTCCAGGCTTCTGACGTTTCCGTGTGCAGCAGCCTTTCGTAGAAAAGGCTGACCGCCTTGTCGCCGAGCCCCGTTGCCAGTGCAGCGATCTTCAGCGCCTGGTGCCGGGCGGGTTCGTCCCGTGGAAACAGGGCCTTCTCCGGCGGCACGAGACTGTCGAGATAGTCCAGAATGGCATGGCTTTCGATCAGAGACTCGCCGTTATCCAGCACCAGCGTCGGGACCCGGGTGAGGGGATTATAGGGCCGTAGCTTGTCCGCCTCGCCGAATGTGGACCAGGGCCGGTGCTCAAATGGCAGCTCATACAGCGTCAGCGCGATGCCGACACGGCGAACAAAGGGCGAGTCATACTGGCCGATCAGGATCATCTCGGGACGTTGCCAGCGATGGGCCCGAGCGGCAAGTGCCGTGGCGCTTTAATCCGCCAGAAAACTGTCGATCTCTTGCCTGAAGCGGCTCCAGCCGGGATCCGATTCCAGGATCACATGGTTGCGCCCCTCAAGGCACACGAAGCGCGCCCCCGGAATGCCCGCCGCCATCATCCGGCCTTCTTCAAACGGCTGCACCGCATCGTCACGGCAATGCAGCACCAGGGTGGGCATGGTGATCTGCGGAAGAAGATTTCTGACATCGATCCAGTCCGACACCAGCCGGATGCGCACGGCATTTTCGGGTGATGTCGTATTGCGTTGCAGGTCATTGAACCAGCGCATCTGTTCGGCCGTTCCGCCGGGCACGAAGAGCGAGGTGAAGACCTGGCGGAAGGCGGGATTTTCCTGGCCCCAGCCCGTGCGCATGAGGGTGATCAGGGCATCGGACTGGGCGATGACGGTGGGATCATCCCGCAGCCGCTTGCCGCGGGCGAACCCGCCGTAGAGCACCAGCTTGCTCACCCGCTCCGGATGCCTGGCGGCATAGGCAATGCTCACCGCGCAGCCCTGCGAGGCGCCAAAAAGGGCAAAGCGCTCAAGCCCCGCCGCATCGACCACCGCTTCAAGATCGCGCACGAAGGCCTCGAAGGAAATGTCATCGGCGTCCCAGTCCGACAGGCCGTTGCCGCGCGCGTCGTAGCGGATGAACTGGCGTTCGCTGGCCATCCATGTCAGCAGATGCCTCCACACCGGGCTGTCCCAGTCATATTCAAGATGGTTCAGCCAGTTGCCGGCTTTCACCAGCGGCGGCCCGCTGCCGACCGTGGCATAGGCAATGCGCACCCCGTCTCCGCAAATGCAGAATTGTATCTCCTGGCGCAAATCGGCTTCCGGCTGCGCGGCAGCCGCGAACTGTCCAGCTTCGAGTTTGGCCTCGCCGGCAAAGCGGTATCCCTTGCGCGGAATGGTCTTGATCAGTTTCTGTTTTGCGCCGCTGTCGCCAATGGCCCTGCGCGCCGCGTTGATGCGGCTGGTGAGCGTTGAAAGCGAGACAATACGCCCCTGCCATACGGCATCAAACAGCTCTTCGCCGCTGACCACCCTGTCCTGATTCTCGATGAGATAGAGCAGCAGGTCAAAAACTTGCGGTTCGGCGTCTATGAGCTCGGCTCCCCGCCGCAATTCGCGGCGCCCGGTATCCAGCACATATTCATCGAAATTATAAGGCACGCAGATCTCCTCTGCCCCCCGCCGCGCCTTCTAGCGCGTTAATCAAGGGCTTCTCAAGGAAAAAACAAGCCCGCCTCAAAGCCCCCGGGAGCGGTGGCCGTCTAGATGTCGCTCCATGAACCGGGCCCTCTAGGTCCAGCAAAAAAAGGGCCATGCCATGTTTCATAATTCGCCGACTGATGCCCGCGCGCGGCCCCTGGGCCGGAATTTCATGGTCCGTGCGCTGCTGCCCTGGGACATGTTTTTCAACGCGATGACGCGCCGGAAAACCAGGTTCCTGCTGTCTGCGCTGGACGATCATCTGCTCAAGGATATCGGCATTTCGCGGGGCGAGATCGACCGGATTGCCCGCGATACTGCTGGCGAGCCCGGCATCGCCCGCACAGCGAGGCAACCCACACCCACTATTACCCAACTCAACCAGAGGAGAACGACCATGACGACCAAGACCGCAACTTCCCAGAAACCAGCCCGCACGCCCGTAGCCATGAATGGCGTTGACACACCAACCCTCCTGGCCACCATCAATGCCGTGGGCGGCCAGCCGGAGCTTGCCAAGTTCCAGTTCCGCGCCAAAAGCCGCTGGATTTCCGGCACCCACAGCCAGAGCACCATGGAGGGTTTCTTCGGCGCCGGCGGCGAACACAAGCACAAGGCTGCCTACAAGGCCGATGGCGATCATCCCGCCGTTCTCTGCGGTGTCGATAACGGGCCCACGCCCGTTGAATGGGTCCTGCACGCGCTGGCTTCCTGCCTGACCTCCGGCATCGCCAACATCGCCTCGGCCCGCGGCATCAAGCTGAGGAAAGTCGAATCGACCGTCGAAGGCGACATCGATCTGCGCGGCATCCTGGGTCTGTCGGACAAGGTCCGCAACGGCTACCAGGGCATCAAGGTCTCCTTTGACATTGATGGCGACGCCAGCCCCGAGCAGCTGGAAAAGATCATCATGCAGTCAAAGGCGCGCTCGGCCGTCTTCGACGTCATCACCAACGGCGTGCCGGTCACCATCAAGGTCAAGACGCCGGCTCTGGCCTGAACTGCGGGGCCCCGGTTATGGCCGGGGCCCGGTTTCGCTTTCTCATGTCCTGGATATGTTTTTATGCGCAAGACGGATGTCATAATCATCGGCGGCGGCCAGTCAGGCCTTGTCATGAGCCGAAGCCTGACGGCACTTGGCGTCGACCATGCCGTCCTCGAGCGCGGCCGCATCGGCGAGCGCTGGCATTCCGAGCGCTGGAACTCGCTGCATCTGCTGACGGCAAATTGCCATAGCGCGCTTCCCGGCCTGCCGCACAGCGGCAAGGATCCCGACGCCTTCATGCCGGCGTCAGATTTCGCCTCCTATCTTGGCTCCTACGCGCAGGCCATTAATGCCCCTGTAGTCGGCACTGCCACGGTCACAGCAGTCGAACGGGAGGGCTGCGGATACCGCGTCTCGACCGATGTGGGGCAGTGGCAAGCGCGCGCCGTCGTGGTGGCGACCGGCGCCTGTGACGTGCCATTTCGCCCGCCGATGGCTGATGCCTTGGCGCCCACGATCCTCCAGGTGGCCCCGGCGGATTACACCGCTCCGGACCAGCTTCCGCCGGGCGGCGTGCTCGTCGTCGGCGCATCTTCCACCGGCATCCAGCTTGCCGAGGAAATTCATGCCTCGGGGAGGCCGGTTACCCTTGCGGTGGGGGACCATACCCGGGTGCCGCGGCGCTACCGCGGGCGTGACATCTATGCCTGGATGGATGCCTCAGGGATGCTCGACGACCCGGCCCTCGAAAACGGCAACCTCGAGGCCGCACGCCGCCAGCCCTCGCTGCAACTTGTGGGCGGCCCCACGCCCCGCGATCTCGACCTCGCGGTCTTGCGCGCCCAGGGAGTGCGGCTTTTCGGCAGGCTTGCGGGGCTCGACGGCACAACAGCCAAATTCGCCGGCGACCTGGAGCGCTCCACCGGGGCGTCCCATGTCCGCATGCAGCGGACCCTCAAACGGATTGATGATTTCATCAGCGACCACGGCCTTTCGGCACCCGAGGCGGAGGCCGCAACAAGGGTTCCGTTCTTCGCCAATGGCGGGGACATGACCCTTGATTTGCAGCGCGGGGGGATCAGCACGGTCATCTGGGCCACCGGCTACAGCCGCCGCTATCCCTGGCTGAAGTTGCCGGTCCTCGATAGCTGCGGTGAAATCATCCACCGCGGCGGGGTGGCAGCCGTGCCCGGCCTTTATGTGCTTGGACTGACTTTCCTGCGCCGCCGGCGCTCGAACTTTATCGACGGCTGCGGTTTTGACGCGCAAGACCTGGCACCGGTCATCAAGGCCCAGCTCAGCCTGCCGGCAAGGCAGGTGGCGTGAGGGCTATTGCAATACAATAAGTCTTTGGATGATTATTCTGGCGGCAAGTCAAACGATCCCGCGATATAGTGTATTGAGAAGAATAGACTAAGTAGTGTATCAAGCTATTTAGCGTGGGGGATTCGCGATGGCCGATGTCTTGGAAGCAAAGCGGAGTCTGGTCGATCTCACGGCGGATATCGTTGCCGCCTATGTCGGCAAGAATACTGTGGCCCAGGCGGAGCTGCCCAAGCTCATAGGCGAAGTTCACCGCGCCCTCTCCGGGGCGGTCAACCAGCCGGCCGCCCGTGAGGAGCAGGCGGAGGCAAGACCGGCGGTCACCATCAAGAAGTCGCTGACCGCCGACTATCTCATTTGCCTGGAAGACGGCAAGAAATTCAAATCCCTGAAGCGCCATCTGCGCAGCCACTACAATCTCTCGCCCGAACAGTACCGGGAGAAGTGGGGCTTGCCTGCGGACTATCCGATGGTAGCGCCTAACTACGCACAGGCCCGCTCGAGCCTGGCCAAGCGCATGGGACTCGGCCAGCGGAAAAGCCGGAAATAGCCAAATTCATAATTGTCGGCCCTGACTCTTGCGGATCACCGGGCGTCGATTCATAAAGAAATGACCGAATCGGCCAACGATTCGGCTGTTAGGGGCGGCGAAAGTGAAATCTGCAAGCACGGTATTCCGGGCACAACTCATTGTGCCTGAACAGCGACAGCTGTTCGATTACTGGACTGAAAAGTCCGGTAGCAGGACGATGCCGCGCCGCAGCGACATCAACCCAGCCCATATTCCCCGTGTTCTCTCCGGCATCAGCCTGGTGGACGTCTGCGCCGAAAAGGGAAGCTGCCGCATAAGGCTGGCCGGCACGAGGCTTCGGGACATCTATGACCGCGAGATCACCGGGCTTTTCATTGAGGATCTGGATTGGGGCGACAAGCACGACTACTGGATCGCCGCCTACCGCCGCACCATTGAGGAGGGCAAACCCACCCAGGGCGTGGTCCGCGGCCCCCGCACCCACAAGGAACATCTGGTGCAGTATTGGCTGAAATTGCCGCTTGCCAGCGAAACCGGTGACGTCAGCATGCTGCTCTGTTATGATTACTTCCAGTCGGCCTCCGAAGACGCCCATATGCAGGTCATGGCGGCGCTCGGCTGATCCCACGGTCAGGCCATGAAGACCTCCAAACCGCAACCCCATGTTCAGAATCATAAGGACGGAAGCCTTTGGGCCCGCGGTCAAACCCTTGACGGCTTGGCCACCGGCTATTGGGAATGGTTCCGGAAAGACGGGACGCGCCTGCGCTCTGGCTATTTCGAAGCAGGCGCCCAGGTGGGCAAATGGACGACCTATGACAAGAAAGGTGACGTCTACAAAGTGACCATCATGAAACCGCGGCAAAAGCCGTGAGACCGGGGTGCTGACAGATCATGTCAGGAGCCCGCAGATTTTGGAATTAAGATACACAATAGGCATTGATTCCAAAAATGGAAACTGCTAGCCCTCCCTGATCAGGAGAAATCTAGCCATGGCCAAAGCCCGCCGTTCCGAAAAAGGTCCCGCCTTCAATGAAAACGAAAGCCCGCTCTACCGGCTCTTCAGCCGCAAGGATTCCCATGGCAAACCTGTGATTTCCGAGTTCCAGTTTGCCGCCGGGGAACGGCTTCGCGCCGATTACGAGCGAGCCCATTTCGCTGCACCCATCACCTCGTCATGGGAAGGTGAGCGGACCAGTGGCAGGGGCATCGGCACCATCAGCGACAACCGCATCGCCGCGCTGTCCGACGACGCCATCGATGCCCGAAGGCGGGTTCACAACGCCTTTGATGCGGTGGGACCGGAGCTTTCTGGCGTACTCTATTATATGTGCTGCCTCGCGGGTGGGCTGGAGCAGGCCGAACGGATGTTGCATTTGCCCTAGCGCATTGGCAAGGCGGTTCTCGCCATTGCGCTGACCCGCCTGGCCCGCCACTACCGCCTGATCAAGCCGCCGGAGCGCAGCGCCGCAAGCCCGGGTTTTGCCCACTGGGCCCTGGCGGATTTCCGCCCGCGGATTATGCCGCCAGAACCTGGCGCGCGTCAGCCTTGATGCGGGCCACCATGGAGGCCAGGCCGTTCGAGCGCTGCGGCGTGAGGTGGTCCTTCAGGCCCAGCTTGGCGAAAATCGCGTTGGCATCGAGTGCCAGGATCTGCTCAGGCGTCTTTCCGGAGAAGATCATGAAGGTGATGGCAATCAGCCCTTTGACGATCAGGGCGTCACTGTCGCCGGTGAAGGTCAGCACCGCGCCATTGTGTTCGGCGTGAATCCACACCTGGCTGGCGCAGCCGCTCACTTTATATTGGGCATTGCGGAATTTCTCATCGAAAGGCGGCAGCAGCCGGCCCAGCTCGATGACATAGCGGTAGCGTTCTTCCCAATCGTCGAGAAGCTCGAAATCGGCCTGCAGGTTTTCGATGGTGGTGGTGCTCAACGCCAGACTCCGGGAGAAACGCTCTGTGCCGAAGATAGGCGCTGGCTATGCCTAACTCAACCGGTCTTGGCTTTGCCTGGATCGCGCCAGGCCGGAATGATGTCATCGAGGCGAAGCGTTGACTGGGAATTGTTTGGCAGCCGCTTGGCCGCGGCCAGCTTGATGGTTGCCGTCTCAATCGGATCGCTGCCCATGGCAAGCTCGGGTGGCACGGCGGACGGCGTTGAACTGGCTTCGCTGGCCCATTCATAAATCAGGCGGGCCCCGTATTTGGCCTTGAGTTCCAGCTTGTGGGCGACAAACCCCGCCGTCTCGCAAACCCCAGGCTGGCGCGCGCAAAACGAGGCGAGATCGGAAAATGTGCGGGTAGCCACCTCAAAATAGCCCGTATCGGAAGCTGCGCTGCCGGCCATCTGCGGCGCAGCCTGAGACACGTCTTCAGGCGGCGCTGGCATGAAAGCCGCGACGCCCGTCAAAACGATCAGTGTCCGTACAATACGCATATCCACACCCTTGATTGTGGAAATTTGTAGCGAAAACATATTTCCGGCGGTTAAAGCAAAAGCCGCGGATTTGCTGAGAATCTGCTGAAAATCCGCCATTTCGCGGTAAGACTATTTTTACCCTGCTAAGCAACTGAAAGTGTGCGGGAATATGGCAGCAAGACGGTGTTAACCAGCGCTGCGGCAAGGTGGCGGAATCGGGGTGTTTGTATGGGTATGGGTTACAATTCATGAAAGATGTGCTGGAGGAAAGCGGACCAACACTGCGCCCGCTCCCTGTCCTGGCCCTCCTTGCCACCGCGGTCCTGAGCATTGCGATTCTTTACAATGCATTCCTCGGACAGGTGGATGGGGCCGGCCGCCGCAACTTTGTGGCCTCCCAGGAAACTGAAGGCGGCGCCTCGACCCGCGTTGATGTCATGGCCTCCAACAGCCGGAGTGCCACCATTGTCCTGAAATATGACCCGCGCGTTGAAGAGGTTCAGCGCGCCCTGCTGGCAACCGGCAATTACCGCGGCATGGTGGACGGCGTTGCCGGCAAGAACACCCGCATGGCCATTGCCGCCTATCAGAAATCCGCCGGCCTCCGGGTGAACGGCGAAGTGTCGAATGAACTCATCGAGCATCTCCGCTACACCCAGAAGGTTGCCGCCGCTTCGGAATTCACCGCCAGTGTTGAGCGGCTGGAACGCAATCCGGGCGAGGCGGCGGCCCTGCGCCAGGTTCAGACCGGCCTGGCCGAACTCGGCTATGCTCCCGGTGAAATTACCGGTGACCTCACCAGCGCCACCATCCGGGCGATCATCCAGTTTGAAAAGGACCGCGGCTTGCCGCGCAAAGGAGCGGTCTCCAGCGCCCTGCTTGAGGAGATTTCCAAGATGAGCGGTGATTCCCTGATTGCCGCTGAATAGCTCGCGGACAGTTTCATGCGATTGAAATCAGAAGTCTGGGTTCAGGCCTTCATGCGCCGCTGCAGCGTTGATGGAAAATATTGCACCGTTGCAGCCAGGGGGGCGGCAGAAGCAGGCGCGGTTTTCATTGTCGTCAACCGCCTCGACGGCCGCTTCCATCTCTTTGGCCCGGCGCCGGGACCCGCTTTCGACGAGAATGGCGACCGGCGATTCGTTGAAGAGCTGCCGTTTCCCGCAAGCGAAGCTGACGTCATGACTCTGTTGGACCGCCGCAAAAAATTTGATTCGGATCTGTGGATTGTTGAAGTGGAGGACCGCGAAGGAACCGCCGGGCTCTCTGCCGCAAAAATATAAAATACGGTTAGTCAATTCTTAACCAAGTCTCGCCTTAACTGCAAAAAAGCGGAAACAACCCGCGAAGAGATAAGCGTCTGCGAGGAATGGAAGAATGAATGTCGTTTTGCAATTTCCGGTAAACCGTGTTGTGCCGCGCAGTCACGACGATGCCATTCTGTCCGCCGAAGTGGTGATTTTTCCCGGTGTCCGGGTCGAACGGCGCAACTTCGAACTCGCAAAAACTGCCGCACCCGGCCGCAAGCGCCGCGCTTCGCAAGCCGCAATCGACGAGGACATGGCTTAACCCCGGCTTAGCTGCTGACCGCGGCCTTGCCGCAGGATGTCTTGGAAAGGGTTTCCGAAAGGCTTTCGCGCATGGCCTTGTCAAGCGCCGGCACCCAGAACACGGCAAATCCCCGTTCATCCGATGACAGAACCTTCCACCCCGAGGTCTCGACTTCGGTGTCGTCTTCATTCAGGGAAAAAACATCAAGAACCCCGGGCGCCATGGCCAGTTGCAGGCTGAACGTGTCAACCCCCGATTGCTCGTCGGTGACCGTGTAAAGCGTCCTTCCAAACCGGGAATAGACCGTCAGCGTCCAGATCCCGTCGGGAAGGTTCGCATCCAGGGTCACCGGGCCCGAGGTGAGGTTGAAACGGCAAAGCCCGAAAACCGTCCCGCTGGGATATTCGGGGAATATCCTGCTTTGTGCCGCGGCCGGCAGGATGAAGAATGTATTGTCAGGGACGTCGCTCGCCAGGCGGTTCAGGTTCCGGTCAAACAGAAAGCCCGGTGCAAACAGCACCATGCTGATATGCACGATGATGGCCAGGACCGCCGCCGTAACCACCCAGTAAAGGTTCCGGATAATCAACAGCTCACCCGTTTCACGCTGGGAAGTTTCAGGTCTTCCGGCTCCTGCGTCCCGTCCGTATTGGAGACCACGAACTGCAGGGTGAGAGTTCCTTCAACCGCGGGCCGTATCCAGTTTCCAGAAACCGGATATCTGGCCATCGCCACGTTCAGGGTGCCATCGGCATCGCGCACCACCTCATCGGAAGTGACGGCAGCGGAAGAGTCTGAATCCTCGTTGTTCAGCGGCCCGACCGAAAGGCTCCACCATCGCGCCGCAAGGTCTTTGGCGGAGATTTTGTAAACGCATCCCGAGAGCAGGGTGCTGCCGTCGTCATCGAGCGTGTTGGTATAGACCTGGAACAGGGATTG
>JAEUMI010000292.1 GCA_016792825.1 Hyphomicrobiales bacterium
GCAATTTGTCAGAGATTGGCAAAGGACCACAATTTGGTTCTGGTGGCGCGCAACAAGGATAAGCTCGGTGAGTTGTCGAGGTCACTGCAAGGCTCGCATCTGACTATCCAGGTAGACATGGGGGCGGACGAATCAATTGCAGCGATGGCAACCGAATTGGCCAGCAAAAACGTCGTGCTTGATGGACTGGTATTGATGCCGCCTCAACCTCATGCTGCGAACGATCCGATGCCTTCGCCAGACGTATGGCGGGAATTGTTTCAGACGAGTTTCATTGGCCCGCTTTCCGTTTTGAAGGCAGCGGTCACCCGGATGCAGCCCGTCCCTTCCGCGGGGAAGCGTTGCAAGATTGTCATCATTTCGGGAATTTCTTCGGCCCAAGTGCTCAGTCACTATGCCACAGCCAACGTAATAAGGACGGCGTGGGTCGGCCAAGCCAAGACTCTTGCGTTTGCCCTCGGGGAAAAGGGAATTCACATAAACACCCTTTCGCTAGGTGGGACGCTGTCGCCCTGGTATCGGGAAAAGATGGAGCAGAAGGCGCAAAAGGCCGGAGTTACCTTTGATCAGCAAATTGTGACCGAAACGGAGAACGTGCCCCTCCGAAAATACGGGCAGCCAGCAGAAGTCGCTGGAGCTGTCGAAGCGTTGCTGTCATGCTTTTCGGATCACATCACTGGCACGAACATCATGCATGATGGCGGATTCACCCGGGCTTATTAGAGTTTACAGCAGGGGGTCGCATGACAGTTAATGGGAAATGCCATTGCGGTTACCTCAGGTATGAGGCTGAAGTTGATCCAATGGCTGTTCACATTTGCCATTGCCTGGATTGTCAATCCCTATCTGGCTCAGCGTTCCGTGTGGTTGTTCCCGCAATAGACGGCACGTTGAAAGTGGTTACAGGGACTCCAACAATCTAATTGAAAATCGCTGACAGCGGGAACAAGCGTCTTCAAGCGTTTTGCCCAAATTGCGGTACTTCGCTATATTTTCAGCTTGGGGAAGGCGTGACTGGTCATCAGTATCTTCGCGTAGGGCCTTTGCGTCAGCGAGATTTGATTATTCCACGCAGGCAGTATTGGCATCGCTCCGCCCAAAGTTGGTTGAGCAATATCCACAACATGCCAATGCAAGATACTAAATAAATGGGCCGGGCAGCCACGAGCCCTGGTGTGTTCGGACCGGCGATGCCATACGCAGACGTCCATTTTCTTACCAGCAAAATAATTAAACCAAACGGTTGACAATTAATCCTCACCGGATATATTGAACCACATGGTTGAACATTCCGCCCGTCTCGATGCCGTTTTCCACGCCCTTTCCGATCCCACGCGGCGGGCGATGCTTGGCCATCTGGCGGAGCGGGACTGCACCATCGGGGAACTGGCGACGCCGTTCAGCATGAGCTTTGCCGGCGCTTCGAAACACGTGCGGGTGCTGGAGCGCGCCGGGCTGCTGCGCCGCCGGATCCGGGGCCGCATCCACCAGTGCCGCCTGCAGGCTGAGCGGCTGGCGGAGGCCGATGCCTGGATGCGGCGCTACGAGCATTTCTGGAACGACAGGCTCGACACGCTGGAAGCGCTGCTGCGAGCCGAAGACACATCAAGAGCGAAAAAACAGAAGGATTAGACCGATGAACATCGCCGCGAAAACCCATGAACGGAAAGCGACCAAGATCACGGCCCCGGATGCCTATGGCGTTTTGACCGAGCCCACCACCTTGAAGATCCAGCGCCTGCTGCCCGGCCCCATCGAGCGCGTCTGGGCCTATCTCACGGAGAGCGACCTCCGCCGCCAGTGGCTGGCGGCAGGCGAAATGGAAATGAAAGTCGGCGCGACCTTCACATTCACGTGGCGCAACGACGAACTCAGTTCCGCGCCAACCAAACGCCCAGACAGCTTTCCCAAAGAACACACTTTGGAAAGCCAGATCACCGAGCTTGATCCGCCGCGCAAGCTTGGCATCGCCTGGGGGCGCAGCGGCGGCGTCTCCTTTGAGCTGGAGCCAAGAGGCAGCAAGGTGATGCTCACCCTGATCCACCGCCGCCTGCCCGACCGTCCAACCCTGCTGATGGTCAGCGCCGGCTGGCACATGCATCTCGACGTCCTCGCCGCGCGCGCCGCAGGCACGGAGCCGCCGCCCTTCTGGGAAGGCTGGAGCCGCCTCAAGGAAGAATATGACCAGCGGCTGCCAGCCTGACGGCGGGCGCCTAATTCGATCCAAAGAAACATCGAACGGAGACACCATGACGAACACGTCCTATCGCTGGGTCATTGTCGCCGCCGGCGGCCTGCTGGGCTGCATGGCGATAGGCGCGATGTTTTCGCTGCCGGTTTTCCTGCTGCCCATCTCGCGCGACACGGGCTGGTCGGTCACCGGCGTGTCGAGCGCCATGACCATCGGCTTTCTTGCCATGGCCTTCGCAAGCATCGCCTGGGGCAGCCTGTCGGACCGCCTGGGAGCGCGGATCATCGCTTTTACCGGGTCAGTGATCCTGGCTGCGAGTTTGTTTCTGGCGAGCCAGGCCACATCACTTCTCGCCTTCCAGCTCATCTTCGGCCTGGCCGTCGGCGGAGCGGTCGCTGCCATTTTTGCACCGCTGATGGCCTGCGTGACGGGCTGGTTCGACACGCACCGCAGCCTTGCGGTTTCGCTGGTATCGGCCGGCATGGGCATGGCGCCCCTTACCATGTCGCCGATCGCGGCATGGCTCGTCTCCATTTATGACTGGCGGACCTCGCTGCAGATCATCGCCGTGCTTGTGGCTGCCGTGATGATTCCGGCAGCACTGCTGGTGCGCCCGCCGCCGGCTCTCGCAGCCGGGAATGCAGCAATTGCCGATGATGAACCGCAATCCGCCATGACCTTGCAGCAGGTCATCCGCTCTCCGCAGTTCATCATCCTGATGCTCACGAATTTCTTCTGCTGCGCCACGCACTCCGGCCCGATCTTCCATACGGTGAGCTACGCCATCAGCTGCGGCATTCCGTTGATCGCCGCAGTTACGATCTACAGCGTGGAAGGCCTGGCGGGCATGGGCGGCCGTGTGGCCTTCGGCATCCTTGGAGACAAGCTCGGCGCCAAGCACGTGTTGGTGGGCGGGCTGCTGCTCCAGGCCTTCGGGGCGCTCGCCTATTTCTTCGTGCGCGATCTTGGCGCGTTTTACGCCGTGGCGGCGTTGTTCGGCTTTATCTATGCCGGCGTGATGCCGCTCTATGCCGTACTGGCGCGTGAGAATTTTCCGCTGCGGCTGATGGGAACCGTCATCGGCGGCACCGCCATGGCCGGCGGCCTGGGCATGGCCACCGGTCCCGTGGCAGGCGGCCTGATCTACGACACCTACGCCAGCTACGGCTGGCTGTTCATCGGCTCCTTCGGCATCGGCATCGGCGCTTTCCTGATCGCCATGACCTTCAAGCCTTTCCCCAAACCCCAGCCGGTGCTGTCGCCGGCTCAATGATGCAAGGCGCTTGCGCTGCGGGCGCGGCTACTGACCGCGATGGCGAAGGCCATGACGATCAGAACACTCGCGACGGCGAAGGTGATGCGCATGCCGCTGGCAACAGCGTCGGGACTCGCCGTCGTGATATCGGGCGCCGCCGAGGCGAGCGCGAACACGGCGCCCATCAGGGAGGCACCGGTGATGAGCCCGAGATTGCGCGACAGGTTGAGCAGGCCGGAGATGACGCCGCGCTGATCGGCGCGGACATCCATCATGACGGCGGTGTTGTTGGCGGCCTGGAACAGCGCATAGCCGGGGGTCAGGACGGCCATGGCAGCAATGTAGCCGGCGATGCCCAGCATCGTCGGAAGCACGGAGAGGGCAACTGAACCGGCCGCCATTGCGATGAGGCCAGCGATGACCATGAGTGGCGCGCCCCAGCGGTCGACGATGCGGCCAGCCGCAACGCCGCTCAGGGCGGAGATGATGGGTCCAATCGACATGACGAGTCCGACACGGGCCGCGTCGAGATGGAGTGTGCGGAAGAGGTAGAACGGGCCGACGACCAGCGTAGCCATCATCACTGTCATAACGAGAGCGCTGATGACAAGGCTTGCGCTCAAGCGCGGGTCGCGGAACATCGTCAATTGAATCAAAGGTGATGCCACTTTCTTTCCGGCGAACACGAAGAGACCGGCTCCGGCACCTGCGGCCAGGAGCAAGCCCAAGTTGAGCGGGCCGAAACTGCCGCGGCCGATGGTCATGGCAAGCGCATAGGCGCCCAGCGTCAGGGCCAGCAGCAGCGTACCCACGACGTCGAAACCGGCCTCCTCCTTCTTCGGCTCCCGGCTGTCGATGGGCAGATAACGAGCGGCGATTGCAAAAGCCAGCACGCCAAGCGGAACGTTGACGAGGAAGATTGCCTGCCAGCCGAGAGCGGCGATCAGAACACCGCCCAGCGATGGGCCCAATGCAGTGCCGATCGCGGAGGTGGCCCCGAGCAGGCCCATGGCGCTGCCGATCTTGTCCTTCGTAACAGTTTCGCCGACAAAGGCCATGGCGAGGGCCATCATGATGGCCGCTCCCAGGCCTTGCAGCGCGCGTGCGGCGATGAGCAGCCAGAGCGTGGGTGCCGCGCCGCAGAGGAGCGATGCCGTTGTGAACAGGATGATTCCGGCCAGAAGCAATCGCCTTCGGCCGATAATGTCGCCGAGCCGGCCGACGCTGACAATCATTGTGGTGATGGCAAGCAAATAGGCGAGAACGACCCACTGAACCTCCTGAAAGGAAGCACCGAAGGCCTGCGCCAACGCCGGCAGGGCAACATTGGCAATGCTGGTGCCGAGCGAGGAGAGCAGCATGGAGAGTGAAAGGCCGGCCAGCGCCCAGCGGACTGCAGGAGTTGTCATGGTCTCACCAGGCCATTGACGATCCGGCGCGCGACGGGGGCAACGACCAGGACGACGGGGAAGGCGATGAGCCAGGACAGGAGCCAGGCTCCGATCCAGAGGTGGAAAAACCCGTCAAC
>JAEUMI010000293.1 GCA_016792825.1 Hyphomicrobiales bacterium
TGCTATACGGGCGCGAACGCCAGCAGCGCTAGAGCATGTTGCGGCAAAGTTGTATGACTTTGCCGAAAACAACATGCGCCAAATATGAATATGGAGGTTTCCGTGATTCCCAAGAACGCGTGTTTGGTTGCCCGTGTCTTCGTTCCTGATGTTGGCCCCTGCGTGGCCCGCATCGATGGTGAAAGTCTTGTCGATGTCACCGCCAGCTTTCCCACCATGCGCGATCTCTGCGAACAGAAGGACCCGGCAGCCGCCGTGCGCGCCGCCAAGGGAAACCCGCTCGGCAAGACAGCGGATATCCTGGCCAACGCCGCCCCCGACAGCCGTAACAACGCCAGGCCTTGGCTTTTGACACCTATCGATCTGCAAGCCATCAAGGCAGCCGGTGTCACCTTCGTCGTCTCCATGCTGGAGCGCGTGATCGAGGAGAAGGCCCGCGGCGACGCTAACGCCGCCATCTCGATCCGCACCCATATCCGTGATCTGGTAGGCGACGATCTGCGCAAATTGAAGCCCGGCTCGCCGGAAGCCGCCGCGCTGAAGGAAACCCTGATCAAGGCCGGCGCCTGGAGCCAGTATCTGGAAGTGGGCATTGGCCCCGACGCGGAAATTTTCACCAAGGGCCAGCCGATGTCGGCGGTGGGCTCCATGATGGATGTGGGCGTTCATCCCAAATCCACCTGGAACAACCCGGAGCCGGAAGTCGTGCTGGTGGTCTCATCGAAGGGAACCATCGTCGGCGCCAGCCTCGGCAACGACGTCAACCTCAGGGACGTCGAAGGCCGCTCCGCGCTTCTCCTCGGCAAGGCCAAGGACAACAACGCCGCCACCGCCATCGGTCCCTTCATCCGCCTGTTTGACGACAAGTTCGATCTCGACACCGTGCGGAAAATGGACCTCACTCTCACGGTGGAGGGAACCGATGGCTTCAGGATGACCGGCAGTTCCTCCATTTCGCAGATCAGCCGCGATCCCGCCGATATCGCCGGCCAGACGCTCAACGCCCATCACCACTATCCCGATGGCTTCGTGCTGTTCCTCGGCACCATGTTCGCCCCCAGCGATGACCGCGACGTGCCGGGCCGTGGCTTCACCCACAAGACCGGCGACATCGTAACGATTGCCACAGCCGAACTCGGAGCCTTGGTCAACCGCGTCGTCCCAACCGACAAAGCCGCGCCCTGGACCTACGGCACCGCCGACCTCATGCGCAATCTTTCAAAGCGTGGGTTGCTCTAACAATCCGCTCTCTCCGAAATGCCGGGGAAACAATGCAGACGCACAAACATAAACCGTGCGGATGGCTTCGTCGCGTGAATAGGGCGTGGTCATCGACATGATGTCGAGCCACAGGCCTTCGACGATGACGCGCAGCAGGCGGGCCACGCGCCCCGCATTGTGGGCATAGCCGCCGTCCGCGATCAGCCGCGCGCAGACCTCTTCCAGCTCGCGGTTGCAGGCCTGGTCATAGGCATCGCATTTTTCCTGGTAGATCGGCCGGCTCTGCGCCTCGCCCCAGAAAGCGCACCAGGCGCGCAGCTTGCTCTGCGTGCAGATTTTTTCATTGAAGTCCGCCAGCAGCAGCGCGTTGAGCTGCGCCGCAGGGGAGGGCGCGGCGCCAGCCAGCGCGTGCCTCCAGTTCTCGCGGTATTCAGCGGCGAGATAAAGCAGCGTCTCGCTCAGGAGCTTTTCCTTCGTCTCGAAATGGAAATTCACCAGGCCATGCGAAACGCCAGACGCTGCCGCCACATCGGTCATCGTGGTCTGCGCATAGCCGCGCGCAGCCAGGCTTTCGATGGTGGCCTCGATCATCTGTTGCTTGCGCTGCTCCCGGCTGGCCTTGCGTGGAGACTGTAAAATTGCGGCAGTTTTCATGGCTTTCATTTTGATTGACAATTCAGTCAAAATCAAGCCAGACTATCTCTCAATCAAACAGAACCCTGAAATCCGGCCACACATATAAAAACGCCGGGGCAGGGCTTGTGGCCCAGGGAGACATAATGGAACGTCCGAAAACGCGCGTGCTTGCCAAATCCAACGCGCAATTCCAGAAGGCGTTGAAGCGCCTGCCGCTCGGCGTGGCTTCCACCTTCCGCTACTGGGGCGATGACCGCACCATCTATGTGCATCACGGCAAGGGCGGCCGCACCTGGGATATCGATGGCAACTGCTATGTTGATTACCGCCTTGGTTACGGCCCCGCGATTCTCGGTTACGCCGATGACCGCGTCGATGCCGCCGCCCGCAAGGGCATGGAAGTCGGAGGCGTATTTGCCCTTTCCACCGAACGCGAACTTATCGTGGCCGACCGCATCGCCAAGATGGTGCCTGCCGCAGAGCTGGTGCGCTTTTCCAATTCCGGAACCGAGGCGGTGATGGCGGCTCTCCGCCTGGCCCGCGCCTACACGAATCGCGACAGCTACCTGCTGGTCGAAGGCGGCTACCATGGCCTCTTCGATGCGGCCATGTGGATGTCGAATGTCGATGGCTGGGACAAGAACTCCAACGACGACCCGGAAGTGGTCGCCTATTCCAAGGGCATTCCGCAAACCCTGAAGTCCCTCGTTCACGTGGTGCCCAACAACAGCATGCAGCGCCTCGAGGACACCTTCAAGCAGCACGGCCACACGCTGGCCGCCATGCTCATCGAACCGATCCAGGGCAACTGCTGCTCCATCATGGCCTCGGTCGAATATGTGAAATTCGCCCGAGAACTCTGCGATAAATATGGCGTGCTGCTGATCATCGATGAAGTGAAGTCCGGCTTCCGCGTCGGCAAGGGCGGCATCCAGGGCCTCTATGGCGTGACACCCGATATCACCACCTTCGCCAAGGCGGTGGCCAACGGCTATCCCATCGCCATCGTTGCCGGCAGCGAAAAAGTCATGCGCACCTTCAAATATGGCGGTGCGGCCCATGGCGGCACCTATACCGCCCATTCCGTAAGCCTCGCCGCCGCCGAGGAATGCCTGCGCATCCTTGATGAAACCCCGGCATTGGAAACCCTGGCCAGCTACGGCGAGAAACTCAAGGTCGGCCTTTCGGAAATTTTAAACCGCCGCGGCATCGTCCATTCCTACACCGGCCACCCCTCCATGTTCGGCCTGTTCTTCGCTGAAAGGCCGCCCGGCAACTACCGTGAATGGAAAAAATCCGACTACACTTTCTACGACACGATGGCCTATCACCTGCACGACCTTGGCATCATCTGCGAGCCCGACTCGCGCGAACCCTGGTTCATGTGTGAAGCCCATGGCAAGGACGCGAGTTGCCTTACCGACACGCTGAAGGCCATTGAAACCGCCGTCGACTTGACGCTCGAACAGCTGGAAGCCGAGAAGAGCGCATGACGGCCTACGACGCCATCATCATCGGTGCTGGCCACAACGGACTGGTTACCGCCTGCTACCTCGCCAAGGCCGGCCTCAAGGTTGTCGTCGTCGAAAAGAATGATTGGATCGGCGGTGCCGCTGTATCGCGCTCGCTCTATCCGGGGTTTACCTATTCAAACTGCTCCTATGTGTCCTCGCTGCTCCGCCCGGAAATCATGCGCGATCTGGAACTGCCAAAATACGGCCTGCAGATCCTGCCCTATGAAGGCGGCGCGGTGCTGAAGCAGGATGGCGGCTATCTCGCCATGTACCGCGACCATGACGCCAACCGCCGTGAATTCGCCCGCCACTCCCGGCGCGATGCGGAAGCCTATGACCGCTATTCCCGCGACATCCTGCGCCACTGCCGCTTCATCCGCCCGATGCTGATGCGCACGCCTCCTGATCCGATATCGTTCAAGCCGCGCGATCTCAATGAACTGATGTATATCGGCAAGAAGTTCTTCGGCATGAGTGAAACCGAGCGCTACGAAATGGTCCGCTTCTGGACCATGAGCATTTCCGATTACCTCGATGAATATTTCGAGCATCCCGTGATCAAGGCCTATCTCGCCGTCTCAGCCATCATCGGCACCGCCCTTGGCCCCATGTCGCCGGGCTCGGCCTATGTCCTGCTCCATCACTACATGGGCGATGTCGACGGCAATATCGGCGCCTGGGGCTTTGCCCGTGGCGGCATGGGCTCCATCACTCAGGCCATGTCGAAGTCGCTGGCTGCTTCCGGCGGTGAAATCCGCGCCGGCAAAGGTGTCGATCGCGTGTTAGTTAAAAACGGCCGCGCCATGGGCGTCATCCTCGACGGCGGCGATGAAATTCATGGGAAACTGGTTGTCTCCAACATGGATGTGAAGCGCACCTTCCTGAAAACCGTCGAGGAAAAAGAATTGCCCGCCGCCTTCCTGAAGCAAGTCAGGAATTTCAAGATCAGGGGCTCCTCCGGCAAGGTGAACATCGCGCTCGATGGCGTGCCAAATTTCAAGGCCCTGCCCAAGGACTCGCCCTGCTACCGCGGCGATCTGCATTTCACCGATTCCATCGAAAGGATGGAACGTGCCTACGACGATTGGAAAGCTGGCCGCTGGTCGCGCGATCCCTTCCAGGACACCATGATTCCCACCCTCATTGATCCCACCATGACGCCGCCCGGCAAGCATTTCATGAGCTGCTTCGTGCAATACGCCCCGCCGAAAATCAACGGCGGCGAATGGACCGACAGGGACCGCGACGACTTCGGCAAGACGGTGATCAACCAG
>JAEUMI010000318.1 GCA_016792825.1 Hyphomicrobiales bacterium
GAAGGCGGGTTATGACACGGTGGAAATCCCGGTGTTCGAGGGCACGCCAGAGCATTTTGCCAGGCTGGGCGGGGTGCTGGACAAGCTGGGGCTTGAGCGCAGCACCGTGAGCGTGATCGGGCCTTCCGGCAAGAACCCGCTGGCAGCGGATGCCAAGGCGCGCGCGGCGGCGGTCGACTACACCAAATGGGTCATTGATTGCACCCATGCACTTGGCGCCAGGACAATCGTCGGGCCAATGCATTCGGAGATCGGGCACTTTTCCGGTGATGGTCCCACTGCCGCCGAAATAAAGCGTGGCATTTCCTTCCACCGCAAGGTGGGCGACTATGCGGCGAAAAAGGATGTGCGCCTTGCGCTTGAGGCGATCAACCGCTTTGAATGTTATTTCGTCAACACCATGCAGCAGCTCGCCGACTATCTGGATGAAGTGGACCATCCGGCGATCAAGGGCATGTATGACACGTTCCATGCCAATATCGAGGAGAAGGATCCGGTTGCGGCCATCAAGACCATCAGGAAGCACATGATCCATGTGCATATTTCCGAGAATGACCGGGGTACGCCGGGCAAGGGCCATGTGCCGTGGGCGGCCACCTACAAGGCCCTGCGGGCAGCCAAGTATGATGGCTGGCTCACCATCGAGGCGTTCGGGCGGGCGCTTCCGGCGCTGGCTGCGGCTACGCGCGTGTGGCGGGATTTCTTCCCGTCGCAGGAGAGCGTCTATCTTGAAGGCATCAAGCAGATGAAAGCCGGCTGGGCCCGCGCGAAGTGAGTTGAGGGTGGGCAGGGTTTACATCATCGGCACACTGGACACCAAGGAGGCGGAGCTGCGCTACGCCAAGAAGTGTGTTGAGAAGGCAGGCGCTAAGGTTGTTCTTGTCGATGTGTCCACGACGCCGAGCAAGGCGAAGGCTGATGTGAGCGCGCGCGAGGTTGCGCGGCATCATCCCAAGGGGGAGGGGGCAGTTCTGGGGCTGTCTGATCGGGGCGCTGCAGTGGGCGCCATGGCGGAAGCGCTGTCACGGTTTATGTTGGGTCGACGGGATGTGGGTGCGGTATTGGGACTTGGCGGGTCAGGCAATACGGTGATCGTGACAACCGCCATGCGGGCGTTGCCTGTGGGCGTTCCCAAGCTGATGGTTTCAACCGTGGCCTCGGGAAATGTGGCGGCCTATGTCGGGCCATCGGACATTGCCATGATGTATTCAGTTGTCGATGTGGCTGGGCTTAATGCCATATCGCGCAAGGTGATTTCCAATGCGGCGCATGCGGTGGCCGGGATGGCGCTCTATTCAGTCAAACGCGTGAAATCGGACAAGCCGAGCGTGGGCCTTACCATGTTCGGGGTCACGACAGCCTGCGTCCAACTAATCCGCAACAGGATTGAAAATGATTTTGAATGCTTCGTGTTTCACGCCACGGGCACGGGTGGGCAGTCCATGGAAAAGCTGGTGGATTCGGGGCTGCTGGAAAGCGTCATCGACATCACCACGACGGAAGTGGCCGATCATCTGTTCGGCGGCATTCTGCCGTGCACGGAGGATCGCTTCGGCTCCATCATCCGCACGAAGATCCCCTATGTGGGATCAGTGGGGGCGGTCGACATGGTGAATTTCGGGGCACGGGAGACAGTGCCTAAAACCTTTGAGGGCCGCAAATTCTATATCCACAATCCGCAAGTGACGCTGATGCGCACCACGCCTGCGGAAAACGAGACGATTGGCCGATGGATCGTCGCGCGGCTGAACCGCATGACGGGGCCGGTGCGGTTCATGCTGCCGCTGAAGGGCGTCTCC
>JAEUMI010000328.1 GCA_016792825.1 Hyphomicrobiales bacterium
GGTTCTGGAGCAGGAAGAGATCGAGCAGCAGAAACTGGCGCAACGCATCGCCACGGAAGAACACTGGATGCGCTATGGTGTTACGGCGCGGCGCAAGCGCAACATGCGCCGGGTGGGCCTGCTTTCCACCCTGCGCAGGGAGCGGCGCGAGCATGTGGGCAATCTCGGCAATGTGCGGCTCACGGCATCGAGCAGCGACGCCTCTGGCCGCCTGGTTGTCGAAGCCAAAAAGATTTCCAAATCCTTTGGCGAGCGGGCAATTGTCTCAGGCCTTGACCTGCTGATGCTCCGTGGTGACAGGCTTGGAATCGTGGGGCCGAATGGTGCCGGCAAAACCACGCTGATCAAAATGCTCACGGGCGCCATGGAACCCGACAGCGGGTCGGTGCGGCTTGGCACCAACCTGCAGGTTGTGACGCTGGATCAAAGCCGCCAAAGCCTTGATCCCACCACGCTGCTGGCTGACGTGATCACGGCCGGACGCGGCCAATCGGTGACCATCAATGGCGAGACCCGCCATGTGGTGAGCTACATGAAGGACTTCCTGTTCCGGCCGGAACAGGCGCGGACGCCAGTTTCAGTGCTGTCCGGCGGCGAGCGGGCGAGGCTTATCCTGGCACGCGAACTGGCCAAGCCCTCGAATTTCCTGGTGCTGGACGAGCCCACCAATGACCTCGATCTGGAGACGCTTGATCTCCTGCAGGAAATGCTGAGTGACTACCAGGGAACGATTTTGCTGGTTAGCCATGACCGCGACTTCCTCGACCGGGTGGCCACCTCCATCCTGATGTTCGAGGGTGATGGAAAATGGACGGAATATGCCGGCGGCTATTCGGACATAGTGGCGCAGCGCGGCGCCGGCGTGAATGCACGCACATTGAAAGTTGCTGTAAGTGAGCGAGTTCCTTCAACTGCCCAACCGGCAAAACCGCAGGCCCGGCGCAAACTCACGTTCAAGGACAAGCATGCACTAGAAACACTGCCTGCAAAGATGGCTTCCCTGCACGATGAGATTGCTGGGCTTGAAGTGAAACTTGCCGACCCGGAGCTTTTCGCCCGGGATCCCAAGGGCTTTGAAAAGGCCATGTCGCGCCACCAGAAAGCCAAGGCGGAAATGACTCAGGCCGAGGAGCACTGGCTTGAACTTGAAATGCTGAAGGAAGAACTGGAAGCGAACTAATTCGAGCGTTTGCCACAGGCGAGAAGTGCACCGCGGTTCCAATTTGGCTTGCTTCACTGTTTGATCTATACTTCGTCACCCTGGAAGAAAGGCTTGGCCGGCCCTGGCAGGACTCTGGTCGTGAATGAGATGAAACGCAGTTCACTGTTATCAGTATTCGGACTAGTCATTGTCATGCTGTCCGATCCATCGATTGCAGAAACTTTCGAGGACGGTCATGCCGCCTATGACAGCGGCGACTATGCTGCAGCATATCAGATCTGGAAGAGCCTGGCCGATCAAGGCAGTCCATCGGCGCAGTATGGCCTTGGCGAGATGTATTCCCTGGGCCTTGGTGTGTCTCGAGATGATCCGGAAGCGGCCAAATGGTTTGGGATGGCGGCCTCGAGCGACCATGCGCCTGCCCAATCGCGGCTGGGTGCGATGTAT
>JAEUMI010000016.1 GCA_016792825.1 Hyphomicrobiales bacterium
AGGTCGAAGGCGAAGCCTGTCGTGAAGGTGCATTCGGGCCCGGCAATCCAGCTCACCATGTTGGCCACTTCCTCGATCTGCAGCAGGCGCCCCATGGGGATCTTGGCGCGCATGGCGGCAATATGCTCGGGCGTCATTTCAGCGAAGAGATCGGTTTCGACCAGGGCGGGAGCGATGCAATTCACCAGTACCCCGTCCTGCGCCAGTTCCTTGGCCAGCGCCTTGGTGAAAGCGATGACGCCACCCTTGGCGGCGGAATAGGCCGAGATTCCCGGAACGCCTTCCTTGCCTGCGATTGACGCCACATTGATGATACGGCCGGATTTCCTGGCGCGCATGTGGGCAAGGACACTTCGTGTGCAGAAGAACACGCCATTGAGATCGATGGCGATGACCTTCTCCCAGTCCTCGACGGGATAATCCCAGGCGGGGAGAACCGGACCATTGATCCCGGCGTTGTTCACAAGGATGTCGATGCGGCCAAGCCGATGCATGGTTTCTTGGAATGCGCTGTCTACCGAGCGGACGTTCGACACATCGGTCTTGATGACAAGGCCCGGCGCAAAGCCCTTTACAGTTTCATCCCATACGGGCGTTTCGCGGTCCCAGATGGCAATTTTCGCGCCGCGCTCATTCAGGCGCCGGGCAATGCCAAGGCCAATGCCGCGCATGCCGCCGGTGACAATGGCAACCTGCCCTTCCAGGTATTTCTCGGTCATGGCTTCTCCAGCGTGCACGGGATCAAAGGCCTTGGTATCCAAACATGCGCGGCAAGGCAAGAACGAGGTCGGGGAAGACCGCAATGCCAATCAGGGCCAGGAGCAAGGCATAGAAGAACGGCATGCCTTCCCGCACGATGTCCTTGATCGGGATGCCGGTGGTGCCATTCACCACGAAGAGCAGCATGCCATAGGGCGGCGTGATCATGCCGATCATGCAGTTGACGACAGCAATGACGCCAAAGTGAATGAGGTCAACGCCCAGGGCGCGGGCCGAAGGCAGGAAGAGCGGGATGATGACAAGGATGATGGTTGTGGCATCGAGCACGCAGCCAAGCAGGAGGAAGAGCACCATGGTGAAGACCAGAAATCCGGCCCGCGTCAGTTCAAGCCCCACCATGAACTGCGACAGGGTCTGGGGAATGTTCTCGATGGCCACGATATAATTGAAGATCAGAGCTGAGCCGATGACCAGTCCCACCGAGGCTGACGAGCGGGCCGAGTCAACGAAGACGCCATAGAGCGTGGTTGGCGTGAGGGAGCGGTAGAGCAGCCCGGCAACGAGGAGCGCATAGAATGCCGCGACGGCGGCTGCCTCGGTGGGCGTGGTTGCCCCGCCATAGATGCCGGCCAGCAGGATGACCGGCATCATCAGCGCCGGAAGTGCTATCAATGTCACGCGGGGAATCTCGCGCAAGGGCACGGCTTCTTCGGCCGGAATGTTGCGGCGATGGGCGATGATGGTGTTCATCGCCATCAAGAGGGCGGTCATCATCAGGCCGGGAACCACGCCGCCGAGAAAGAGATAACCGATCGAGGTATCGGAAACGAGGGCATAGAGCACGAGGGGAATGGATGGCGGAATGATCGGGCCGATAGTTGCAGACGCCGCCACAACGGCACCGGCATAGCCCGGGGTATAGTGGCCGGTCTTGAGCATCATGTTGATGGAGACCTTGCCCACGCCGGCGGCGTCGGCGACGGCGGAGCCCGACATGCCGGAAAAGATCAGGCTGACCAGGATATCGACCTGCGCCATGCCGCCCTTGAAGCGGCCGACGATGGCCTTGCAGAATTCAAGCAGCCGGTCGCTGATGGCGCCGACATTCATGATGTTGGCGGCCGTGATGAAGAGCGGCACGGCGAGCAGGACAAAGCTGTCATAGACGCTTTGAATGAACTGTTCCGAGGAGAGCGCCAGGTCCTGGCCCGAGAGCAGGAGATAGGTCACGGCCGAGACCACCATGGCGAAGGCGATGGGCGCGCCAATGGCCGCCATGATGGCGAGAATGAAAAGCGCGATGCCGAAGGAAGAACTCACGTAATGCTTCCCTCATCGTGGCGGGTGTAGGCCGATACCTTGCCCTCCACCTCCTCCCTGCCCCGCAGGAAATTGAGCAGCACGCCGGAATAGCGCAGGATCACCACCAGCATGAACAGGAGGTAGATGGAAAATACGTAATGCAGGCGTATCCCCAGCGTGTTGCTGCGCTTGATCTTGTAGAAGGCCACGTAATCGAAGGTTGGCAGGAAAGCCACGGCAAAGGCGGCGACGATCATGACGGCCGCAATGGCGCCGAAGATGCGCTGCGTTGGGCGATTGACCGAAAGGTAAAGCACGTCAAAGCGGATGTGGTCGGCGGGGCGGAGGCAGAAGGCCCCGCCCCAGAAAACGATCCACAGCCAGAGCGTCAGGCAGACCTCCACGGTCCAGCCCATGGGCACATTAAACACATAGCGGGCGGCGATCTGCACCAGGAAGACTGCGAACAGCGCCACAAGCATGGCTGCCGCCACGCCTTCAGCGGCGTGGCGCAGCCATTGGGTCAGCGGCTTCATCGCTGAAACAGCCTGTCTGGCCTATTTTGCCAGTGCATTGACGGCATCGACAACGCCGGCAGGCCAGGTCTTCGAGAAGTCCGATTCGAGATAGGCTTTCTGCACTGTGGTGCGGAAGGCCTCGATATCAGGCTCGTAGATCTTGAGGCCCTTTGCCTTGAGGCCCTCAACCAGTTCAGCTTCCTTCTTGAGCTGGTTCTGGCGGCCGAATTCGCAGGCCTCGTCCGCCGCCTTCTGCAGCTTGGCCTGGTTTTCCGGCGAGAGCGAATCCCATGCCTTCTTTGAGATGGTCAGGTAGTTGAGGTCGACGAGGTGCGAGGTAAGCACGATCTGCTTGGTCACTTCATAATATTTGGCGTCCATCACGGTGGGCAGCGGATTGTCCTGGCCATCCACCGAACCCGTTTGAAGCGCGGTATAGAGTTCCGGGAACGGCACCGGCACCGGGTTGGCGCCCAGCGCCTTGCCAAGGAATTGCCAGGCGTCGGACGGCGGCATGCGGAGCTTGATGCCGGCGAGATCGGCCGGTGTCCTGATTTCCTTGTCGGTGCGCAGGTTGATCTGGCGGCGGCCGAGATACATGACCGAGAGCAGCTTCACGCCCAGTTCCGTTTCAATCTTGTCCTTGAACGGCTGCATCAACGGCGCATTGAACACGGCCACCTGGTGGGCGGCGTCGCGGTGCAGATAGCCCGCCGAGAAAACCGAGAATTCCGGAAAGAAGTTGGCAATTTCCTGGGCCGAGGAAATCGACATTTCGATATTGCCGCGCGAAATGGCTTCAAGCTCGGTGCCCTGCTTGAACAGCGAGCCGCCCCAGTAGGGCTCGAAGGTGGCAAAATCGGCGATGGCCGGGCCAAATTTCTCGATCAGGGCAATGGCGCGCTGGTCGGTGACCGAATTGACTGAGGACAGGCGCAGTTTGAGCTTGTCCTGGGCGAGGCCTACCCCTGCGCCAAGTGTCATGCCGGCGGCGATGCTTGCGGCCATCAGGCCGCGACGGGTCAGTTTCAGTGTCATTGGATTTTTCCTCCCTGGTCGGTCTCGTTTTTCGCCTCTCTCGGGGAAACGATTCACCAGAGATTTGCAGGTTTTCGGCAGCATGTCCATGTGAAGCAGCAGGCCCTTGCAACCTGCCGGGACCTGATTTTTGCGCGTGGCGAGGTCACGGGAGTGTGTTTGGAAATCCGCGGCGGGCATGGTAATATTGCCGCTCATGAAATCCCGCTGCAAATGCAGCCAGATGCAAGGTTTTTAAGTGCTGAATCGTCTTTCTCGCCGCAAGCTGCTGTTGGGTGGCGTCTTCTCAATTTTAACGTCTTCGGTTGCCGCCGCCCGTGACGGCGCAGGCACCAAGGCCTTCCGGGCGCAACAAAGATCATCCTCCCGGCCAAGGAAGGAATTTCCGGATTTTTGGGAGTATTGGGACGAAGAGGAAGCTGAGGGGGAATACTACGATCCAGCCCTGCTGCCGCCGCCTGAGTCGGAATATGACTACCCCATCGAAACAGTCGACCTGTCAAAGATTGATCGGGTCTTTCACCGGCAAGTGGTCCGGTATAATGGCTACGAGCAATCCGGAACCATCGTTGTCGATCCGAAGGCGCATTTCCTTTATTACGTGTTCAGAGACGGACTGGCGACGCGCTACGGCGTGGGCGTGGGGCGGGACGGCTTCGCCTGGTCCGGCAATGCGGAGATCAGGATGAAGCGCGTCTGGCCGCGCTGGGTGCCGCCCAGGGAAATGGTGGAGCGGGACAAGCGGGCGCGGAAATGGGCCAATGGCCAGCCCGGCGGCCCGGATAATCCTTTAGGCGCGCGCGCGCTCTATCTGTTTGCGGACGGCAAGGACACGCTCTACCGGATTCATGGCACAACCGAGCCTGAAAGCATCGGAAAGTCGGTGTCTTCCGGTTGCATTCGGATGTTGAACGAGGATGTGGCCGACTTGTTCGAAAAAGTGAAAATCGGAACCATGGTGGTGGTGCGCGCAGCGTGATCGCCGCCGAGCGCCTGTGATTCATAGAAAAAACCGGCGCCCTTGCGGACGCCGGCTTTTTTCATTCAGCGTGTCAGCCATAGGGGCTGTTGCACTGGTTCACCCGGCCGCTATAGGCCACCCAGGTGTTGGTACGCGGGTCGTAGGAACGGTAACGGTCGAGGCACCATTCCACATGGCGGCTGCCATAGCCGTCGCCATCATAGCTGTTCTGCGCGGCGATGCTGCCACCGATGATCAGCGGCAAGGTCCACCACGGGGTTTCGTAGTAATAGCCCCTATAATAATGGCGGCAATTGCCGAAGCGTGAATGGCAACGCTTGCCATCGCGCTTCCTGTCCCAGCGGTCACGCATGCGGCGGTCATTCTTGTTGTACTGGGCAAGCTGCAACATGCCATCATTGGCATTCTGCTGCTGCGCTGCCAGGGGCTGGAACGGCTGCAAGGCCGCGGCAGAGGCGCCGCCGCCGGTGAGTGACAGGGTGGCGAAGCCAACCGCGGCTCCCAAAGTCACCAGGCTCAAGTTCTTCATGGTCGGATCTCCTTTTTCTATCCATCCCCACCGTTGCAGATTTATTTCCGCTGGTGGTTCAATGAAAAAGACGGGCAGGAGTTGCAAACCCGGTGCACACGAAAATGTGTTGGGAATATTCCGTCTACGGAGCACTCTTACCGGTTTGTAACGGAACAAAGGCGCAGCAAAAGAGTTTGCGGCGCCGGAATGCTTCGTGGCGGAAAGGCTGTTGCTTACGACTTGGTCTCGCCACCGGGGATGATTGGGGCGGCAATTTCAGCAATCGCCTTGATGGCGCGGTCCACCATTTTCTTGCCCGACTTCTTCGCAGCGGTGGCTTTCCTGCCGGCCGCTTTCACGAAGGCGCGGGCTGATTTCCTGGCGGCCTTCACGGTGGAGGTTTTTTTGGCGGCCACTTTTTTCTTTGCCGGCTTTTTTCCGGCGGATTTTTTCGCCTTGGCTTTTTTGCCCGCAGGCTTTTGTGCTTTCTTGGCCATTGTCTTTCCTTGATCAGTTGCGGCTATCGCAATTGACAGCCGGGAGCGCGATCAAACTCCCAATCCAGGTGGGAGTCTAGGTCAACTCCCGTCTAAGGGCTTCAGCAGTCTTCGGCGCTGAAGGTGAAGGCATCCTCCTTGAAGGAATAGCCGAACTCGCAGAGATAGGTTCCGTCCTCATAGGCATGGCAGAAAAGGCCATTGCCGCCGCCCTTCTCCAGGCTGCCGGTGCACTCCTCGCGCCGGGCCTCATCGCGCAACCCCTCGAAGAGCAGCTTGGCTGCCTGGCCCGTGAGCCGGAAGGACAGAATGCAGGTGTCGGACTTCACGCCTTCGGCGCAATCCGGATCGCCCTGGAAAGCGCCGAGGACGGCGTTGCCC
>JAEUMI010000022.1 GCA_016792825.1 Hyphomicrobiales bacterium
GGCGCCCAGAAATGCTTCCGCCAGAGTGACCGGCAGTTCAATGTGAATATCATCGTCAACCCGCGTAAAGAAGCGATGGGGACGGATTGAGACTTCCACCAGGGCATCGCCCGCTTCGCCCTCGCCGGCAGACGGCATTCCTTTTCCCCGGAGACGCAGGGTCTGCCCCTCTTGAATACCGGGCGGAATTGTAACGTCCAGTGTCCCGCCATCGGGCAGGGTCAAACGCCGGGTTGCCCCTGTGATGGCATCGAGAAACTCGACGGAAAGCCGGTAGTGCGCGTCCGCGCCTTTGGCACGCCGGGCCTGCTGCGCCTGGCGCCGAAACAGTTCCGCGAAAATATCGTCGGCACCGGCAAAATCGGCAAAGCCCGAAGGGTTCTGGTAAGCATGTTCGGCGCCAGCCCGTGAGGCATAGTCCTTGTAATATTGCTGGCGCGGCGTTTCGGCGCCCAGCGCGTCGATTTCACCGCGATCAAATTTTTTGCGCTTGTTCTCATCCGACAATATGTCGTTGGCTATGGAGAGTTCCTTGAAGCGCTCTTCCGCCTTTTTGTCTCCGGGGTTGAGATCGGGATGCAGCTTTTTTGCCAGGCGGCGGTAAGCCTTCTGGATGTCATCAGAGGTCGCGGTGCGCGCGACCCCCAGAATGTCATATGGGTCTTTCACTTTCGCTCCGTTCAGCAAAATGTTCTTTATGCCCAATTGATAAGGGACTGCACTCGCCATTGCAAATGCGGCGTTCCGCCTTCAGGAGCATGACAGGGCAGTCCAGGCTGTCATGCAATTGTGATGTTCATGCCTGAGGGGGTGCCAAAGCAACTCTAGGAGGAACGATGCGAATCCTGATTGTGACAGATGCATGGCCACCGCAGGTTAACGGCGTTGTCCGCACCCTCCAGACCGTGGGCCGCGAACTCGGCAAACGCGGCCATGAGGTTCGCTTCGTCACGCCGCAAGGCCACCGGACCTGGGCAATCCCCTCCTATGCGGAAATCAGGCTCAGTCTCGTCGGATCAGCAAGAATAGGCCGCGAGATTGATGCGATCAAGCCGCAGGCCATTCACATCGCGACCGAAGGCCCGCTCGGCTGGGCGGCGCGGCGCGCCTGCCTGCGCCGGGGCCTGCCATTCACGACAAGTTTTCACACGCGCTTTGCCGAATACATTGAAACAAGGCTGCCCATTCCAGGCGTGGGCGGTCTCATGTGGCGGCTGCTGCGCCGCTTCCACAGCCCAAGCCGCGCCGTGATGACGCCCACAGCGACGATTGCGAAAGAACTTGTAATGCGGAAATTCGTGAACGTGAAAGTCTGGACCCGCGGTGTGGAGCACCGGAAATTCAACGATCTGCCGCGCGACTACTTTTCCCTGCCACGTCCGATCATTCTCTACGCGGGCCGGGTTGTGAAAGAAAAGAACATGGAAGCATTCCTCAACCTTGGAAACCCCGGCACTAAAGTGGTGGTGGGCGACGGGCCGGAGCGAAAGCTTTATGAGACCGGGCATCCCGAGGTCGTATTCACCGGATATCTGGGGGAGGATGTCTATGCCCGGGCGCTCTCATCGGCCGATGTCTTCGTTTTTCCGAGCCTGACCGACACCTTTGGCCTCGTGATGATCGAGGCTATGGCCTGCGGCACGCCCGTTGCCGCCTTCAACGTGGCAAGCCCCATCGATGTGGTGGAAAGCGGCGTGACCGGCGCATTGGGCGCTGATCTTTCCCTCGCCGTGGATTCCGCGCTCAAACTGGATCGCGACGGCGTGCGCCAGGGCGCGGCCAAGTTCACCTGGGAACGGGTTGCGGAAATGTTTGAGTCTTGGCTGGTGCCGCTGGATGAGGTAAAGGTCGACGCCGTTCCTTCAGTGTTGGCGCGAACCTGACTGCGCGAGGGCAACGCCCGCCAGCATGATGGCGCCGCCGGCAACGAGCCATGGCGTGATCGGTTCGCCAAGGATGAGATATCCCGCGGCCACGGCAACCACCGGGAGGAGATAAAGGAAGGCGCCAACTGCCGCGCCCGGCAGATGGCGGGTCCCGTAATTCCAGAGCACCGCGCCGAGGAGCAAGTTGAATGCCGCGAGGTAAAACAATTCGGCCCAGGTTTGTGCGTTTGTGGTGGAAAACAGTTCGGCATAGGGTTTGCTGGCCATGAGCAAAATGAGCGGTGCGGCCAGCAGCATCGAGCAGCCGGTGACAGCGAAGCCGGTATA
>JAEUMI010000046.1 GCA_016792825.1 Hyphomicrobiales bacterium
CATTTCCTGCTCGGAAAACGAGATCGAGGATCCGGACATTCCGCCGCATCTTTCGGGCTGCGGCGAGAAGGACAAAAAGGGCTTTGCCAAATACCGCAAGCATTTCAACGCCACGATCAAGCCAATCCATGACGCCTTCAACGCCTTCCTGAAAAGCGTGGGCGAGAAGAAATATCCGCTGGGGCAGTTCTTCGAAGCGAGCCCGCACATGAACATCCTGCTCTATCCCACCGCGGCGAAATTCAAGCGGCGGCACAAGCTTTCGCCCAAGCAGTTCCAGTATCTCGAGGGCTGCGTGCGGAAAGACGCGCCCTACAAGGTGCCGCAGTTCCCGGCGAACAACGACAAGCCCCTGCTCTATGTGAGCTATGGCTCGCTGGGCTCGGGCGACACGGAACTGCTGAAGCGGGTGATCAAGGTCATCGGGAAGATGCCGGTGCGGGCCCTGGTCAATGTCGGCGACTATCTTGATCAGTATACGGATATTCCGCCCAATGTGCTGATCGACAAGTGGTATCCGCAGCCTTCGGTGATCCCGAAGGTCGACGGCGTGATCCACCACGGCGGCAACAATTCCTTCACGGAATGCCTGTATTTCGGCAAGCCCGCCATTATCATGCCCTATGTCTGGGACGGCCATGACAACGCCACGCGGGTTGAGGAAACCGGCCACGGCTTCAAGGTTGACCGCTACACCTGGACTGATGACGAGTTGGCCGCCAAGATCATGGCCATGCTGACGGACAAGAAAATGAAGGCGAAGCTGCAGAAAACCTCGAAAGCCATGCGGGCCGAGCATGGGCCGACCAAGGCGGCGAAGATCATTGATGGCCTGACGCGGCGGAAGATCGCCTGATGCCAACAAAGCTCGACAGTTCGGCGCCGCATCTTGAACGGCCGGCGACATTCACAGGCCCGCTGAAGGATTGGGGCCATCAGCCCAATCCGATTGCCGGAAATTCAAAAAATGATGGTGTGCTCTTGCACAAGGGGCCAGACGGCCAGCCGGAAGTTGGCCTCTGGCAATGCACGGAGGGCACGTGGCCTTTGGAAATCCCGCGCGATGAGCTGTGCCACTTCGTATCGGGCCGCGCCACCTACACCCATGACAGCGGCGATGTGATTGAAGTGACCGCCGGAACCATGGTGCTGTTTCCCGCCGGCTGGAAAGGCACCTGCACCGTTCACCAGACCATGCGCAATGTTTACATGTTGAGATAGAATGAACCTGACATCTTCCGCCCCGCAGCTGAAAAATCCCGCCACCTATGAAGGCCCGTTCAAGGACTGGGGCGTGATCCCCACGATGATCGAGGGCGAATCGCGCACCAGCGGGGTGGTGCTCTTCAAGGGCCCCAATGGCCAGAGCGAAAGCGGCATCTGGATCTGCACGCCGGGCTTCTGGAACTGCCATGTGACAAGCGACGAGTTCTGCCATTTCCTGCTGGGGCGCTGCACCTACACACATGAATCCGGCGAGGTGATCGAGATCGTGCCGGACACGGTGGCGTTTTTCCCGAAGGACTGGCGCGGCACCTGCAAGGTGCATGAAACCATCCGCAAGGTTTACATGATCCGCTAGGATCTAGACCTCGATAAGCTGCCAGGTCGCCTCGGTCTGGTCATAGGCGTGGAGCTCGCCCATGCTGACATCGAACCAGCTGCCGTGCAGGGTAAGTTCCTTGCGGGTTTCCTTCATGCGGATCCACGGGAAGGTGCGCAAATTGGCGATGGAATGTTCGATGGAGGCGCGCTCGATCAAGCGTTCATGCAGGGCGGCATTGTCGCCGGGGTGAACGGCGCGGGCTACGTCCTTGATGGGCCGCATCCAGCTGCCGATGAAGTCCGTGTGACTGAGAGGACTTCCATCGCCCACGGCGGCGCGGATGCCGCCGCAGCGGCCATGGCCCATGACAACGATATGCTCAACGGCGAGCGAGAGAACCGCGAATTCGAGCGCGGCGCTGGTGGCGTGGTGGCCGCCATCGGGCGTATAGGGCGGCACAAGATTGGCGACATTGCGCACCACGAACATTTCGCCCGGGCCGGCGTCGAAAATGGTTTCCGGCGCGGCGCGGGAATCGCAGCAGGCGATCATCATGATCTTGGGCTTCTGCTGGCCCTCGCCCAGCTTGCGATAGCGTTCCGATTCGGACGCGTAACGCCCTTTGCGGAAATTCGCATAGCCATCGAAAAGCCGTTTTGGCAGGGACATTGCTTCCTCCTGAATCAATTGTTGCCGCTGCCCCAAGGGCCGTGGAAGTCGCCTTCCCCGTCAAGCCGCTTGAAGCCGTGGGCGCCGAAGAAATCGCGCTGCGCCTGGATGAGATTGGCGGTGCCGCGCGCCTGGCGGTAGCTGTCGAAAAAGGCCAGCGCCGAGGAGAGCGCCGGAAGCGGCAGGCCTTCCTGGGCGCCGCGGGCCACGATATGGCGAAGTGCCGGGGTGGCGCCCTGCATCATGGTGACGAAATCGGGGGCGAGCAGAAGATTGCTCAGGCCCTTGTTCTGTTCAAAGGCCGAGGCGATGGTATCGAGGAATTGCGAGCGGATGATGCAGCCGGCGCGCCAGATGCGCGCCACGGTCGCCATCGGCAGGTCCCAGCCGAACTCCTGCGAGGCCGCGCGCATGACGGCGAAGCCCTGCGCATAGGCGGCAATCTTGGCGGCAAACAGGGCCTGTTCCAGGTCAGCCAGCAACGCGCCGCGATCGGCTCCCTCGATCGGCCGCACCGGCGAACCGTAGGCGCGCTCGGCCGCCTCGCGTTCCTCCTTCATCGAGGACAGGCTGCGGGCAGCGACGGCCGCCTCGATGCCGGTGGCGGGGACGCCCATCATCTGCGCCTCGATGACGGCCCAGCGGCCGGTGCCCTTCTGACCGGCGCTGTCGACGATCACGTCCGGCATCGGCCTCCCGGTCCTCGGATCGTCCGCCGCCAGTACGGCCGCGGTGATCTCGATCAGGTAGGAGTTGAGCGGTCCCCCGTTCCAGCGTCCGAAGACCTGGCCTATCTCCTTTGCGGGCATGCCGATCCCGTCGCGCAGCACGCCGTAGACCTCGGCGATCATCTGCATGTCGGCATATTCGATGCCGTTGTGCAGCGTCTTGACGAAATGTCCGGCGCCGTCCGGTCCGAGCCAAGCGGCGCAGGGCTCGCCCTGGAAGCGCGCGGCGATCGCCGTCAGCACGCC
>JAEUMI010000053.1 GCA_016792825.1 Hyphomicrobiales bacterium
ATTTGAATTATATAGTGGCCATTGCCCAATTGCACCTGACACTTGAGATCATCTGGAAGGAGTGCGAGGGTTGGAAGAATGCACATACATAAGAATTGGGAGAATTGGGAATGTCGACGATCCGCATGACTATGGCGCAGGCACTTGTGCGCTATCTTTGCAACCAGTTCACCACTATGGATGGCGCAAGGGTTCCGTTGTTTCCCGGGGTTTTCGCCATTTTTGGCCATGGAAATGTCACTTGCCTGGCCGAAGCGCTGGAAGCAGTGAAAGACATTCTGCCCACGTGGCGCGGCCAGAACGAGCAATCTATGGCGCTTGCAGCCATCGGTTTTGCCAAGGCCAAGCGCCGCCGCCAAATCATGGTGGCGACATCCTCTATAGGTCCCGGCGCGCTAAACATGATAACTGCGGCCGGAGTTGCCCACACCAATCGCCTGCCGATCCTGATCCTGTCGGGTGACACGTTCGTCAACCGGAGGCCTGATCCAGTGATGCAGCAAGTCGAGCATTACGGCGATCCCACGATAAATGTGAATGACGCTTTCAAGGCTGTCACCCGCTACTGGGACCGCATCGTGCATCCCGAACAAATCATTTCGTCACTGCCGCAAGCCGTGGCGACGATGCTTGATCCTGCCGATTGCGGCCCCGCTTTTATTGCCCTTCCGCAGGATATACAGGAATATGCCTGTGACTACCCTGAAGCCTTCTTTGCGCCAACCGTCCATGAAATCCCGCGTCCGCGCCCGGACCGCAACAGTTTGAAGAAGGCGGTCGAACTGCTCAAAAAATCCAGGCGCCCGCTGATCATTGCCGGCGGCGGCGTGCGCTATTCAGGGGCGGAGGAAAGTGTAGCCAGGTTTGCCCTGGCACACGGCATTCCGATCACCGAGACCATAGCGGGCAAGGGAACCGTCATTCACAGCCATGATGCCTATGCAGGCGCCATAGGCATCGTGGGCTCGACTTCGGCCAATGCCCTGGCTGCCGAGGCTGATCTTGTCATTGCCATTGGTACCCGGCTCATGGACTTTACGACCGGCTCGTGGACCTGCTTCAGGCAGGAGGCGAAATTCATTTCCATCAACGCAGCGCGTTGGGATGCAACCAAGCACCAGGCGCTTGCCGTTGTGGGCGATGCGAAGGAGGCGGTTGACGAATTGGCAGCGGCGCTCACAGGCTGGAAGGCTGACACGAAATGGATGGCAAAGGCCCGCGCCGAATTTGCCGCATGGGACAAGATGCTTGACGGGTTTCAAAAGCCGACGAATTCGCCGGTGCCGACCTATGCGCAGATCGTTGGCGTCGTGAACGCCAAGGCCAGCGAACGCGATTATGCAATCACCGCGTCCGGCGGCCTTCCTGGCGAGATGATGAAAAACTGGCGGGTCAAATCAGCCAACAGCTTTGACGTTGAGTTTGGCTTCTCCTGCATGGGCTACGAGATTGCCGGCGGCTGGGGCGCGGCCATGGCCGATCCGACACGGGAGACTTTCGTCATGGTGGGCGACGGCGCCTACATGATGATGAATTCAGATATCTATTCCTCGGTACTTGCAGGCCATAAGCTGATCTTGGTGGTTTGCGACAACGGCGGCTACGCAGTCATCAACCGGTTACAGAATTTCAAGGGAGGTGTTTCCTTTAACAACCTCATCAAGGACTGCAAGGTTAAGGAGCCCTTCAGCGTCGATTATGCCAAGCATGCGGAATCAATGGGGGCTTTGGTTCGTCGCGTTGAAGGCTTGGCCGAACTGGGCCTTGCGTTGGATTGGGCCAAAACCACTGACCGTACTACTGTGATCACCATTGTTTCCGATGCCTTTGCCTGGACACCGGGTGATGCTCTGTGGGATGTGGGCGTGCCGCAGGTGAGCCAGCGCAGCGAAGTTCAGGCGGCGGCAGACTATCAGGCCGATGT
>JAEUMI010000057.1 GCA_016792825.1 Hyphomicrobiales bacterium
GCGCCATCGGGTTTCTTGGGGCTGATGGCGGCGTTGTTGACCAGGGCATGAAGCTTCGAGCCCTGTTCTTTCAGTTTATCTTTCATGCGGAGAATTGCGGCGGCGGTGTCAGCGGAATCGCTGAGATCAACCTGGATGTGATCTTCCGGGCCCGCATCCCACGGACAATCCTCGGGGAAGGGATGGCGTGAGCAGGAAATCACCCGCCAGCCGGCGGTTGAAAAACGCTTCACCGTGGCATGGCCAATGCCGCGCGAGGCGCCGGTGAGGATCAGGGTCTTGCGTTCGGAGTCGGGGGGTTGAGTCATGGTTCAGGGATATAACCTCGTCTTGGTCCAGCCGCTACCGGGATCGGGTCGGCGGAAGACGACCCGGTCATGGAGGCGGAAGGGCCGGTCGTGCCAGAATTCAATGGAAAGCGGTTGGATGCGAAAGCCGGACCACTGGGGCGGGCGGGGAACCGCGCCCAACGCATATTTCGCGCCATACATGGCAACGGAGGCTTCCAAGGCAAAGCGCCCTTCCAGAGGCCGGGACTGCTGGGAGGCCCAAGCGCCGATCTGGCTCTGCTTGGCGCGCGAGGCGAAATAGGCATCGGCTTCTGCCGCAGTCACTTGTTCGACAAGCCCGCGCACCCGCACCTGGCGGCGCAGCGACTTCCAGTGGAAACAGAGGGCAGCCTTCATGGTGCCCAGAATTTCCTGGCCCTTCTGGCTTTCATAGTTCGTGTAAAAAACAAAGCCGCGCTCATCGGCGTCTTTCAAAAGGACCATGCGGACATTGGGCAGGCCCTCCTCATCAACGGTGGCAAGCGCCATGCCGTTGGGATCATTGGGTTCGGACTTCTCCGCGTCAGCCAGCCAGTCGGCAAAAAGCTGCAGCGGATCGTTGCGCTCGGTAAAACCGTAGGCGGCGGTCAGGGTCGTCAGGTCGCTCAGGCTCATGGCATTAACCAATCATTCGAGGGGTCCAATGTAGCCCCAGACTCTTCACATTTCATCCCACTTCGGCCACGGGAAGCGCTCATTTGCTCCCTAGATGGTTAAAGCAATATGGGACGCAAGTCGCGGGGAATTCAGCGGATGATCAAGACCTATGCAGCAGTTGCAATGGCAGGCTTCATGCTTGCCGGATGCGCCCAGGACGCCGGACCGAAGGAAACTTCCGGCGCGTTGATCGGCGGCCTTGCCGGAGGCCTGCTCGGCAACACCATGGGCCATGGCAAGGGCCGCGCGGCAGCAACCGTTCTCGGCGCGGCGCTTGGCGCTGTCGTGGGCGGCAAGGTTGGCCGGAGCCTTGATGACGAAGACCGCAATTACGCCTATGGCGCGGCGACCCGTTCATTCAGCACGGGGCGGGAAATCACCTGGGAAAACCGTGAAAGCGGGCATCGCGGACGCTTCCGGCCAAAGCGCAGCTTTGAGCGCGACGGCGGACTATGCCGGGATTTCGAGCATACCATCTGGGTGGAGGGCGAACCGGATGTCATTGAAGGCACCGCCTGCCAGACGCCGGACGGGCGCTGGCGTGTGGTGAACTGACTGAAAATACTAATCCGACAAATCTGGTGCCTGATCCGAACCAATCACTGTCGTGACGCAGCCTCAATGCCAGCCCGACTGCACAAGGGACTTGGTGATCGCAACGCCATCGCGGGGATTTGCGTAGGGAAACCACGCGGCGAATTCATCGGCGTTGAGGCCGGCGTAATCGCGCTTCAGATCATGCACCAGGCTTGCGGCGGATTCGAAATCGCCGGCGGCATGCAGGCTTGCGGCGAGGACAAGGCGAGTCAACCAGAAGTCGGGGGTGAGGCGCATGGCCCAATGGGCGGTTTGCAGCGCGTCCTTGAAATTTCCCAGGTGGAGATCAGCGAGGGCCTTTGACGGCAGGCAAAAACCCAGTCCCGCATCACCCACCCGCAGGCGCATGGCGTTTTGAATATGGGTTTTTGCCGATTCAAAGGAATCGGTCATCACTGCATGGTAGCTGCGCGCCGTCGAGGCATGGGCAAAACTTGGATTGAGGACAACGGCGCGCTCGAGATAGCCCATGGACTCACTGTGGCGTCCACGCCAGTCCATGATCTGGCCGAGGCCAATGTTGGCCTTGGCTTCTGAAGGGTCGATTTCCAGGGCGCGGCGGGCGCTGTGCTCGGCCTTTTCCAATTCACCGTCGAAGCCAGGGTTGCGCGAAATCTGGGCGTCCATGTAGCGGTTCACCGAAATCATGGCGTGGGCATGGGCGTAGGTGGCGTCCTCGTTCACGGCGTTCTGGAATGCGGCTATGGCCTGCTGCCATTGCGCCGCGTGATAATGACGATAGCCAATGACGAGATACTGATAGGCAATCAGGCAGTCGGTTGCGGCAAGGGTGGGCTTGCGCAGGGCCTGGTGCTCACTTTCGGCAAGGGCGGGATCGAGGGCCGCGACAATCATCGGGCAAACTTCGCCGGCCCAGGACAAAAGATCCTGACCGGTGGCGTCATAACGCTTGGCCCAAGTGATGTAGCCCGTCTCGGCATCGGCGAGTTCGACGGAGAGCGAGAGGCTGTCGGCCCGGTCTGTGATGGTGCCATAGACCAGATGATTGGCACCGGTGAGGCGGGCAAAATCGCGCGGAATGAAGTCGCCGTCGCTGCGGACATTGTGGGTGGCGCTGCGCGACAGGACGCTGAGCCAGCGACAGCCGGAGAGCATGAGGGTGATATCCTCGCACACGGCATTAGCGAGCGCCGCACAGTCGCTGCGCGTTCCAGCATAGCGGAAAGGCAGAACGGCGACGACGGGCGCATCGGAACGGGCCCGCATCCAGGGGTTCTTATGGACAAAAGCTAGCTGGCGCTTAGGTGCATAGGGCGCGATGCCCTGCCGGGGTGCGGCCTTGAGCGAGGTGTAGAAATCGGAAAGTTCCGGCGGTGGAGCCTCGTTGAATTCCAGTTTCAAGCGCCTGGTGAAGTGTTCGTAATATCTGACGGCGGTTGCAGGGTCGCCACTTGTGGCTGAGAGTTCCATGAGCCGCCACAGGGCCTGGAAACACATGGGGCAGAGTTCCACGAGCTTGGCCAGGAGCCGGACACTTCTTTCCATGTCGGCGGGGCTGGGGTTTTCCCCCGTGGCGTTGAGGATTGAGGTTTCAAGCTGGTTTTCAAGGCGCGAGCGCTGAATGGCGGTCCATTGCAGGAACGGCTCGGTTGCAAGCGGCGGGCTATCAAGAAAAGGACCGGAGTAAAGCCCGAGCAAAAATTCCGCATCCTCAATCTGGTTTGCCGCGGTGCGTTCCTCAAAACTCCAGAGATCACATTCTTCTATCGCAGGCCCAAGGGCCACGTCATTGCGCGAGGTGAGCAGAACGGGCGCATCGGCGGGCGCCAGGGCCTTGAGCTCAAAGATAACCTGGCGGAGGCTGGCCTGGGCCTGCTCCTTGAAGCGGTCAGGCCACAACATATCGAGCAGGACTTCGCGGCTTTCACGGCGCGTTTCCCGGGAGGCGAGATAGGCCAGTAGCGCCTGGCCACGGCGCAGCGAAACCGGAACCATTTCCGACCGGTTTTCCTTAAGCGCGAACCCACCGAACAGCTTCAGCTTCATTGTCCAGCACCTTTCCGGCTGCTTCCTAGCAGAAATAACGTGGAAGTCACCCCACCCCCGGGTGGAAATGACGGAGCAATAACGGTGTTTTTCTAGGGTGCTGCCGACTGATGGCTGGTTCTGGCCATGCCTGATCATTGCAAATAGCAAAACAAACTAGAGACTGACATGAAGACATATCGTTTGCCTGTGGGCCTTGCCCTTCTATCCGTGCTTGCGGCTGCATCGGCATTGGCCGACAGCGCCAACCCGCTGGTTGACAAGGTCCGCGCCGCCAATGACCGCTTCAAGGATGTGGCGGTGGCGGTGGCCGAAGGCTACTCACCCATTCCCTGCGCCAGCGGCCTGCAGGGCGGCGCCATGGGTGTGCACTATGTAAACGGTGCGCTTCTCAAAGATGGGATCGTCGATATCGCAAAACCCGAGGCGGTGATGTATGAGCCGAAAGCCGACGGGAAGATGGATCTTGTGGCCGTTGAATATATTGCCTTCAAGGGGCCGGCGGCACTGGATGACCACCTCTTCAACTTCGTGACCGAGCCGAACCGCTATGGTCTCGACAAGTTCTACGAGCTGCATGTCTGGGCCTGGCGGCCCAATCCAACCGGCGCCTTTGCCGACAACAATCCCAATGTGAGCTGCGACGCCATGCACGGCGCGGCCCATTAGCAGAAATACTTTGGAGCAAGTGATGCGGAGCAAGACCACTACGGGATTCCTGCAGGCCAATTCCAGTTTCTTTCGCATTGCGGTGACTAAAATCACCGCAGCGATTGAACGGCGACGGATCCGCACGGCGCTCGGCAGACTGGACAATTACATGTTGAAGGATCTGGGCATCACCCGGTCCGACATCGAGAGGATTGCCAACCGGACCTACCCACCGCGTTAGTGATTGCTCCCTCCAATCAAACCCATCTCTGAATGAAAGGAAGACCTAGATGACAAACGCAAATACCAACAAGGGGAAGTGCTTTTGCGGTTCCGTTGAGTTCGCCGTTACCGGGGAACCCGCCGCGATGGGCTATTGCCACTGCAGTTCCTGCTGGGAGTGGTCGGCCGGGCCCGTCAATGCCTTTACGCTATGGCCGCCCGAGGCGCTCAAGATCACCAAGGGCGCGGAAAACATCGGGGTCCATCACCGGACCGACAGGAGCCTGCGGAAGTGGTGCAAGACCTGCGGCGGGCATCTGTTCACCGATCATCCGCACTGGAAGCTGGTTGATGTCTATGCCGCGGTCATTCCGTCGGTGGAGTTCAAGCCCGGGGTGCATGTCCATTACCAGGAAACCGTGCTACCAGTGAAAGACGGCCTGCCCAAGCAGAAGGACGTGCCGAAAGAAATGGGCGGTTCCGGCGTCCTGTTGGCCGAATAGGAGCGGGGGGAGCCCAAACTGAACGGCTCCCGCCCTTTCCTTCCCTGCTTAACTATGCCAAATAGCGCTGAGGCGGCTGCTTGCGGGCCGCTATCTGCATTGATCAGGGAAAATCATGAACGATACCAAAGGCTTGATGGCTGGCAAACGCGGGCTGATCATGGGCGTTGCCAATAACAGGTCGATTGCCTGGGGGATTGCGCAGGCCTGCGCGCGGCATGGGGCGGAACTGGCCTTCACGTATCAGGGCGATGCCATCAAGAAACGGGTTGAGCCCTTGGCCGCCGAAATCGGCGCGAAGCTTGTAGTGCCCTGCGACGTGACGGACATGGCCTCGGTCGATGCGACATTTGCGGCCATCGAAAAGGCCTGGGGGAAGCTGGACTTCGTGGTTCACGCCATTGCCTTTTCCGACAAGGACGAACTGACCGGACGCTATGTCGACACCAGTGCTGACAACTTCAGCAAGACCATGTTCATTTCCTGCTATAGCTTCACGGCCATCGCCCAGCGCGCCGAAAAGCTGATGAAAGACGGCGGCTCGCTGCTGACGCTCACCTATTATGGTGCTGAAAAATGGATGCCGCATTACAATGTGATGGGGGTGGCCAAGGCGGCCCTTGAAGCCTCGGTGCGCTACATGGCGGCAGATTTGGGACCGAAGAACATCCGCGTCAACGCTATTTCCGCCGGGCCGATCAAGACGCTTGCCGCCTCGGGCATCGGCGACTTCCGCTACATCCTGAAATGGAATGAATACAACTCGCCGCTGCGGCGCACGGTGACGACGGAGGAAGTGGGCGACAGCGCCTTCTATCTGCTCTCCGACCTCTCACGCGGCGTGACTGGTGAAATCCTCCATGTGGATTCGGGCTACCATGTTGTCGGCATGAAGAATCCGACGGCCCCTGACATGAGTGTTGCGCCCAACGGTGAGTAAGTCACTGCCACCCATTTATTTCGTGCGCCACGGAGAGACCGAGTGGAACCGCCTGGGGCTCATCCAGGGCTGGACGGATATTCCGCTGAATGAGACGGGGCATGCGCAGGCGCAGGATGTGGCGCGGGCTTTCGCGGCGCATCCGGAAGTGACCAAGGAGTGCCGCTTCGCGGTGAGCCCATTGGGCCGGACGCGGCAGACTATGGCTTATATTTCAGACGCGCTGTCATTGCTGAATAGCCATGTTTCGATTTCCCCTTCCCTCAAGGAGCTTGGCTTTGGCGTGTGGGAAGGCAAGCCCTTCTGGGAGCTCAAGGCCTCGCCCATCTATCCCGCCGATCCTGACACGCGCTATTCTTGGCGGCCCGAGGGCGGTGAAAGTTACGCGGACGGGCAGGACCGCCTGCGCCATTGGCTGGCCGGCGTTCAGGATCCTACGGTGGTTGTTTCGCACGGTGCCATCGGGCGCTGCCTGATCGGGCATTTGACCGCCATGAACATGCGTGAACTGGTAGAGATTCGCATGCATCAGGGGCGTTTTTGCCGGATTGCCGAGGGCCACGCGGAGTGGTTTGACGGGACGCCACTGCCGCCCTAAAACATTTTCATGTCACACAACACATTCGGCCATCTCTTCCGCATGACGACCTTTGGGGAAAGCCACGGGCCAGCCATGGGCTGCGTGGTTGACGGCTGCCCGCCGGGGATCAAGCTTTCGGTGGAGGACATCCAGGGCTACCTCGACAAGCGACGGCCGGGGCAAAGCCGTTTCACAACGCAGCGGCAGGAGCCCGACGCAGTGAAAATTCTTTCCGGCGTGTTTGAGGATGACCGCACCGATGGCCCGGTGACCACTGGCACGCCGATCATGCTGTTGATCAAGAATGTGGACCAGCGCTCCAAGGACTATACGGAGATCCGCGACAAGTTCCGCCCGGGCCATGCGGACCTGACTTACCAGGCGAAATATGGCTTGCGTGATTATCGCGGCGGCGGGCGCTCTTCGGCGCGCGAAACGGCGGCACGGGTGGCGGCCGGTGCGGTGGCGCGGAAAGTCATTCCTAGCATCACCATTCGCGGGGCGCTGGTGCAGATGGGCACGCACAAGATCGATTACAAAAACTGGGACTGGGCCGAGGTTCACAACAATCCCTTCTTCTCACCGGATGCAAAAGCGGCGGCGCAATGGGAAGAGTATCTCGACGGGGTGCGCAAGGCGGGGTCTTCCTGCGGCGCGGTTGTTGAAGTCACGGCTTCCGGCGTGCCTGCCGGCTGGGGTGCGCCGGTCTATGGCAAGCTCGACCAGGACCTGGCGGCGGCGATGATGAGCATCAACGCGGTGAAGGGCGTGGAAATAGGTGCTGGCTTTGCGGCGGCGGCATTTTCCGGCGAGCAGAACGCCGATGAAATCCGCATGCGCCACGGCAAGCCGGAGTTTCTGTCAAACCACGCGGGTGGCATATTGGGCGGCATTTCGAGCGGCCAGGACATCGTGGTGCGGATGGCGGTGAAACCCACCTCCTCCATTCTCACCTCGCGGCAAACAATCACGGCGCAGGGCACGAACACGGATATCTCCACCAAGGGGCGGCACGACCCCTGCGTCGGCATCCGCGCCGTGCCCGTCGCTGAAGCGATGATGGCACTGGTGCTGGCGGATCACTTCCTGCGGCACCGGGCGCAGATTGGTTAGGCCTTCACCGCCGCGATCAGGAATTCCCTGTTGCCGTCGCCGCCTTCGATTGAGGCGGGGGTGAGGCCGAGGACTTTCCAGTTTTGGGCGGTCAGGAATGCGCATACATCCTTGCAGACGCGTTCATGGACTTGCGGGTCGCTGACGATGCCGCCGCGGCCTATGGCGTCGCGGCCGGCTTCGAACTGGGGTTTGGTCAGGGCCAGAAGTCGGGTTCCGGCTTCGGCGAGGGCGAGTGCGGCGGGCAAGGCCAGTTTCAGGGAGATGAAACTGACATCGCAGACGATGAGATCGATCTTGTGCTTGAGGTGATCGGCGGTGAGATCGCGGGCGTTGAGGCCCTCGATTGAGGTTACGTTCGGATTTGAGTGAAGTGACGCGTCGAACTGGCCGTGGCCCACATCGATGGCGGTGACATGGGCCGCCCCCTGCTCCAGAAGCACCTGGGTGAAGCCTCCTGTCGATGCGCCAATATCCAGGCAATTCAAGCCCTTGGCGGTGATATTGAAGAAACTGAGTCCGCTTTTGAGCTTGAGTGCGGAACGCGAGACATAGTTCCGCGCATCATCGAGAATTTCAATGCGGCTTTCGAGGCCGGTGTTCTGCGCGGGCTTGGCGGCTACGACGCCATCGACTGTCACGGTGCCGCGGGCGATGGCATCCCTTGCACGGGAACGGGAGGAATAAAGCCCGCGCTGAACCAGGAGTTCATCAAGGCGGTGGCGTGTCACTCCACGTCCAGGGGCGCCGTTCCGGATGGCTTGCCATCGGGCTTCAGGGTGATTTTCTCGATGCGGGCTTCGGCGTCCTTCAACTGCTTTTCGCAATGTTCCTTCAGGGCTTGGCCTTTTTCATAGATGGCGATGGACTGCTCGAGATCGACCTTGCCGGATTCGAGCTTCGAAACGATTTCCTCAAGCTGGGCCAAAGCCTTTTCGAAGGGCAGTGCGGCGATTTCCGGAAATTTCGTCATGTCTCATCATCCTCGTCATCGTCGTGGTCCAGCGCATCGGTGCCCCGCATGAGGGCCTGCACATGGATGGCAACGGATGCCGCCAGCCCCTGCAAATCATAGCCGCCTTCCAGAACGGACACAACGCGGCCTTGCGAATGGGCATCCGCCGCGCCCATGAGTTCCAGGGTGGCCCAGGCGAAATCCTCTTCGCTCAGTTGCAGGCTGCCCAAGGGATCGGCGTGGTGGGCATCGAAGCCCGCCGAGATGAGCACCAGATCGGGTGCGAAATCATCGAGGGCTGGCAGGATGATGCTGCGCATGGCATCGCGGAACTGCACGCTGCCGTCGCCCGCCCTGAGCGGCGCATTGAAGATGTTGCCGACGCCGGTTTCATTGGCCGCACCGGAACCGGGGTAAAGCGGCATCTGGTGAGTAGAGCCATAGAACAGGCCGGGGTCCGACCAGAAGATTTCCTGGGTGCCATTGCCGTGATGGACGTCGAAATCAACCACGGCGACACGCTCCGCGTCATAGCGGGCCCGCGCATAGTGGGCGGCGATGGCTACCTGATTGAACAGGCAGAAGCCCATGGGCTTGCGCGATTCCGCGTGATGGCCGGGCGGGCGGAGCGCACAGAAGGCATTGTCGGCCTTGCCGGTGAAAACGGCATCGACGGCAGCCGTGGCGGCCCCTACGGCGCGCAGTGCTGCTTCGAGGGAGCCGGGCGACATCACCGTATCGGGATCGACATATTCAAAGCCCTCTTCCGGGGACATGGACTGGATGTGATGGAGATGCTCCTGGGTGTGGGCACGGAGGATATCCTCCTCCTTGCCCAAGGGCGCCAATTGGCGTTTGAGATCGGCAAAATGGGGCGATTCGAGGATCTTGTTGATGACCTTGATGCGGTCCACCCGTTCGGGGTGGCCTTCCGGCGTCAAGTGATTAAGGGAGGCAGGATGGGTGTATAGAAGTGTATTCATGTGCCTGCTATAGAGCGGCTTCCATGACGAATTCCACTGAAATAAATGCGGCCGCCGGGGCCTTGAAAGAGGGCAAGCTTGTCGCTTTCCCGACGGAGACGGTCTATGGGCTCGGCGCCGATGCGACGCATGATGCGGCGGTGGCGAAGCTGTTTGCAGCCAAGGGGCGGCCCAGTTTCAATCCGCTGATCTCGCATGTTCATGCCGCCGAAGCGGCGTTTGCGCTGGGTGAATTTTCAGCGGAGGCAAAGAAACTGGCGCAGGCTTTCTGGCCAGGGCCTTTGACCGTGGTGGTGCCGCGGGCGGTGCGCTGCCCGGTTTCGCTGCTGGCCTCGGCGGGGCTTTCCAGCATCGCGCTGCGCGTTCCCAATCATCCGCTGGCGCTGGAGCTGCTGCGGGCGGTTGACCGGCCCGTCGTTGCGCCGAGCGCCAATCTTTCCGGGCGCGTGAGCCCGACAACGGCGGCGCATGTGAAGCGCGGGCTGGGCAAGAAGGTGGCTGTCATCCTGGATGGCGGCCCCTGCTCCGTTGGCGTCGAGTCAACGGTTGTCAGTTTCATGGGTGAGCGGGCCACGCTGCTGCGGCCCGGCGGATTGTCGCGCGATGCCATCGAGAAGGTTCTTGGCCATGAGCTTGCGGTTGAAGCGGATCCGGCGCAGCCGCATTCGCCGGGGCAGATGGAAAGCCACTACGCGCCGCACGCCTTCCTGCGCCTGGGCGCCACGGCCCCGTACAAGGGAGAAAGCTATCTTGGCTTCGGCGCGCATGCCAGCGGCCCCTATACGCTTTCGGCGCGGGGCGATGTGATTGAGGCCGCGGCCAACCTCTTCCGCCTGCTGCATGAACTGGATGGCCTCGGCGTGAAGGCCATCGCGGTTGCGCCAATTCCCAACGAAGGTTTGGGCGAAGCCATCAATGACCGTTTACGCCGCGCCGCGGCCCCGAGGCCAAAATCATGACACCCGAGCTCTTGAACCAATTTGCCGCCATCGTGGGCGAGAAACATGCCATCCGGGATGTGGCCGGCATGGTGGGCTACATGACGGAGTGGCGCGAGATCTGGGTAGGGAAATCGCCGCTGGTGATGCGGCCAGGCAGCACCGAGGAAGTTTCACGCATCCTGAAGCTGGCCAGCGAAACGGGAACAGCCATCGTTCCGCAGTCGGGCAATACGGGGCTGGTGGGCGGGCAGATTCCGTTTGAGAGCGGCGAAGAACTGCTGCTCTCGCTGGACCGGATGACGAAGATCTTGAACGTGGATGCGCCGGACAGCACCATGACGGTGCAGGCCGGGGCCACGCTGAAATCGGTGCAGGATGCGGCTAACGAGGCGGGACGGCTGTTTCCCTTAAGCCTTGCCTCGGAAGGCTCGTGCCGGATTGGCGGCAATCTTTCCACCAATGCGGGTGGCCTCAACGTGCTGGCCTATGGCAATGCGCGCGACCTGTGCCTGGGGCTGGAAGTCGTGCTGCCGGACGGGCGCATCTGGAACGGGTTGCGGCGCCTGCGCAAGGACAACACCGGCTATGACCTCAAGAACCTGTTCATCGGGGCGGAAGGCACGCTTGGGGTAATCACCGCAGCTGTTTTGAAGCTCTATCCGAAGCCGCGCACCCACGAGACGGCGTTCATTGCGGTCACATCGCCCCAGGCGGCGGTCGATCTCCTGTCGCTGGCGAAGGAGATGAGCGGCAACCGGGTGGTGGCTTTTGAACTGCTGCCACGCATTGCCATGGATTTTACGGTGAAGCACATGGGCGTGAGCAATCCCCTGGAGGAATTTTCGCCATGGTATGCGTTGAGCGAGCTGGCTGATCCCCCTGCCGGCAGTTTTGAGGCCATTCTGGAAGAGGCCATGGCGCGGGGGCTGGTGACGGATGCCACGGTGGCGCAATCGGAGGCCCAACGCCAGGCGCTGTGGGCTATCAGGGAACTGATGCCCGAATCGCAGAAATTCGAGGGGGGCTCGATCAAGCACGATGTTTCGGTGCCCGTCTCAAGAATTCCACAATTCATCGTCGAAGCCACGAAAGCGGTGGAAAACTTCATGCCGCAGGCAAGGGTGATGTCGTTCGGGCACATGGGCGACGGCAACCTGCATTTCAACGTGAGCCAGCCACTTGGCATGGACAAAAAGACGTATATCGACCAGTGGAATGAAATGAACGCGGTGGTGTTCGACGTGGTGCTGAAATTTGACGGCTCGGTCAGCGCCGAGCATGGCATCGGGCGGCTGAAGAAACACCAAATGGCGGAAATCAAATCGACGGTTGAACTGCAGATGATGCGTGATCTCAAAAAGCTTTTCGATCCCGGCAACATCATGAATCCGGGCAAGGTGCTGCCATGACGCTGGCTTTCCGCGAAGCTCAGGATGTGAATCTGGAAAACGTCGTAAACCTTTGGAAAGCCTGCGAATTAACGCGCCCGTGGAATGATCCGTATAAGGACATTCAGTTCGCGCGGGAAGGCGCTACATCGACGGTGCTGGTTGGCATTCTCGATGACCGCATTGTGGCCTCGGTGATGGTCGGCCATGACGGGCACCGGGGCGTCATCTACTACCTCGCGGTTGATCCGGCGTTTCGCAAGCGCGGATATGGCAAGGCGGCGGTTGCCGCCGGCGAAACATGGCTGCGCGAGCGCGGCGTGTGGAAGATCAATCTCATGGTGCGTAACGACAATGCGGCGGCAGGCCGCTTCTATGAACGCCTGGGCTACGAGGTCAATCCGGTGACCAGTTACGGCAAGCGACTCGACGGCCCCTGAGGGGGTGCCCGGGGTCTGCCTTGATTCGGGCATGATCTTGCTGTGGAAATGGACTCCGTTAAGGTTAACAATTTACTAACATCCGAGCGGTCGCTGGATTGTTAAGGATGTTTCTTAGATATTAAGCATTGTTAACAATCGGGATTTCGGCGGGTTTCGAGCGAAGACAAGTGGACGGCAGTAACTGACCTCGGGGAGAGCGACGTGAATCCACTACCAAGCAAGCGTGAACGGGACGAATTCGACAAGGCATTTTCCGCAAGACTGACCGGCGAACCCGAGAAAAGATCTGGTGACCTGCGCCTGTCCGACAGGCAGGTCCAGCCGGCGCCGTTTTTCAATATCGCCGGGCAGTTCGGCGCGAAACTGGTGCAATACGCCAAGCCGGGGGTGAGCAAGAAGGTGCTTGCGGCGATGGCGGACGATTCGGATCCGGCAGTCTCGCTGGCGAACATCCGCAAGCTGCTGGTTGGCCCCACGCACAAGCTTCACGACGCGATGTTCGAGGAGGTCGTGACCATCCTCGAGGAATCGGACCGCGAGGTGCAGCAGGCGTTGCGGGCGCTGGAACGGAAATGGGCGACCCTTTCCCATGTCACCGATGAACTCGTGGCCAAATCCCTGGACAGCACGGACCAGAATCGCGAGCAGGCGGAATTTTTGAAGCAGGAACTGCAGAAATCCGCGGATTCCCAGCAGGAAATGCTCTCGGAGATGTTCCTGGTGATCGATGCGAAAATCGGCGAGCTGACCAAACAGGTCGAACTTAAGATGGAAGCCTTGGGGCAAAAGATCGAGGCCGACATGCGCGAGGCTGCCGAAAGCCAGGAGCGCCGGCTGCAGGACCTCGAAGCAAGGTTCATGGCCAGCAACCGGGCAGAAATCGAGAATCTCGAAAGCCGCCTGCACCGTCTCGAGCGGAAAGCGAGCACCAGCACCGACGACCTGAATGAGGTTTTTGCCGGCGGCCTTACGAGCATCGCGGACCGGCTGAAGGCGTTGCGGGACAACCAGGCGAACTGAGTGCAGGCGAAAGGGCTTGTAGCCGGGCCGGTGGGCCCGGGCGCCGTAATCATGCTCAAAACTGTGGGCAACACTGCAGTTCGCGGCAACGGCGCGCTTGCTGGCCAGGAACGGTTACTTGGGTGCCCTCTTCGCTTTCAGGGCTGAAATTCTATCTACATGCCTGCAGCTGCGCACTGGGATGCTGTGTCATTTACAAGTTTTTGCAGGACGTGCCGAATGCTCACGGCGGTGTCCCTGGCAGCCAGCCCGGTTGGAGCCGCACAGGGATAAAAATTCTCAATCATCAGCAGATTGCGCCGCATAATTGGAATTTGCGTATTCCGGCGAAAAGCACAGACAGCAGGCGGATCCTTTTCCAACGATTTCAGCTTTGCCTGAATCTGCTTACCTTCTTCAATAAAACCGCTCATGGTGTCGTACCATTGATTGCAGGTCAATGCATATGACGATGAAGGAAAGAGAAGCAATCCAATTACGCAAATAATGATACGAACCATGTTTGCATTAGAGCAGAATTCGCGCTTATTCGCAATCTTGTCCGGGGGCTATCGTCCAAAAAAATCCCCGCTGCTTTCCGCAGTTTTCCTGAAACTATAGAGGCCACACATGGAGCCAGCGTAACTCAATGCCTGACCTTCAACACTTCCCTAGGCTCGGGGCTTCGGCCTGTGTGTGGAAGGCCGGCAAGGTCTTGCTGGTTCAGCGGGCCAAGGCGCCCGTGGGCCTGTGGAGCCTGCCCGGCGGCCAAGTGGAGCGGGGCGAAACGGCGCTTGCTGCAGCCGAGCGGGAGCTCCTGGAAGAAACGGGAATCACGGCTCGTCTCAGTGCATTTGTCGGGCTCTATGAAATCATCCGGCAGGATCCCCCGTTCCACTATGCCATTGCCTGCTATGGCGGGTTTTGGACGGCGGGCAAGGCCACCGCTTCGAGTGACGCGCTGGCCGCCCGGTGGGAGGCACCTGATGAACTCGATTCCCTTGAGTTCGCGCCCCAGGTCCGCGAGGCCATTGCCCGGGCCCAGGCTCTGCTAGGGGTTTGACTTAAAATTCATTGTTCATATTAACCCTTTTTTAAGGAACGAGTCGCGAAAGGCCGCGCCTTTGCTATGGTGAATTAACGAATGCGGGGCGCTGGTGGAAAAGCGCTGCGGGCGGGGATCAATACGTCAATTGAAAAGACTGTTATGTTGAAATTTCGGACCAAACCGGTGCCTGCGGCCTATCCAGCCGAGGCCAAACACCTGGCGCTACGCTACATTCTCGATGCCTGGGAAGAAGCCGTCTATGAAGGGCTTGAACCCGATTGCATTGCCACGGCGGCGATCTTCGCGGCGCTTTCTGACATGGTTGCCACCTATGGCGAAGAACCGGTTGCGGTTATGTGCGCGAAACTGCCGGACCGCATCCGCGGCGGCGAATTCTCCGTGGCGCAGACCAAGCAATAATCAGTCGAAAGCTTTCCACAGGAGCAGGAAGCCGAAGGCGGCAACCAGAATTCCTGACCAGCGATTGATTGTGTCCAGCGTGGAAGGTCCAAGCCGGGTTTTCAGCCGGCCCATGACGAAACTCAGCGCCAGCCACCACAAGGCACTTCCCATGGCAATGCCGAGGACAATGAACGCTGGCCGGAATGGTGACGTGCCAAGAGCCAGATGCTCGCTCAGTGAACTGAAGATGGCAAGATAGCCCAGCACAAGGCCGGGATTGGTGACCGAAAGCGAAAAGGTGAGGCCGAATCTGGCCGCATGGGGTGCGGCCGCAAGATCGCTGTCGGCAAAATGGGTGCGCGCCGTGCGGATGCCCAGAACGACCAACAGGAGCCCGCCGGCGATCTGCAGGAATTTTGCGTAATCCAGAATGAGATGGGCGATCGATTGAATGCCGTAGGCGGCAATTCCGGCAATCAGCACGTCGGCGAGCACCGCGCCGAGGCCTGCAAGAAAGGCGAGCTTCACGCCGTGGCACAGGGCGGTGCGGATGACAATAAGATTGACCGGGCCCAGGGGCGCCGCCATGGCAATGCCTATCCCTGTGCCAATGATGATCAACGACAAGTCCATGATCTAGCGGATATCCACAACTACACGGCCGCGAACCTGGCCCGCGACTATGTCTGCGGCCACGCGCGGCACATCTTCAAGCTTCACATGGGTGGTGAGAGCGGCAAGCGCCTTGAGATCGAGATCGCGGGCAATGCGGTTCCAGGCCTGCTGGCGGCGCGGTAGCGGCGTGGTGACGGAGTTGATGCCGATGAGTTTCACGCCGCGCAGGATGAAGGGGGCAACCGAGGTCGGCAGATCCATGCCCTGGGCCAGGCCGCAAGCGGCGACGGCGCCGTCATTGTTGATTTGCGAGATGACATTGGCCAGCGTAGTGGAGCCCACGGAATCAATGGCTCCAGCCCAGCGCATCTTGGCCAGCGGCTTTACGGGCACGTTGAACTCGTTGCGGTCAATGATTGTGGAAGCACCAAGTTTTTTAAGGAATTCGGATTCTTCCGGACGGCCAGTGGAGGCAGCAACCTTGTAGCCAAGTTTCGCCAGAAGCACGATTGAAACAGTGCCAACGCCACCTGCAGCGCCGGTCACCAGGATTTCACCATCGCCGGGCTTTACCCCCTGCTCTTCCAGCGCCATGACACACAGCATGGCGGTGTAGCCGGCAACGCCAACGGCCATTGTATCGGCACAGGTCCAGCCCTTCGGTACGGCGACGAGCCAGTCACCGGAGACGCGGGCCATTTCGGAAAAGCCGCCGTTGTGCTGTTCGCCGACACCCCAGCCATTGAGAATAACCTGATCGCCGGGCTTCCAGTTCCGGTGGGAAGATTTGGTCACGGTTCCAGCGAAATCCACACCAGGGATCAAAGGAAATTTTCGGATGATGGGGGCCTTGCCGGTGATCGCCAGACCGTCCTTGTAATTCACCGAGGAATGGCTGACAGCCACAGTCACATCGCCTTCGATAAGATCGGCTTCGCTCAAAGTTACAAACTGAACCTGTTGGCCCTGATCGGTTTTGGAAATCTGAATGGCGCGGAAACTGTCGGTCATGCGGGCTCCTTTAGCGCGGGCAATGCTTCCAGAAACTTAACGGGCCGGCCTGCGGCTTTACCTAAAATTTGATCTTCCCACATAACTTTTTGGCCGCGCACGAAGGTGCCTTGCGGCCAGCCGGTAACGTCATAACCGTCATAGGGCGTCCAGCCGCATTTGCTTTCGATCCAGCCATTTTTGATCACGCGCTTTTTCCTGAGGTCAACAACAGTGAGATCGGCATCAAAGCCTTCGGCGATGCGGCCCTTTTGCGCAATTCCGAAAATGCGGGCGGGACCGTGGGAGGTGAGATCGACAAAGCGTTCGATGGAAAGTCGTCCCTTGTTCACATGATCAAGCATGACCGGAACCAGGGTTTGCACGCCGGGCATCCCCGATGGCGAGCCGGGATAGGGTTTGGCTTTTTCTTCGCGGGTGTGCGGCGCGTGGTCGGAGCCGAGGATATCGACCACGCCGGATTGAAGCGCGTGCCAGATGGCGCGCTGATGCTCCGTGGCGCGCACGGGCGGATTCATTTGCATGAGAGTTCCCAGCTTTGCGTAATCATCGGAAGACAGGGTGAGGTGATGAGGTGTCACTTCAACGGTCGCCACGTCCTTGTTGGCGGCGAGTAGCGGCATTTCTTCGGCGGTTGAGACATGCAGAACATGGATGCGTTTTCCAGTGCGGCGGGCAATGCGGATGAGGCGTTCGGTGCAGAGCCTCGCGGCTTCGGCATCGCGCCATATGGGATGGCTGGCGGGGTTGCCGGCGATTTGTTCGCCCGTACGCTGGCGCAGGCGGAATTCATCCTCGCTGTGGAAGGCGGCGCGGCGGCTAGTCTGCGCCAGAATGCTTGCCACCCCCTCATCATCCTCGACGAGCAGTTCACCGGTGGACGAGCCCATGAAAACCTTGATGCCGGCGCAGCCCGGCAGCTTCTCGAAGGCGGCGAGATCGGCCACATTTTCCCTGGTGCCACCCATGTAAAAAGCGAAATCGCAATACATGCGGTTGCTGGCGCGGCGGACCTTGTCGGCCAGGGCTGCGGCGGTCACGGTAAGCGGCTTGGTATTGGGCATTTCGAAAACGCTGGTGACGCCGCCCATGACCGCGGCGCGGCCGCCGGATTCCAGGTCTTCCTTGTGTTCAAGGCCGGGCTCGCGGAGATGCACCTGGCTGTCGATGACGCCGGGGAGAATGTGCAGGCCCCGGCAATCCAGGGTTTCGGCGGCGGCGAAAGAACTGACATCGCCTATCCCCACGATACGGCCTTCGGCAATGGCCAGACCGGCGGGCGCCACCCCATCATGATTGACCAGGGTTCCCCCCGTCATAATGAGATCAGCCCCGCGTTTCATCCAGATTCCTTGATTGTGGCACAAAGCAACCGTAAATGGTGCTGATGGCGAATTCTAGCTTTTTAATGCAGGTGCGGCGTGAGCGCACGGTCCTCGGCCTTGAAGAGGCTGAGACCGAGAATTTCCTGCATAACCTGGTGACGGTGGATATCCTGGGGCTGGCTCAAGGCGCGGCGCGGTATGCCGCCCTGCTCACGCCCCAGGGCAAGATCCTGTTCGACTTCTTCGTGGTGAAAACGGCGGAAGGATATTTGCTGGACTGCGCGGCTTCCCAACTTGAAGAGCTTACGAAGCGCCTGATGTTTTACCGGCTGCGGGCGAAGATTACGATTTCCGAGCGCAAGGACCTGGAAGTTGGGGTTTCACCGGAGCGGCCCCAAGGGATGACGGCCTATGCCGATCCGCGCACATCGCTAATTGGGTGGCGGGTGATTGCCGACAAAGGCACGTTGCCAATGGGCACCGGCTATGACGCTGCGCGCATTGCTTTGGGGCTGGGCGACAGCGATGGCGATATCGGTTCCAGCGAGTTGTTTCCTCATGAAGCGAATTTCGATCAGATGGGAGCAGTGAGTTTCAGCAAGGGCTGCTACATCGGCCAGGAAGTGGTCTCGCGCATGGAGCACCGCGCCACGGCGCGGAGCCGTATTCTTCCGGTGACGCTTGATGGGGCAGCACCTCCACGCGGCGCGGCGATCAAAAGCGGTGACAGGATTATTGGCTCGGTTCTGTCATCGGCGGGAAACACAGCGCTGGCTCTGCTTCGCCTGGATCGGCTGGCTGAAACAACTCAGCCACTGCTGACAGAGGCTGTCAGGGTACATGTGCATAAGCCGGCATGGATAAAATATGACGTGCCATCAAAGGATTACGCCTAGTGTCTCCAGTCGTTCATGAAGACGGGATTTGCCGCTGCACGTGGTGCGGCACGGATCCGGTTTATGTTGCCTACCACGACACGGAATGGGGCGTGCCGGAATATGATTCACGCGCGCTCTTCGAAAAACTGCAGCTCGACGGCTTTCAAGCGGGCCTCTCATGGATCACGATCCTGCGCAAGCGCGAAGCATTCCGCAAAGCCTTCGATGATTTCAATCCGGAAAAAATGGCGCGCTACAGGCCGGCAAAGCTTGAGCGGCTGATGAATGACGCAGGCATCGTGCGCAACCGGCTGAAGATCGAAGCCAGCGTGAGCAACGCCCAGGCCTATCTGGCCATTCCGGATTTTTCCGCTTACCTGTGGAATTTCATGGATGGCAAACCCTTACAGAACAGGCTGCGCAGCTTGAAGGATGTTCCGGCCATGACGCCGCTGGCGGAGGAGATCTCCAAGGACATGAAAAAGCGTGGTTTCCGCTTTGTCGGGCCTACCATCGTATATGCCTTCATGCAGGCTTGCGGGCTGGTCAATGACCACATGATTGACTGCCACCGCCATGAGGCGGTGAAGAAACTGGCGCGCTGAGATGGCAGCGGAACTTCGCGCCTGGCAGCGGATGCTTTCGGGGCGCAGGCTTGACCTGCTGGACCCCTCGCCGCTCGACATCGAGATCGAGGACATCGCCCATGGGCTGGCACGGGTGGCCCGCTGGAATGGCCAGACCAAGGGCGACCATGCCTTTTCCGTGGCGCAGCATTGCCTTTTGGTCGAAGGCATTGCGGCCCATGTCAACCGACAGCTGGACAGGCCGTCGCGGCTGATGGCGCTGCTGCACGATGCGCCGGAATATGTGGTGGGCGACATGATTTCGCCCTTCAAGGCGGCCATCGGGCTTGATTACAAGGCCTTTGAAAAGCGCTTGCTTTCGGCCATTCATATGCGCTTCAGCCTGCCGCCCAAGACGCCCGCTGCATGTGAAGCTGAAATCAAGGCGGCGGACAAAATTTCGGCCTATCTGGAAGCCACGCAACTGGCCGGCTTCTCAGTGCCAGAAGCGGAAAAATTCTTTGGCCGGCCCAAGGGGCTGAGCGGCGAGGGTTCGCGGAAATTCTTTCAGCTCAAGCCCTTGCCACCCAATGATGCAGCGGCCATGTTCCTCAAGAGGTTCAAATTGCTGGTGCAGCCATGATCATCGTTTGCGGTCTCCATGCCGTGCAGGAACTGGTTGATACTCACGCGGTGGGGCGGGTTGTGAGCCTGCTCGGGCCCGATACGCCGCACCAGGCGTTCAACAACATTCTGGCGGAACAGCACCTGAAGCTGACTTTTCACGACGTGGTTGAGATGATGGATGGCTTTTCAGCGCCGCGGGCAACGGATGCGGAAAAGCTGATCGAGTTCATCGAGGGCTGGGACCAGTCCAGGCCCATGCTGATCCATTGCTGGGCGGGCATCAGCCGCTCGACGGCTTCGGCCTATACAGCCCTTTGCATGCTGCGGCCATCGGTCGATGAAGAGGAGCTGGCCCAGGAATTGCGTGCAGCCTCGCCTTCGGCCACGCCAAACCGCCTAATCGTTTCCTATGCGGATGCGCTTCTCGGGCGCAACGGCCGCATGTCGCGGGCTATTGAGAAGATCGGGCGCGGCGAAAACGCGTATTTGGGAAAGCCGTTCGTGCTGCGGCCGTAGTCATTAACCGTGGGCGTAGGCCCAGTAGAGTTCGCGGGCCTTTGCGGCGATGGGGCCGGGCTGCAGGGTGCGCTGTTCGATGGTCGTCACCGGCATGACCTTGCTGTAGTTACCGGTTGAGAAAACCTCATCGGCGTCGAGCAGGTCCTTCCAGTCGAGGCTGCATTCATGCACCTTGATGCCCGCCCCCCGCAAAAGGGAAACAATGCGCTGGCGGGTGATGCCATTGAGGAAACAGCCGTTTGGCACCGGCGTATAGGCCTCGCCATTCTTGGCGCACCAGATATTGGCGGTGGTGAGTTCTGCCACATGGCCCAGGGGATCAAGCATTACGGCATTGTCAAAGCCCCTCGCCTTCGCATCGCGGATGGCGCGGGCGGAATTGGGATAGTGGCAGGCGGCCTTGGCATCGGTGGGGGCGTATTCATTGGAAGGCCGGCGGAAAGGCGACAGGGTAATCGAGAGGGATGACGTGGGCTTGGGCAACGGTGAATCATAAACCGAGACCGAGAATTTGGTGGATTCGGGGTCGACATCAACAAAGCCTGCGGCAGCCCAGTACATGGGACGCAGATAGAGCTCGGCGGTTTTCGGGAACCTGGCGATGCCTTCACGGATGATCGCTTCGATTTCCTCGGCATTCTTCAGGATCTTCAAGTCAAAACTTCTGGCAGAACAGATCAGGCGCTGGCAATGGAGCGCGAGATCGGGGGCCACGCCTTCAAAGGCGCGGGAGCCGTCAAACACGCAGGAGCCCAGCCATGGCGCGTGGTCCATGACACCCATGATGGAGGGGTTGCCCTTGTGCCAGGCGCCTTCAAACCAGGTCCAGGCGGTGCCGCTGCTTTCTTTCCAGGCCATGATCAGTCCTCTTCCCTTCCACTACCCGCAAACAATAAAGGCGCCACCGGGGCGCCTCGCAAGATTTAATCGTGAAACTCCTATCACGAATCCGAATAGAAGATATGACGGCCGATCTTCACGATGCGCTTCATGCTGCCCGCCCACTTCGGACGCACATAGTCCGCATGGTAATTGGTGGCGGTGCTCATGATCTTGGTGCCCTTGCTGTCGCTCATGGCCTTTTGCGCAAGACGCTTCGAATTGGCCCAGGCACCGGGTTGCCTTACATCATCGGGAAGGCCGTCACAGGCGAAGGAGAACTGGCAGGAGTTGCGCCGGTTGGAGCCCTGATAGACCACGCCGCAAATCGTGTTTGGATAGGCCGGATCCTTGACGCGGTTCAAGATCACGCGGGCCACGGCAAGCTGGCCAAGTTCCGATTCGGAGCGGGCTTCAAAGTAAATGGCGCGGGCCATGCAGTTTTCTTCAGCCAGGCGGGCGCGGCGCTGGGCGACAACGGCCTGCTTCTCGGTGCGCTTCAACTTGAAGGATTTTTCGATCTTGGAAGGCGACGGGGCAATGGCCAGGCGCTTGACCGCGGGAACAGTAGCATCAGCCTTGCCGGACAGGTCAACGGCGGCCGGCGAAATGAAAACCTGATTGACGAAATCACCCTTGCCAAGGCTCACCACGGACTGCTTTTGCAGCACGTTGAGGTTCACGATGTCAAAATTTTCACCCTCGGGCAGAAGTGAACCCTTTGCGATGATGTTGGTGACGGGGGAAATGATGCTTAGGCCAGGTTCATCAACAGGTGCGTTGTGGGCATTTGCGTTCTGGCCCATGTAATTGCCGGCAAAGGCAAAAGCCGCAATCAGCATTACCCCGCCAAAAACAAATGGCGCATATTCCTGAACGATCCCGCCGCCTTCATCCACCTCAGGATAAACGGGGAAATCGGCCATGGGCCTATGAGTTGGGCGTCTTTCCTGCAAATCCCCTAGTCCTAGTAAAGGCTTAGTCCCGCTGTATTGTTTCGCTTACGGAAACATATACCCTTCGCATTTAGCATAGGTTAACCATGCCAGCAAACCAAAACTGCCCGATTCCCTGATTTTTTTCCAGCACTTCCAATGACGGTTAACCGCCTGAAGCAATGGGAAATAGTTTAGTTATTTCTGATACTTGCCTGGGCGGCCGCAAGCCTCGCAATAGCGATGCGGAAGGGTGAACAGGAGACATAATCCAAACGGATTTCCTCGCAGAATGTTATCGAGGCCGGATCGCCCGCGTGCTCACCGCAAATCCCGAGTTTCAGGTCAGGCCTGGCCTTCCTGCCGCGCGTTGCAGCGATTCGCAGGAGTTCGCCAACGCCATCAATATCAATGGAAACGAAGGGGTCGGATTGCAAAAGCCCCTTGGCGGTGTATTCGCCGATGAAGCGGGCGCTGTCGTCGCGGCTGATGCCGAGGGTGGTCTGGGTGAGATCGTTGGTGCCGAAGGAAAAGAACTCGGCTGATTCGGCAATCTCGCCGGCGCGCAAGGTGGCGCGAGGCAATTCGATCATGGTGCCGACGAGATAGGGCAGTGCGAGGCCGCATTCGCCCTGCACCGCTTCGGCAACCGCATCGATGCGGGCGCGGACATAATCAAACTCGCGCTTGCCGACAACCAGGGGAATCATGATTTCCGGGATGGGCGCCTTGCCGTATTTCTTGGCCACATCGGCGGTGGCTTCGAAAATGGCGCGAGCCTGCATCTCGGCAATTTCCGGATAGGACACGGCGAGACGCACACCGCGATGGCCAAGCATGGGGTTGAACTCCTGCAACTCGCCGACCCGGGTGCGCAAGTATTCCGGGGCAATGGAAAGTTCGCCGGCGAGTTCGAGAATTTCATGCTCGGATTTGGGCAGGAATTCATGAAGCGGCGGATCGAGCAGGCGGATGGTGACGGGCAGGCCCGCCATGATCTCAAAGAGTTCGATGAAATCCTGGCGCTGCATGGGAAGGATTTCGTCCAGCGCCTCGCGGCGGGCTTCCACGGTTTCGGCGAGAATCATCTTGCGCATGGGGCCGATGCGCTCGGCTGAAAAGAACATGTGCTCGGTGCGGCAGAGGCCGATGCCTTCGGCGCCGAAATAGCGGGCGGAGCGGGCCTCGTTCGGGGTTTCAGCATTGGCGCGCACCCTCATGCGGCGCGCGGCATCGGCCCATTCGAGGATGGTGGCGAAATCGCCGGAGAGCACGGGCTTCTGGGTGGCGATGCGGCCGCGGAAAACGCGGCCGGTGGAACCGTCAATGGTGATCGTCTCGCCCTTCTTCACGACAACGCCGAGCGCCGCCATGGTTCCAGCTTCATGGTCGATGCGCAGGCCGCTGGCGCCCACCACGCAGGTCTTGCCCATGCCGCGGGCGATCACCGCCGCGTGGGAGAGAAGGCCGCCGCGGGCCGTCAACACGCCTTCGGCGGCATGCATGCCCTGAATATCCTCGGGGCTGGTTTCACTGCGCACGAGAATGCAGGGGCGGTTGCGGGTTTTCAGTTGCAGGGCTTCGGCCGCATCAAACACCACCTGCCCCGAGACGGCACCAGGCGACGCGGCAAGGCCAGCGACGAAGATGTCGTGGGCTTCACTCGGATCCAGGGTGGGATGGAGAAACTGGTCGAGCATGAGCGGGTCAACGCGGAGCACTGCTTCCTTTTTGCTGAGCAGGCCTTCGCCCACCATGTCCACCAGGGTTTTCAGTTCCACCCGGGCGCTGATCTTGGCGGGCTTGGTCTGCAGCAGCCAGAGCTTGCCCTTCTCGACGGTGAAGGTGACTTCCTG
>JAEUMI010000073.1 GCA_016792825.1 Hyphomicrobiales bacterium
TTCGTCGGGCAAGCTCACGCTCACCGTCAACAATCCCGACTCCGGTTCCGCCGAAGAGGAAATGCCGGTGGAATACGCCCACGACCCCATCGATATCGGCTTCAACGCCCGCTACCTCCTCGATGTGGCAGGCCAGGTGAAGTCCGATCACATCAGTTTCCTCCTCGCCGATGCGGGCTCGCCCACCATCGTCAAGGACCCCGGTGACGACCAGGCCCTCTATGTTTTGATGCCCATGCGGGTGTAAACTCAGCCCACTGTGACTGATTCAACCGGCCTTGCCCTCACCCGCCTGACGCTCACCAATTTCCGCAATTATTTCGGCCTGAGGCTGGACGTATCGGCGCGCCTTGTGGCCCTCTCCGGCCCCAATGGCGCGGGCAAGACCAACCTGCTGGAAGCCATCTCGCTGCTCACCCCCGGCCGCGGCCTGCGCGGCGCCAGTTTCGATGAACTCGCCAATCTCCAGAACGCCGCCTCCTGGGCCATCGCCGCCGAGGTCAGAACCCCCCACCATGAAGTGAAACTCGGCACCGGCTGGAGTGTTGCCGCCGGCGAAGCTGATGGCCCCTCCGCCGGCCGCCTCGTGCTCATCGATGGCCACCTGCAGAAGGGCCCGGGCGCCCTGGCCGAATACATGCGCATGCTCTGGCTCACCCCCGCCATGGACCGGCTCTTTGCCGGGCCTGCGGGCGACAGAAGGCGCTTCCTCGACCGCCTGGTGGCCACCTTCGATCCCGAACATTCCTCCCGCGTCGCCGTCTTTGAAAAAGTCATGCGCGAGCGCAACCTCCTGCTCCAGGAACCCCGCGCCGATGCCGTATGGCTTTCCAGCCTCGAGGCCCACATGGCCGAAGCCTCCGTCGCCATCGCCGCCGCCAGGCTTGCCGCCGTGGAGGCCCTGCAGAAGCATATCCACGAGACCCGCGCCGCCAGCGCCTTCCCCTGGGGCGAAATCAGCATTGACGGCGAGATCGAAGCCCTGGTCTCCGCCATGCCGGCGGTGCGCGCCGAGGACGAATATCGTAGGATGCTGGCTGATTCGCGCTTCCCCGACCGGGCCGCCGGAAGGGCCCTTAAAGGCACCCACAGGAGTGATCTCATCGTCGTCCACGGACCCAAGTCCATGCCCGCCGCGCACTGCTCCACGGGCGAGCAGAAAGCCCTGTTGATAGGGCTTATTTTGGCACAGGCCCGCGCAGTAAAAGCTGTGGCAAACCTGTCTCCTGTGCTATTGTTGGACGAGGTCGCAGCCCATTTGGACAGGCAGCGCCGGGAGGGGCTTTTCGCCACTCTCGAGGCGCTGGGAAGCCAGGCCTGGATGACGGGCACGGACGGCCATTTGTTTGAGGGGTTGGGGCGGGGTGCCCAGTGCTTCCATGTGGAAGCCGGAACCCTTGCGGAAATGAAGAGAAACTGAATGCCACAAGGTAACGAAGCGAAATTGCCGGCCTATGATGCCGATTCCATCAAGGTGCTCAAAGGCCTTGATGCGGTGCGCAAGCGCCCCGGCATGTATATCGGCGACACCGACGATGGCTCGGGCCTCCACCACATGGTCTATGAGGTGGTGGACAACGCCATCGATGAAACCCTCGCCGGCCATGCCGACCGCATCACCGTCACGCTGAACGCCGATGGCTCCTGCACCGTCACCGACAATGGCCGCGGCATTCCCGTCGACATCCACAAGTCGGAAGGCGTCTCCGCCGCCGAAGTGATCATGACCCAGCTTCACGCCGGCGGAAAATTCGACCAGAATTCCTACAAGGTCTCCGGCGGCCTGCACGGCGTCGGCGTCTCCGTGGTGAACGCGCTTTCCATCTGGCTCAAGCTGACGATCTACCGCAACGGCAAGCTCCACAGCATCAATTTCACCAACGGCGATGCCGATGGCCCGCTGCAGACCCTCGGCCCCGCCGAAGGCAAGCGCGGCACCGAAGTCACCTTCCTGCCAAGCCCGCAAACCTTCACCAAGACCGAATTTGATTTCGCCACCATCGAGCACCGCCTGCGCGAACTCGCCTTCCTCAATTCCGGCGTGCGCATCCTGCTGAGCGATCATCGCGGCGTCGAGCCCAAGGATGTGGAGCTCTACTACGAAGGCGGCATCCAGGCTTTCGTCCGCTACCTCGACCGCACCAAGCAGGCCGCCATCAAGGATCCCATCATGATCCGCGGCGAAAAGGATGGCCTCACCGTGGAATGCTCCCTCTGGTGGAACGACAGCTACCACGAGAACGTCCTGTGCTTCACCAACAACATTCCCCAGCGCGACGGCGGCACCCATTTGGCCGGCTTCCGCGGCGCGCTCACCCGCGTCATCAACACCTATGCTGCCTCCTCAGGCATTGCCAAAAAGGAAAAGGTCGCCATCACCGGTGACGACGCCCGCGAAGGCCTGACCTGCGTGCTCTCCGTCAAGGTTCCCGATCCGAAATTTTCTTCGCAGACGAAGGACAAGCTTGTCTCCTCCGAAGTCCGCCCCGTGGTCGAAGGCCTGGTGAACGAGCAGCTCGGCGCCTGGTTCGAGGAGCATCCCCAGGATGCCAAGATCATCGTCAACAAGGTGGCCGAAGCCGCCGCTGCCCGCGAAGCCGCGCGGAAAGCCCGCGACCTCACCCGCCGCAAGGGCGCCCTCGACATGGCGGGCCTTCCCGGCAAGCTGGCGGAATGCCAGAACCGCGATCCCGCCCAAACCGAAATCTTCATCGTCGAGGGCGACTCGGCCGGCGGCTCCGCCAAGCAGGCGCGCAACCGCGAAAACCAGGCCGTGCTCCCCTTGCGCGGCAAGATCCTCAACGTCGAGCGCGCCCGCTTCGACAAGATGCTCTCGTCAGCCGAAATCGGCACGCTGATTACCGCGCTCGGCACCGGCATTGGCCGCGACGAGAATGGCGATGGCTTCAACATCGAGAAGCTGCGCTACCACAAGATCATCATCATGACCGACGCCGACGTGGACGGCGCCCATATCCGGACCCTGCTGCTCACCTTCTTCTACCGCCAGATGCCCGAGGTCATTGATCGCGGCTATCTCTATATCGCCCAGCCGCCGCTTTATAAGGTGAAGCGCGGCTCCTCCGAGCAATACCTGAAGGACAACAAGGCCCTTGAGGATTATCTCATCGACACCGGCCTCGATGGCACCGTGCTGACCCTTGCCGATGGCAGCGACCGCGCCGGCGGCGATCTCCGCGCCATCGTCGAGGAAGCCTTGCAGGTGCGCAGCGCCCTCGACGCGCTCCATTCCCGCTATCCCCGCAACGTGGTGGAGCAGACCGCCATTGCCGGCGCCCTCAATCCCGAAGCCATTTCAAACAGTGAGCATGCCCTCGCCGCCGCCCTCTATATCAGCAAGCGCCTCGATGTGATCTCCGAGGAAACCGAACGCGGCTGGGTGGGTGCCGTCTCGGAAGATGGCGGCCTCGCCTTCAGCCGCGAAGTGCGCGGCGTAAAGGAAAGCTGGGCCATTGACGCCAAACTCATCGGCTCGTCCGACGTGCTGCGCCTCGACAAGAAGGCGGCCCACCTGCAGGAAATCTATGCCAGGCCCGCCAAGCTCCGTCGCAAGGAGTCCGACACGGTGATCCACGGCCCCCTGGACCTCCTCGAAGCCATCTTCGCCGCGGCCCGCAAGGGCATCTCCATGCAGCGCTACAAGGGCCTCGGCGAAATGAACCCCGAACAGCTCTGGGAAACCACGCTGGATTCCAACGTCCGCTCGCTGCTCCGCGTGAAGGTCTCCGAACTCGACGAAGCCGACGACATCTTCACCAAACTCATGGGCGACGTGGTCGAGCCAAGACGCGACTTCATCCGCGAAAACGCGCTCAACGTGGCGAATCTGGACGTGTGATTATTTCCCTCCTTCTTTTGGGGAGGGATTATGGGTGTGGGTCGCCCTGGTTTAGCTTCCTTCCAAAGAGCGGCTTAAAATACTGGTCAAAGAAAATTTCCTCTGCACCATATGCCGGAAATTTCTTATCGCGTGCATAAGGTAATTTGATCCAAAGAGAGTCTTTATACCATACAGTGAACTTGCGACCTCTTGCGTGTGCAAGCAGTTTTCTGCCGTCACTCTGTTCGTTTGGGCGTTTACTGTGGTTGTTGTGCGGATAGCCCATGACCTTCAGGATTCCCTTCCACCTGTTCCATAGTCCGCCCTTGGAAATTCCGACCTTTAGGACAACCCCATTGTCCAGTAGCGCCACATAAACGATTTCCCTCTTCGCAACATCTGAGGGAGGTAGAATTTTCGGAATCTTTCCAGTCTTTGGGATGATCACGGAAAAGCCTTCAGTGAAACCAAAATTCCTAAGAGCTTTAACTGCCTTATGCATCGCTTTGATTCCGTAATTTTCTAGATTGGATCGAGTATTGTTTCTAAAGTTAGTGCCCGTGAACTTTTTTTGTATTCCCAGCGTCGATACGCTGAAATTGCCTTTATTAGATGGAGTATAGTCCCTCTCCCCGTTCACGGGGAGAGGGTTGGGGCCCATTGCGAAGCAATGGGAGGGTGAGGGGCCATCGTCAGAGACTGAGTTGAATCCTCTCCAACACCGCGTCAAGATCACCCATCAACTCCTCATTGCGAAAGCGAATGACACGAAATCCCTGCGCTTTCAGCCACGCGCTGCGGCGATCATCGCTGGACAATTCCTCCGGCGTCTCGTGGGTGACGCCATCAATCTCGATCACGAGCTTTGCCTCGCGGCAGCAGAAGTCCGCGAAGTAGGGTCCGATTGAAACCTGCCGCGAAAACTTTACGCCATCGAGCTGGCGGTTGCGCAGGCATGCCCAGAGTTTCGATTCCGCTGCTGTCTGCTCGCGGCGGAGTGATCTTGCACGGTCAGTGGATTTCGCGTTTGGGCCTCGCATCGTGATTTCATAGCACAGCGCCCCTCACCCTCCCACGCCTGCGGCGCGGGCCCCAACCCTCTCCCCGCTGAAGCGGGGAGAGGGAAAAAAGGATAAGTACC
>JAEUMI010000195.1 GCA_016792825.1 Hyphomicrobiales bacterium
GACATGGCCGCCATGCGCGGCGGGGCCACCGACACGGATGCCTATCTCGCCGACTGGCGGCGGGCCGAACCCATTCCAGTGGGCGACGACCTGGTTTCCGAGGTGGAAAAAGCCAAATCTGATATAGAAGCCACCTACGACAAGGACCGGCTCAAAACCCTCATTGCCAATGGAGGCAAACTCTCGTCATGACCCACACCCTCGTTGCTTCCGCCACGCGCCAGCACATTATCGGCTTTGACCGCCCCTTCACGGTGATCGGCGAGCGCATCAATCCCACCGGCCGCAAGAAGCTGGCGGCCGAAATGCAGGCCGGCAATTTTGAGACGGTGATCAAGGACGCGCTCGCCCAGGTGGCAGCCGGAGCCCATATCCTCGACATCAACGCGGGTGTGACAGCGGTCAACCCCAATGAGACCGAGCCGCCGCTGATGCGGCAGACGCTGGAAATTGTGCAGTCGCTGGTCGACCTGCCGCTCTGCATCGATTCTTCGGTGACGTCAGCGTTGAAGGTCGGCCTGGAAACGGCCAAGGGCCGGCCGCTGGTGAATTCGGTTACGGGCGAGGAAGAAAAGCTCGAAGCCATTCTGCCGCTGATCGCGAAATACAATGTGCCCGTGGTTGCCATCTCCAATGACGAGACGGGCATTTCGGAAGATCCGGATGTGCGCTTCGCGGTGGCCAAGAAGATCGTCGAACGCGCCGCCGATTTCGGCATCAAACCGCATGACATTGTGGTTGACCCGCTGGTCATGCCGATCGGCGCCATGGGCACGGCGGGCCAGCAGGTGTTCCGCCTGGTGCGGCGTTTGCGCGAGGAATTGAAAGTGAACACCACCTGCGGCGCATCGAACGTCTCCTTCGGCATGCCGAACCGCCGGGCGCTCACCGGCTATTTCCTCGCCATGGCGGCAAGCCACGGCATGACGTCGGCCATCATGAACCCGCTGCATGACGAAGACATGCACGCGATTTACGGCGCCAATGTTCTCAACGGCACGGACAAGCACTGCAAGTTCTGGACGAACAAGTTCCGCGAAATGACGGCGGCCCCCTCGGCCGCAGCCCAGGCGGCCGGCGAGATTTCCTCCAACGCCGAAATTGAAGCGCGCCGCGCGGCGCGCGAGGCAAGGCGCAGGCGCTGATGGACAAAGCCGACGCGCTGATCGTTTTCACACCTTCGGGCAAGCGCGGGCGGTTTCCGCTTGGCACGCCGGTGCTCACGGCGGCGCGTTCGCTGGGCGTCGATATCGATTCGGTGTGCGGCGGGCGGGCCATCTGCGGGCGCTGCCAGATCAAGGTGGGCGAAGGCGAATTCGCCAAGCATGGCATCACCTCCGCCGTGGATCATCTCTCGGAGTTTTCCATGGTCGAGGAACGCTACGACAGATTGCGCGGCCTGGCGGCGGGCCGCAGGCTTTCGTGCCAGACCAAGTTGCTCGCCGATGTCGTCATCGACGTGCCGCCGGAATCCCAGGTTCACAAGCAGGTGGTGCGCAAGGCTGCCGAGGTGCGCGACATCGAAATGGACCCGGCCACACGCCTCTACTTCATCGAGGTCGAGGAAGCCGACATGCACAAGCCCTCCTCCGATCTCGAGCGCGTCTACCGGGCGCTGGGCGAGCAATGGGAGGTGCGTGATCTCACCTGCAATCTCGCCGTCATCGCAAAACTCCAGGCCGCCCTGAAAAAAGGCGAATGGAAGATCACCTGCGCGGTGAATTCGCGCGTCGCCGGCGGCGGTAAGGAGCTCGTTGCGATCTGGCCGGGCTTCCATGACAAGATATTTGGCCTGGCCGTTGATGTGGGCTCCACCACGGTTGCGGCCCATCTCTGCAATCTCACGTCAGGCGATGTGGTGGCGTCCGCCGGCCTGATGAACCCGCAGATCCGTTTCGGCGAAGACCTGATGAGCCGCGTTTCCTATGTGATGATGAATCCGGGCGGCGAGAAGGAAATGACTGCTGTCATCCGCGAGGCATTGAACACGCTGGCCGCCCAGGTGGCCGCCGAAGCGAAGATCGACCTCACGGACATTCTGGAAATCGTCCTCGTCGGAAATCCGGTGATGCACCACCTGTTCCTCGGCATTGATCCCACGGAGCTCGGCGGAGCGCCGTTTGCGCTGGCCACGGGATTATCCGTCACCTGCCCTGCCCGCGAGCTGGATTTGAAACTGAATCCGGGCGCGCAATGCTATGTGCTGCCCTGCATCGCCGGCCATGTGGGGGCCGATGCGGCGGGCGTGGTGCTTTCGGAAGCGCCGCAGGATTCCGATGAAATCATTCTCGCCGTCGATGTGGGCACCAACGCTGAAATCATCCTGGGCTCGAAGGCCCGGCTGCTGGCCTGCTCGTCGCCCACGGGGCCTGCCTTCGAGGGCGCACAGATTTCCTGCGGCCAGCGCGCCGCACCCGGCGCCATCGAGCGCATCCGCATCGATCCGGTAACGCTTGAGCCGCGCTTCCGGGTGATCGGCTCGGAGTTGTGGTCGGACGAGCCGGGCTTCGACGCGGCGGTCGCCGCCACGGGCGTCACCGGCATCTGCGGTTCGGGCATCATCGAAGTGATTGCGGAAATGTATCTCGCCGGCATCATCAACCAGGATGGCCAGGTGGACGGCGGCATGGCGGCCATTTCCCCCCGCGTGCGCGCCAACGGCCGTACCTTCACCTATGTGGTGCGCGACGGCGAGCCGCTGATCTCGATCACGCAGAATGACGTGCGCGCCATTCAACTGGCCAAGGCGGCGCTTTATGCGGGCGTGCGCCTGCTGATGGACAAGCTGGGGCTTGCGCAAGTAGACCGCATCCGGCTTGCGGGCGCTTTCGGCAGCCATATCGACGTGAAATATGCGATGATCCTGGGCTTGATCCCGGACTGCGCGCTGGAGCAAGTGTCGTCGGCAGGCAATGCCGCGGGCACCGGTGCCCGCATCGCCCTGCTCAACAAGGCGGCGCGCGATGAAATTGAAGCCGTAGTGCGGCGGATCGAGAAAATCGAAACGGCGGTGGAGCCAAAATTCCAGCAGCATTTCGTGGAAGCCATGGCCATCCCGCACAAGACCGCGCCCTATCCCAACCTGTCAAAGGTCGTGACGTTCCCCCCGATCAAGGAAGTCCAGACGCTGGATGACGGCGGCGGGGAGAGACGGAAGCGGCGGCGGGGGTAACTACTTTCCTCTCAGCACGACTGTAATATCATTCTTTCGGTCGAGATTGGGTGACATATTCCAAATCATCCGGTGTCCAAAATGCGTAACGGTCCATGTGAATTTCAAGGCGTGGTCTTAATCCAACCGTCGCCAAGGTTTGATGAGTTTCGTTCGAATCCCTGCAATTTTTGAAGTCAAATTCGTGCATCACCGCGACGACATCGCCGTAGTGTTTAAGCGTGTTTGCACGAAACACTTCCAAATGTTTGCTGGGATCTCCACTCACGCTGTAGGTGTGAATGTCATGATCTATGGCGAATGTCTTGATGCGCCAACTGCCAGTCGCTGAAACCCAGTACTGTAAGGTATCAGGAACCTCATTCTGATCATCAAGTGGTCCTTCAATATTTTGGATGTAGCTGCTCTTAACATTGAGAATGGCCAAAAGAAGTTGTCCGCGCATAAAGAGTTCTTCCGTAAGCACCCTTGAAAGAGTTTCGGAAAGCTTAGTCTCAAACACACTTCATTACAAAACCCCGCCATGCGTCGCCCCCTCTCCCGTGCAAATCACGGGAGAGGGTGCCTCTTCCCCCATCGCCAAGCGTCCCGCAAAAACTCTACGCTACTCACAGCCCCCTCGGAAAATCCCCTACCTTTCGCCTGCTCCTACCGCCAGTCCCTTGAGTTTGTCGGGTACGAGGCGCTCGGCGAAACTGGCGACGAAACACCAGACGAGGGTTCGCGCATCGTTGATTGTGTCGGCGGGGTAACCTAGTGCGGCACTTTCCCCGCCGCGCCTAGCTCACAGAATAAAATCGCCCGCCACCAGTCCGGTCACGCCATGAAGGAGGAACACCATCTCGGCGGCGGAGTCGCCGTCGTTGTCGACCATCACCAGCGTTGCGCCATCGAAGTTCGCCAGCCTCACCTCGCCGCCCGGCTGGGTGAAACCGGCAGTGCCCACGAACTGAAACGCCTGGTTTCCG
>JAEUMI010000270.1 GCA_016792825.1 Hyphomicrobiales bacterium
GCCCCATCGTCTTCGAGGACCCGCGCCATGCCATGATGATGGCAGCACCCCCGCGTAAGCCCGGCATTTATGAAAGCCGCACGCCCAAGGCCGGAACCCTGATGCTCTGGGAAAGCTGGCTCAGGCATGAAGTGCCAATGAACCGCTCGCCCGAGGACCGGATCAGCGTGAGCTTCAACTGTGTGATTGGGTAGTCAACACTTTTCCGTGAGCAGCCATCTCTCCATTTAAATTTCTGCCACAATGGAAGGGCGCTATAACACTAGAACTTCCGTTTCAGGAGAGCCGCCGATGCCCATGAGGTTTCTTGCCGCGTTCTGTCTTGCGATGGCCCTGCTTTCCACAAGCGGAAATGCCCAGGCCCTGTCCAGCGACTGCATAGCCGTGGCCCAGGGCCCCGCCCGCGTGCAATACGCAAAAATGGTTGCCGCCGCGCTGACCGAAAACCAGGTGCAGCTCACTTTTATCGGCCATTCAACCTTCCTGATCGAAAGCTCCGGCGGGCTTCGCATTGCCACGGATTTTTCCGGCAATGCCGGCGGCGTTGTGCCTGACGTCGTCACCATGAACCGCGCCCACCGCTCGCACTACACGCCGGCGCCCGATCCCGCGATCAAGAACGTGCTGCGCGGCTGGAACGACGACGGCACCCCGGCGGAGCACAATGTCACCATCGGCGACGTCCACATCCGCAATGTGACCACCGACATCCGGGGCGGCATGCTGGGCCGTGTGCCCGACGGCAATTCGATTTTCGTCTTTGAAGTGGCGGGCCTCTGCATCGGCCATTTGGGCCATCTGCATCACGAACTCACGCCCGGCCATATCGGCCAGATCGGCAGGCTCGACGTGGTGCTGGTGCCCGTCGACGGCGGCTACACCATGCCCGTGGTCAACATGATCCAGGTGCTGAAGGACCTGAAGACCCGCCTCGTCATCCCCATGCACTATTTCGGCCCCACGACGCTTTCGCGCTTCATCGGAAATGTGCGGGGCTCCCTTGAAATTGAAATGGCGTCCTCGCCCGTGGTCATCGTCTCGCGCGAAACCCTGCCCGAGGAGCCGAAGCTGATTGTCCTGCCGGGCTATTGACATGGGTCAATACAAAGCCATTGACCCATGCTATTCTTTCTGCATGCGCATCATCCTAAGCCTTTTCCTGCTTGTTATTGCCAGTTCCCTGTCCCGCGCCGATGATATCGCCGCGGGCAAGAAGCTGGTTGAAGCCAATTGCAGCCGCTGCCACGCTATTGGCATGGAAAGCACGAGCCCGCTCGCCAAGGCGCCGCCATTTCGCGACGTGGTAACGCGTTATCCTCCGGAGTCACTGGCTGAGGCCCTCGTCGAAGGCATTGTCACCGGCCACAATGAAATGCCCGAGTTCGTCTTCGAGGCCGGCCAGGCCGCGGAGATCATCGCCTATCTCGACAGTCTCGTGCCGAAGTAGCTATTCCGGCAGCACGACGTAATCAATTTCCATGAAGGCCGCCACCTCCGGCACCCAGCGGTCGCGCACAAAAGCTACATGGGCCGGATGGTTGTTGTAGCCCTGGTAGGCCGCATCGTCAGCAAACTCCATCGACACGCCAAAGGTGAAATCATTCTTGGGGCTCACCTGGCGCAGGAGCTCAAAGGCCTCGACGCCGGGAATGGCCTTGAGCGCC
>JAEUMI010000229.1 GCA_016792825.1 Hyphomicrobiales bacterium
TTCACCTATGACGGCAAGCTGCTCAGCGGTTTTGCCGGGGACACCCTGGCCTCGGCGCTGCTCGCCAATGGCAAGACCCTCACCTCGCGCAGTTTCAAATACCACCGGCCGCGCGGCATCATCTCCGCCGGCGTCGAAGAACCCAACGGCCTCTTCACCCTTGGCAAAAACGAGCCCAACATTCCGGCAACGACCGTTGATCTCAAAGATGGCCTCGTCGTCCATTCGCAGAATGCCTGGCCGTCACCTGACTTTGACGTGATGGCGGTAAATTCTCTCCTCAGCCCGCTGTTCCAGTCCGGCTTCTACTACAAGACCTTCATGGGGCCGCTCAAGAAGTCCTGGATGTTCTACGAACCCTTCATCCGCCGCGCCGCGGGTCTTGGCAAAGGCTCCTACGAAAAGGATTCGGATCGCTACGATACGGCCCATGAATTCTGCGATGTGCTTGTGGTGGGCTCCGGCCCCGCCGGCCTTGCCGCTGCAGCGACCGCAGGGCGTTCAGGCGCGCGCGTTGTGCTGGTTGAGCAGGACTCCGAATTCGGCGGCCAATTGCTCTCTGAACGGACGGCCGAACTGGAAGCCTGGCGCAAAGCCCAACTCACTGAATTGGCGTCCCTTTCAAACGTGAAACTCCGCGCACGGACAACCGCTCAAGGCCTCTATGATGATAATTTCGTCGTGCTGATCCAGCGTCACGAAGAGTTCGATGCCACAAAGGGCAAGCCGCGCCAGACGCTGATCTCGCTGCGCGCGAAATCAATTATCTTTGCCACTGGCGCGCTGGAACGGCCTTTGGTGTTTTCCAACAATGACCGCCCCGGTGTCATGCTGGCCTCCGCCGTGCGCACCTATCTCAACCGCTTCGCCGTGGCCCCGCTCAAGCGCGTGTGTGTCGTCACCAACAACGACACGGCTTACCTCACCGCCTTCGACCTTGCCGAAGCAGGCATCGCCGTCACCATGGCTGACCATCGCAAGGTCATTCCCTCCGATTTGCTCTCCAGGGCCGCAATGCTCGGCATGGCCATGTTCCCCGGAACCGGCGTTGCCGATGTGGAAGGAGCCAAGCAGGTAAGCCGCGTGCAGCTTGCAGGCGCCCATTCCGCTTCCATCGAATGCGATGTGCTCGCCATGTCCGGCGGCTGGAGCCCGGCGGTGCATCTCACCTCGCACGGCGGCATCAAGCCAATTTACGAAGAGAAGATTGCCGCCTTCGTCCCCGGCGGCTTTGCGCCAAGCCAATTCGCCGCAGGCGCCGTGATGGGCCGCTTCGGCACCCAGGCCGCGATCAAGGATGGCGGCGAAGCAGGGGCAAAGGCCGTTGCCGATTTCGGCAAGACGCCGAAGCCAGTCGTTCCGCCCGAAGGCAAGGACCGTGCCTATCACATTCTCCCCGTGTGGCTGCCCGCCGTTGCTGGCAAGGGCAAGGCCTTTGTCGATGTGCAATCCGATGTCACCGTGAAGGACATCAAGACCGCTCATCAGGAAGGCTATGTCAGCGTCGAGCATCTCAAGCGCTACACCACGCTCGGCATGGGCACCGACCAGGGCAAGACTTCGAACATCAACGCCATTGCTATCATGGCGGGCCTCCGCGACATGCCCATCGCCCAAACGGGAACCACAACCTTCCGCCCGCCCTATACCGGACTTGCCGTCGGCGCCATTGCCGGCCGCACCATTGGTCATCACTTCAGACCATTCCGCCTGTCGCCGCTCCATGATGCCAACAAGGCCAGCGGCGCCACCTTCATCGAGGCGGGCCTCTGGATGCGCGCCTGGTATTATGCTTGGGCCGGAAATTCACCTGAGACCGCCTACATCAGGGAAATGGAACTGGTGCGAAAGGGCGTGGGGCTTGCCGATGTCTCGACCCTCGGCAAGATTGACGTGCAGGGCCCCGACGCGGCGGAATTCCTCAACCGCGTCTACGTCAACGGCTTCGCTAAGTTGCCCGTTGGCAAGGCGCGTTACGGCGTCATGCTGAATGATGATGGCGTGGTGCTCGACGACGGCACCACCACGCGCATTTCCGATACGCAGTTCTATCTGACCACCACCACGGCCCAGGCCGGCGAAGTCATGTCCTGGCTCGAATACCTGCTGCAGGTCCACTGGACCGATCTGAAAGTTCACGTCACCTCGCTCACCGATGAATGGGCCGGCATGGCCGTATCGGGGCCGAAGTCGCGCGAAGCCTTGCAACTGGCCTTCCCCGATACCAATGTCTCGACCGAAAATCTCCCCTACATGGGCTGCTTCGAAGTGCATCTCGACGGCGTGCCCATCCGCCTGCTGCGCCTCTCCTTCTCCGGCGAACTGGCCTATGAAGTCCATTGCCCCGCCGACTATGCCCACGCGCTTTGGGAACACTTCCTGAAAGTGGCCGCCCCTCTCGGCATCAAGCCCTACGGCCTCGAGGCGCTGGCGTCCCTGCGCATCGAGAAGGGCCATGTGGCAGGCCTCGAGCTTGACCACCGAAATACCCTGGATGATCTCGGCCTCGGCAAAATGGCGGGCAGGGAGAAGGCCTATGTCGGCAAGGAACTCCGCATGCGCGAAAACCTGCAGGCGCCGGACCGCTGGAGCCTTGTCGGCATTGAACTAATGGAAGAGGGCAAGAAACTGCGCGGCGGCTCCATCCTGTTTTCGGCAAGCGACGAGATCAAGGGCCATGGCCGCGGCTATATCACGTCGGTCACATGGTCCACCGAACTGAACAAGTTCATCGCCCTCGGCCTCTATCAGGGCGGGCTGATGCACGAAGGTGAAGACATCATCTGCGCCTTCCCCCTGAAAAACGAGCAGGTGAAAGCCCGCATCGTCTCGCCACACTTTATTGACCGGGAAGGAGCGCGCCTCAATGCTTGACCGCCGCTCAGCCCTCAGCCTTGCAAGACCCTATGCAAGCCCCGTCCTGCAAATCGGCGAAGCCCGCGGCTTCTCGCTTCTGCAAGTCGCAGGCCCCGCAAAGACCATAAGCCCCATCACCGGCAAGCTGCCGGCAAAAGTGGGAACCGTGCTGCAAGCCGATGGCCGCACCCTCATGCGCACCGGGGAAAACCAGTTCTGGATCATCGGCCCGGAGAATGACGGCATTGCAGCGAAGCTGAATGGCATCGCCATCCTCACACCCCTGTCCCACAGCCGCACCCGCATAGTCATCGAAGGCGCGCCCACCCGCGATGTGCTCGGCAAGAGCATCCCCCTCGATTTCCACCCCACCGTCTTCAAGCCCGGCATGTTCGCCATGACCGGCATCCACCACACCCCCGTGCTGGTCCATTGCACAAACGAACACCGCTTCGAAATCTACGCGCTGCGCACCTTCGCCTTGAGTGTCTACGACTGGCTCACCGACGCCGCGCTGGAGTTTGCCGGGTAAAGCTATATCAATGTCATCATGCCCGCGCTTCACGCGGGCATCTTCTGTGTTAGTGAGAAGATGGCCGTGTCAAGCATGGCCATGATGAGAAGGGGCAAGTGAAGTGAGTTCAGCTCCGCATCCGCTCGCCCTTGGGATCAAACGGCGAATCGACGATGATCGTCGCCTTGCGCTGTTCGCCGATGATTTCGATCTCGAAGGCGCCTTTGCCCAGGTCATCGGCCAGTTCCTTCGGCACATAACCCTGCGCCATGGACTTGTTGACGAAATGCGCAAAGCCGCCTGACGTGACCCAGCCCACCACCTTGCCCTTGTGGCTGACCGGCTCATCGCCCAGCACATCCGCATCGCCCGCCTCGACGATCATCGACACGCGGCGCAGCTTTCCGCCGCTGCGCTTTTCCTCCATCGCCGCCTCGCGGCCGATGAAATCATTCTTGGTAAGATCGATGAAGCGGTCCATTCCCGCTTCGAAGCCGCCGTAAATCGGGCGAAGCTCCCGGTACCAGGTCGGGAAATTCTTTTCCAGCCGCATGCAGAGCAGGGCCCGCATGCCGAAATTGATGATGCCTTCGTCCTTCCCGGCCTTCATGATCTCCTGATAGAGGCGGCGCTGGTAATCCGGCGCCACCCAGATTTCATATCCGAGATCGCCCGTATAGGTGACGCGGTTGATCAGCGCCGGCACATTGCCGATATCCATGGCGCGGTGGTCCATGAATTTGAAGGCGGCGTTGGAAACATCCGCGTCCGTGAGTTTTTGCAAAACTGCGCGGGATTTCGGCCCGGCGATGGAAAGCCCGACAAGCCCCATGTCATAGCGGTGAATGTTCACGCTGCCGTCATTCGGCACATGCTGCTCGAACCAGCGCATGTGATATTTCTGCGCCTGGCTTGAGCCCCACATGTAG
>JAEUMI010000041.1 GCA_016792825.1 Hyphomicrobiales bacterium
TGGCGCCGCAGCAAAGCCAACCCGACATCAATATCGCGGTCAATGTGAACGCCCGCAACATCGCACCCACGGATTTCGAGGTTGAGCTCCATCTCGATGCAAAGGCCACCTCCGACGGAAAAGTCATGTTCGCCTCGGAGCTACTGTTCGCCGGGGTTTTCCGCATGGAGAATTTCCCGGCCAACATGCTTCATGCGGCTGTCCTCATCGAGTGCCCGCGGATGCTGTTCCCGTTCGCCCGGCAGATTCTTGCGGACGCCACGCGCAATGGCGGATTTCCGCCGCTGATGCTGGACCCCATCGATTTTGCCGGCATGTATCAAAAGCGCATGCAACAGCAAAAACCGGCCGCGCAGGCTTAATTCACGTGGCTTTCCAGAGGGCTGAAGCGCCCAGGCTTTTGACCAGTGCCTGATGGCGCGCCAGTTCTTCACTGGTCAGGCGCTCCGGAAGCGGTTGGCTTCGTTTGGCCAGCAGCGGAGCGCTGCCGGTTTGGAGATGGCGGACATTGTCGGTTTTGGGCAAGGTCAGGGTGATCTGGCGGCCGCCGATCAGCTCAAGATAGACGCTTGCAAGCAGTTCCGAGTCCAGCAGAGCCCCATGCTTGGTGCGCCTGGCGGTATCAATGCCGTAGCGCTTGCAGAGCGCATCAAGGCTGTTGGGGCCCATGGGATGGCGCTTCTTGGCGAGCGCCAGCGTATCAATGATCCGCTCGTAAAGAATAGGCGGGCGCTTGATGAATCCCAGTTCGGCATTGAGAAAACCGACATCAAAGCTGGCGTTATGGATGACCAGCACCGTGTCGCCAATGAACTCGAGAAACTCATCGGCGATCTTCGCGAAGACCGGTTTGTCCTTCAGAAACGCATCGCCCAATCCGTGAACCGCCTCGGCTTCGCGCGGCACATCGCGCTGGGGATTGATAAAGCTGTGGTAGGTTTTTCCCGTGGGAATGTGATTGAACAACTCAACAGCGCCGATTTCCACAAGGCGGTGGCCCTGCAGGGGATCAAGCCCGGTTGTTTCCGTATCGAGTACAATTTCTCTCATGGCTTTTGATTCCCGGCAATTTCCGCAAGCTTCAGGCTTAGCGCATCAACCTGTAACCGCAAGTGCTCCAGGCGGCCGGAGTTTTCAATGACAAAATCAGCGCGGCGACGCTTTTCTGCATCGGGCATTTGCCTGGCCAGAATGCTTGCGAGCTTTTCTTCCGTCATTCCCGGCCGCGCCAGGGCGCGCTTTCGCTGGATGCCGCCATCGGCAGACACGACAATCACATAATCCAGCTCCTTCTCCCGGCCTGTTTCGAAGAGAAGCGGGATATCCAGCACCACGATGGAGGCGCGCTGTTTTTGCCAACGGGCGATGAAGTCCTCCTGCTTTTTTCTCACAAGGGGATGGATAAGTGATTCAAGCTTCCTTAAATCTTCCGGAGATCCCAAGACCGCTTGCCCCAGGCGCTGGCGGTCAATTTTGCCGTCAACGACCACACCCGGAAAAGTTCTGCCCAGCAGTTCGGCGGCGGCTTTCCCGGCGTAAAGCGCATGCACCTCGGCATCTGAATCAAACACGGGGATTCCCGCCGCAGCAAACAGTTTGGCAACCTCGGTCTTGCCAGTGGCTATGGAGCCGGTCAGGCCCACGGTGATCATGTCCGCTTCGCTTTCTGAACGTCGGCGGCCACCAGATCATAGAGCTCTTTCGTCACCTCCGGCTTGACCCCAAACCAGAGTTCAAATCCCCGCACCGCCTGGTGCAGCAGCATTCTCAAGCCGCCAAGGACCGGATGCCCGCGTTCTTTCGCCTTTGTTAGAAGGGCTGTTTCGAGAGGCGCGTAAATGATGTCGGCAACAAGCGCGCCGGGCTTTAGGTAGCGCATGTCCAGGGCCAGGGCCGTGCCCCCTTCCATGCCCAGGGATGTGGTGTTGACCAGGAGATCACTGGTTGCCAATGCCTGTTCGGCGGCGGTTTCATTGATTTCGATGATCTGGGAGCCGAACTGCTCCTGGAGGCCAAGAATCCGCTCGCGGGTGCGGTTGATGATTCCGATCCGTGTCACGCCCTCATCGATGAGCGCGCCGATGATTGCCTTTGCCGCACCTCCGGCACCTATGACCGTTGCCGTGTTGCCTTGCAGGCTCACGTCTGGATGCTGTTGGCGGAGGGATGCGATAAAACCTTCGCCATCGGTATTGGTTCCGCAGACCTTGCCATTCCTGACATAGACCGTATTTACCGCGCCAAGGCGCCTTGCGATCTTGTCAGTCTCGGCCACGGCCTGAAAGGCAGATTCCTTGTGGGGAATGGTCACGTTGCAGCCTACGAATTCGGACAGCGCCAGTCCGGCGATGAAGCGCGCTACATTTTCCGGTTCAACGGCCTTTTTTTCATAGATTGCGTTGATGCCGTGCTTTTTCAGCCAATAGTTGTGGATGAGCGGCGAGCGTGAATGCTCAATGGGCCAGCCAATGACGCATGCTTTCTTCATGACGCAATGATCTTCCGCTCCCGCAAAAATGCAAGGAGCGGCAGGAGCGGGAGGCCAAGGATTGCGAAATAATCGCCTTCAATCTTTTCGAACAGCTGAATGCCGGTTTCTTCCAGCTTATAGGCGCCGACCGAAAACAGATAATCAGCCGGGCTGTTATCCAGATAGGACGTCAAAAAGCCCGCGGTAAAGTCTCTCATGGTCAATCGCGCCTCGGAGCAATGGTTCCACACTTCGGCACCGGCGATGGCACAAGACACCGCTGAATGCAATGTGTGTGTCGCGTTTCGCAACATTGACAACTGGCTTTCGGCATCGGCGCGGGAGACCGGTTTGTCAAAACTCCGGTTCTTGAATCCAAGCACTTGGTCAGCGCCGATTGTGATCGCTTCGGGGTGTTGGCTGGATACTTTTTCTGCCTTAAGCTTGGCCAGCTGCAGCGACATTTTCCGCGGTGAAAGTTTCACGAGGGAGCTTTTTGCGACGGCTTCATCAAGCTCCGAATCGAGCACAGAAAATCTTATCCCGGCAGCGCTCAGGATTTTTCCGCGAATCTTGCTGGTTGAAGCGAGAATAATATTCAATGAAATCTCTTGTCGAAAGCTGTGGAGTACTAACAGGTGGATTGTGGAAAATTCCGCCGATGGTGAAATGGTTAACTTTCGGTTAATATTGTGAGATTGTTATCAACAAGGCAATCCGCGGAATGCACATTCCCACTGTTGTGGGGATAAGTCAGTGATGTTTATAACGATGGATAACTTTATTTTCCCAGCCATTTTTCTAACTAACAATTTGAATCTGTTCAGATAATTTTGCGGTGTCTTTTTGTTGGCAAAGAAGTGTTGGTCAGGATCGCATCATCGCGCATAAGAGTCGGACTGGTTTTTGATCCCGTTCCCGAGCCTGCAACATCATATTCAATTAATAGAAAGTTTTATTGAGAAGAATGCCTGTATCGAAGACACAAGCGCTCATGGATGTATTGGCGGGCCGTAAATCCGAGCGCCGGCCAATCTGGTTCATGCGGCAAGCCGGCCGCTATTTGCCAGAGTACCGCAAGGTTCGAGAACAAGCCGGTTCATTCCTGGATCTGTGCTATGCGCCGGAACTTGCGGCGGATGTGACATTACAGCCTTTGCGGCGCTACGATCTTGATGCGGCGATTATTTTTGCGGATATTCTGGTTGTGCCCCATGCGATGGGAAACGGACTGTCATTTGTGGAGGGCGAAGGACCGAAGCTGGAAACCGTCAGGAGCAGTTTTGATTTAGCGCGACTGAAGCCAGGGTTAAATTCCACGCAGTTTGAAAGTGTCGCTCAATCGGTTGCCAGGGTACGCCGGGATTTGGACGCTTCCATTTCCTTGATCGGGTTCTGTGGCGCTCCCTGGACAGTTGCGAGCTATATGGTTGAAGGGGGAAGCTCGAACCGCGAACTTGCCAGGAGGGTTGCCTATGAGGGTGAGGACTGGTTCAAAGAGCTGATTGCCCGCCTGGTTGAAAATTCAATAGATTATCTCTGCCTGCAGATTGAAGCGGGAGCTGACGTCGTGCAAATCTTTGATTCCTGGGCCGGTGAACTGCCTGGGGCATTGCTTTCGGAGTATTGCATCGCACCGCTCCGGGAAATTGTTGCGGGCGTAAGGGCAAGGTTTCCGGGGGTTCCCATCATCGTGTTTGCCAAGGGCGCCGGCTATCGCCACGGGGAAGTTTACGCGGGAACGGCATGTCAGGCCATTGGAGTCGAGGCGGAGTGTTCGCTTGAATTCCTGCAATCAATCCTGCCGGCGGATGCGGTCATTCAGGGCAATCTGGATCCCGTGTTACTGCTTTGCAGTGAAGAAATTGTGCGCAGGGAAACACTGAAGCTCGTGAGTACAATTCCGAGGAAACGCCATATCTTCAACCTCGGCCATGGCATTAAACAGCAGACCAATCCGGACATCCTGACAACCATTATCGAGACAATCCGGGGCTTTGACCGTGGCTGATTGGTTTTCGTGGCTGAAAGTCATCCACATTGTTTCGGTTGTGGCGTGGATGGCGGGGCTGTTTTACCTGCCGCGGCTGTTTGTCTATCACCGGGATGTATCTCCGGGCGGTGAGGCCAGTGAACTTTTCAAAGTGATGGAGCGCCGGCTCCTGGCGGCTATCATGCGGCCGGCGGCCGTAGCGAGCCTGTTGTCTGGTGTCTTGCTCTTCATCGTTGGCCAGTTTGAGTTCCTGCAGGTCTGGGTGCTCGGCAAGCTCGCCGCGGTTCTTCTCCTCTGTGTGTATCATGGTGCGCTCGAGGGCTATGTCCGCCGTTTTGCCCGCGATGAACGGGTGAGGGACTCCCGGTATTTCCGCATTCTCAACGAGGTTCCGACCCTGCTGCTGATCATTATCGTGGTATTTATCGTGATTAAACCATTGCAATAATTTCTGTTGGTTCAGTCCGCGAAGTTTGTTATAGAGGCAGCGAACAAAGGGATATTCGTCCCGTTTGCTTTCCCCGCCTCCATTTACCCGATCTGCCCTGGCACTTCGTGGTTCATTTCTCACCCCTAATGTACTGATCTCAAAACATGACAAATATAGCCGAATTGAAGGATATCAA
>JAEUMI010000077.1 GCA_016792825.1 Hyphomicrobiales bacterium
TGCCGATGGCCAATTGCCTTTGCCGGGATTGGCGTTGTTGCTCAGGCGCACTATCAGCCACAGCGCCACGGCGGCCGAAATCAGCCGGATTGAGGTGAAGCTGGCAGCGTCAATGCCGGTGTTTTTGAGTGCCAGCCGGCACAATAGCGAATTGCCGGCGAAGGCCAGCATGGCCAGGGAAGTCAGGACAAAAATTTTGGCTCGTGACAATTAACAACCCCCAAGACTGACAGCAGTTTGGCCAGTCCTGGGGAGAATGGGAAGGGTTACTTCGCCTTGACGGGTTTCTTCTTCGCCGCGGGTTTTGCTTTCGTATCAGCCTTTGCCTTGTTACGCGGCAGTGACTTGCGCTCCGGGGGTTTTGGCAAGGATTTTTCCTCGTCCCTTCCGAGATACTGGAAGGTGAGCTCTTCGCCCTTGAGGAGGATGCGCACGGTGCCGCCCTTGGCGAGCTTGCCGAAGAGGACTTCTTCCGCCAGCGGCTTCTTGATGTGCTCCTGGATGACGCGGGCCAGCGGCCTTGCGCCCATCTGCTGGTCGTAGCCCTTCTTGGCAAGCCAATCGGCGGCTTCGGTCGAGAGTTCGATGTTGATCTGGCGTTCGGACAACTGCGCTTCAAGCTGGAGGATGAATTTCTCCACCACCTTTCGGACGATATCCGGCGGCAGGTGGCCGAAGGCGATGGTGGCATCCAGCCGGTTGCGGAACTCCGGCGTGAACATGCGGGTGATGGCTTCATTGTCATCACCTTCGCGGACGGAACTGCCGAAACCGATGGCGGCGCGGGCCATGTCCTGGGCCCCGGCATTGGTGGTCATCACCAAAATGACGTTACGGAAATCCACTGATTTGCCATTGTGGTCGGTGAGCTTGCCGTGATCCATGACCTGCAACAGGATGTTGAAGAGATCCGGATGGGCCTTTTCGATTTCATCGAGCAGCAGCACGCAATGCGGATGCTGGTCGATGCCATCGGTCAAAAGGCCGCCCTGGTCGAAGCCGACATAGCCGGGGGGCGCGCCGATGAGACGCGAGACGCTGTGGCGCTCCATGTATTCGGACATGTCAAAGCGCAGCATGTGAACGCCCAGGACTTCCGCCAGGCGCTTGGCGACTTCGGTTTTGCCGACGCCGGTGGGGCCGGAGAAGAGATAGGAGCCGATGGGCTTTTCCGGTTCGCGAAGGCCCGCGCGCGCCAGCTTGATGGCCGAAGTCAGGGCCTCGATGGCCTTGTCCTGGCCGAACACCAGACGCTTCAGCTCGGTGCTGAGGTTTTTGAGAACCGTGGCATCGTCCTTGGAGACCGTCTTGGCCGGAATGCGCGCCATGGTGGCGATAGTGGCCTCGATATCGGCTACGTCGATCACCTTCTTGCGTTTAGATTCGGCAACAAGCATGAGGGAGGCACCGGTTTCGTCAATCACATCGATGGCCTTGTCCGGCAACTTGCGGTCGCTCATGTAGCGCGAGGAGAGCTGCACGGCGCTTTCGATGGCGTCATCGGTATATTTGACCTTGTGGAAGTCCTCATAATAGGGCTTGAGGCCCTTGAGGATGGCGATGGCATCGGGCAGCGAGGGCTCGTTCACGTCGATCTTCTGGAAACGGCGCACCAGCGCCCGGTCTTTCTCGAAGTGCTGACGGTATTCCTTGTAAGTGGTGGAGCCCATGCAGCGCAGGTTGCCGCCGGCCAAAGCAGGCTTCAGCAGGTTGGAGGCATCCATGGCGCCGCCCGAGGTGGCGCCGGCACCGATCACGGTATGGATTTCGTCGATGAACATGATGGCGCCGGGACGGGCTTCAATTTCCTTGATCACGGCCTTGAGGCGCTCTTCGAAATCGCCACGATAGCGGGTGCCGGCGAGCAGCACGCCCATGTCAAGCATGTAGATGGTGCAGTTCTTGAGAACGTCGGGTACTTCGCCGTTGATGATCTTGCGCGCCAGGCCTTCGGCGATGGCCGTTTTGCCCACGCCGGGGTCGCCCACGAAGAGCGGATTGTTCTTCTGCCGGCGGCAGAGGATCTGGATGGTGCGATTGACTTCGTTTTCGCGGCCGATGAGCGGATCGATCTTGCCTTCGGCGGCTTTCTTGTTGAGGTCGATGCAATAGGCTTCGAGGGCATCGGCATCGCCCTTCTTCTTGCCACCGGTCTCAGCACCTTCGCCTTCGCCGCCACCGGTGCCGGACTGCTGGTCCTGGTCAACGCCGCGCACGGGACGGGCTTCACCCATTCCCGCCCGCTTGGCGATGCCATGGGAAATGTAATTCACCGCGTCGTAGCGGGTCATGTCCTGCTCCTGCAGGAAGAAGGCGGCATGGCTCTCGCGCTCGGCGAAGATGGCGACGAGCACATTGGCGCCGGTGACCTCCTCGCGGCCGGAGGACTGGACATGGATAACGGCGCGCTGGATGACGCGCTGGAAGCCGGCGGTGGGCTTTGATTCGAGGACGTCGTCGGAAATCAGGTTGGCAAGCTCGGTGTCGACATAGTTCACAAGGCTGTTGCGCAGTTCATCGACATTCACGTTGCAGGCACGCATGACGGCGACTGCGTCCTTGTCCTCGATCAGGGACAAAAGCAGGTGTTCCAGCGTGGCAAACTCATGGTGGCGCTCATTGGCGAAAGCCAGGGCGCGGTGGAGGGCTTTTTCGAGGCTTCGTGAAAAAGTCGGCACGGCTTGCTCCTTCTGGTTCCTGATGGCTTTTTCCGTTGCTCCGGAGAAGCGCCCGCAC
>JAEUMI010000098.1 GCA_016792825.1 Hyphomicrobiales bacterium
CCTCTTTGACGCCATCGAATTTAGCGAGAAAATTGCCACCATAGATGTGCTTTATGATCTTGCCTTTCTGCTCATGGACTTGGGGCGCCGTGGCGAGAAGCGGGTGGCGAACCTGGTCTTCAACCGCTATTTGCATTTGCGCCGCGCCGAGGAAGATCTGTCGGGCCTTGCGGCCTTGCCGCTATTCCTCGCCACCAGGGCAGGGGTGCGAGCCCTGGTTGCCGCCGATCTCGCCCATGAGCTGGCGGCGGATGATTCCACAATACAGCGGAAGGAGGCGCTTGAGTATTTCCAGGCGAGCCTGGCATGGCTGAAACCTGCTCCGCCCAGGCTTGTCTGCGTCGGCGGGTTGTCGGGAAGCGGCAAGTCAACTCTTGCGGCACGGCTGGCCCATGACATCGGCTTGGCGCCGGGCGCACTTCATGTGCGCAGCGATGTCGAACGCAAGGTCATGGCAGGCGTCGATGAGACTATGCATTTGCCACCTGAGTCCTATTCGGCTGCCGCGTCCGCCGCAACCTATGAGGCAATATTCCAGCGTGCCGGGGCAGCTCTCAAGGCTGGCCATTCCGTCGTCCTTGACGCGGTGTTTGCCAACGAGGGTGAGCGCGACGCCGCGCAAGAATTGGCCAAGAGTCTGAATGTGCGGTTTACAGGCCTGTGGCTTGCAGCGCCGCCGGATGTTCTCAAGTCGCGCGTCATGGAACGCAAAGGCGATGCATCAGATGCGGACGTCGCCGTCGTCGAAAAGCAGCTCGGCTATCAGCCCGGAGAAATCCGCTGGGAGAAGGTGGATGCCTCGGGAAGCCTAAATGCTTCCGAAGCCCTCGTCAGGAAAATTCTGCAGTTGTGACCGGCCTGCCCAGCATGAAGCAATCACTTACGAGTTGAAGCGGCGAGGCATCCACTTCGGATTTCTTCGCTTTCAGAAGCCGCGCGAACTTGGCGTAGATGTCTTCATACTCATGCAGAACGGCCTCATGGGTGATCTTGCCGTTGACGATCAAGACTGATCCTCCCTTTTTGAGATGAAGGGCCAAGCCGCTTTTTGTGCCGATTTCGATTTCCCAGGTTTCGCCGGTCTCTTGGCGCCAATCGAATGCGGCGCTGAGATCGGCGGCCGCGCCGTCACCACGTTTGAAACGGATATTGGCAGCAATTGGCGTTGACGCGTTCGCCGGGACCTCGATCGTGGCACTGTCCGCAAAGATGGGTTCGGGCAGAATTTTGGTCACGATTGAAAGGGCATTGATGCCGGGATCGAAAACGCCAAAGCCGCCGGGCTGCCAAATCCACTCCTGGCCGGGATGCCATTTCCGCACATCCTCCTTCCATGTGACTTTCAGAAAATTCACGTGCTGGCCCTTGAGCCTGGCTTTTGCCATATCCACGGACTTGTTGTAGCGCGAGTGCCAGGCGGCGTAGAGCACGCGTTTCTTTTTTCGCGCATAAGCCTCCATCGCAAGCAATTCGCCCACCGTGGGGGTTGGCGGCTTTTCGATGAGAAGATGCCATCCGTAATCCAGCACTTCCCGTGCCAGGGCGAGCCGCACTGCCGGCGGAGTGCAGAGCGCCACGCAATCCACCGCGATCTTGCTTGCCCGCAGTTGGCTCAGGGTTTCAAAACAGGGAACCTGTTCGACTTTCGCGTGACGGCTGACGCCGGCCACCAATTCGAAATTCCGGTTCTTGGCGATGCAGGGCAGGTGCTGATCCATTGCGATCTTGCCGAGTCCGACGACGGCGATTCTGAAAACCATGTGCGAATTCCTAGTTCTTGATGATGCGGGTCAAAGCGGAGAGAAAACTGTCAACTTCCGCCGCCGTGTTGTAATGCGCCAGCCCCACGCGTAGCACGCCGCCCTTGTCCAGCAGCCCCATACGGTCCACCGGCTCGATGGCATAGTTGTGACCGGACCAGACGAACATGTTCTCCGCCGCGAAGCCCTTGGCAAGATTATCGGGATGGTGGCCGTCGAGCGTGAAAGATACAGTGGGTACCCGGCGATGCATGGCGTTGGCCGAGGTAAGCCCGCGAATGGTAAGGCCCTTCACCCCGCGCAAACCGTCAATCAGTTGCAGCGTGAGCTTCTGTTCGTAAGTCACAAGCTTGTCCCAGGCGCTTGAAATCCTTTTCGCGCGCGTCTCGCCAGCGCCGAATTGTTCGAGATATTCGATGGCTCCAAGGCAGCCCGCCATGCCCTCATGGCTCAGGGTGCCCGTTTCAAACTTGTGCGGCAGATCATCACCCGCAGGCCGGACCTTGTAACTGAAGGTTTCCTTCAGCAGTTCCTCGCGCCCCCACAGCACGCCCATATGGGGGCCAAACCATTTGTAAGCGGAAGAAACCAGGACATCAGCCCCGAGCTCCTGCACGTCGATGGTGTAATGCGGCGCGAATTGCACCGCATCCACGTAAACCAGCGCGCCCGCTGCCTTGGCCTCCCTGGCAAAAGCCTTCACGTCATTGACCGTTCCGGTGCAATTGGAGGCCAGCCCCAAAGCCACGAGCCGCGTCTTGTCCGACAGCACCTTGCGTAGCGCATCTTCCGGGAACTCATAGGTCTCCGGATCGAAATCCATCCAGCGGACAACCAGCCCCAGGTCGTCCG
>JAEUMI010000169.1 GCA_016792825.1 Hyphomicrobiales bacterium
ACCTCGTTGTCGCCGATGATCCGGTCATAGATCTGCTTCTTCGAGGTCGTCGAACCGGTGGTGGCCGACTGGCCATCGAAGGGCTGTTCGGGGGCGGACTTGGCCGACTGCTCAGGGGCCGAGACGACCGGAGCCGGATCGGTTGAGGCGTTGGTGGCCACGGTTTTGACATTGGTCTGATAATACCAGACGCCTGCCCCGGCAGCGCCGGCCGCCAGCATCAGGAAGAGGAGCAGAAGCCAGGGGCCGCTGGAGCGGCGGCGCTCCTCGCCGAAGCCTGCCTCATGTTCGCGGTAGGCCTGGTTGTAGTCATTAGCGCTGGCGCGGCGCTGGGATTTTGCGGCGGGCGCATCCTCAAAGATCTCATCGCCGTAGTCGTCTTCGTAGGCAGGCGCCCTGAGGGCACTGGTGCGGTGCTGCAGGGAGCGCTGGGAGGTTTCGTAGCCTGCTCCGGCATAACCGAGATCGTCGTGGGGGCCGCGGCGGTAGGAATCAGGACCTCCCCGGGGAGTGTGCAGGCGCGGCTCACCGGACGGCGGCTGCGACATGGGTCCGTTGAAGCTCCGCTGCGGCTGCGACAGGGGTGGCGGCGGCACATAGGCCGATGGCGCATAGCCGCGCGGCGGCTGGGGCCGGTACTGGGGCTGGAAGCCGGCGGCGGGCGCGCCGGCCGGAATGCGGGGCTGGCCACCGAGCGGCGGGCGCGGCGGGGACAGCTGCGGCTGCTGCGGCGCGGGCCTTTGCGGCGGACGGCCGGGCGGCAAAGTGCGCGCCTCGCGGCCAAAGTCAGGTTTTGAATCCTCATCGGCGAAACTGAATTTCGGCTTTTCGGCCGGGCCGCCGGCGATGATCGGCGCCTTGGCCGCGGCGGAGACCGGCGCTGGCGCCGGTGCTGGTGTGCTCGCGGCGCTTTCAGCCCGTTGCTTGGCCGCCGTTACCCGCTGTTCGGCCAGCCTCTCGGCGGCGGCGCGCTGGGAGCGCAGCTTCTCGGCCAGGGCATCAGGGGCCTGGGGAGCGGCGCCCTGCGGCATGACCTGCTGCTGGGGCCTGGGTGCGGGTGCCGGAGCTGCCTTCATTGGAATGCGCGGCGCCATGGGTGCTGGCTTTGCCACAGGCTGGGGAGCCCGGACAGGCTCTGACTCCTGAACGACGGTCTCGGGCGTCTTGCTGAACTCCCCTGAAATGCGGGGCAAGTCCTTGCCACCAATACCTAAACGCTCGCGCCAGTTGCGCTTATCGGTGTCATTCGTGGAGCTTTGATCCATTACCCGTCATTTCCGTTGTTACATTTCTTCGACAGGGTCTACCCCCAGGATGCGAAGACCGTTCCCCAAAACATAGCGAATCGCCGACAAGAAAGCGAGGCGCGTATCGGTTAATATTAACTCATTTTTTACAATAAATCTTAATTGCGGCGACTCTTTGCCTTTGTTCCAGAGGGAATGAAAGTCACTGGCGAGCTCATAGAGATAAAACGAGATGCGGTGCGGCTCGTGGGCAAGTGCTGCGCCCTCCAACATTTTTGGATATTCTGCCAGCCTCTTTACCACATGGCGCTCGGCTTCGTCGATCAATAATGAAAAATCATGGTTAATTCCCGTCTGGCCGACGTCGGCTCCGTTGCGCAACACCGAGCAGACGCGGGCGTGGGCGTACTGCACGTAGAACACGGCATTGTCCTTCGACTGCTCGGTGACCTTGGCAAAATCAAAATCCAGCGGCGCCTCGTTCTTGCGGTAGAGCATCATGAAGCGAACAACGTCGGGGCCGACCTCGTCGACGACATCGCGCAGGGTGACAAACTCACCGGAACGCTTTGACATGCGCACGGGCTCGCCGTTGCGGAACAGTTTCACCAACTGGCAGAGCCTGACGATGACATCGACCTGGCCAGGTCCGGCAATGGCCGCGGCCACGGCTTCAAGTCTTTTGACATAGCCGCCGTGGTCGGCGCCGAGAACATAGATCAGTTCCTTGAAGCCGCGCCTGATCTTGTTGCGGCTGTAGGCAACGTCGGAGGCGAAATAGGTGTAGGAGCCGTCGGACTTAAGCAAGGGCCGGTCCATGTCATCGCCAAACGCCGTGGCGCGGAAAAGGGTTTGCTCGCGGTCTTCCCAGTCTTCCGGCAATTCGCCCTTGGGCGGCGGCAGGCGGCCTTCATAGACATGGCCCTTGGCGCGCAGATCGGCCACCGTGTCACGCACTTCAAGCGACTCATGCAGGGACCTTTCAGAGAAGAAAATGTCCTGGTGAATCTTCAAGCTGGCCAGATCACCGCGGATCAAGTCCATCATCATGGCGATCGCTTTAGTCCGGGCAATGGGAAGCCACTGCTCCTCCTTCATCGAGAGGAGATTTTTTCCATGCTCGGCGGCAAGCGCCTGCCCTACCGGGATCAGGTATTCACCGGGATAAAGGCCGGCTGGAATTTCGCCAATGTCCGTGCCCAGAGCTTCCTGATAGCGCAGGAAGGCGGAGCGCGCGACCGTATCAACCTGGGCGCCGGCATCGTTGATGTAGTATTCGGTGCTGACGTCATAGCCGGTCACCCTGAGCAAGGCAGCCAGGGCATCGCCGAACACCGCGCCACGGCAGTGGCCGACATGCAAGGGCCCGGTCGGATTGGCCGAGACGTATTCTACATTTGTCCTGATACCCTTGCCCAATTCGGAGTGGCCGTAGGTATCGCCGAGCTCCAGAATGGCGTTGAGGATCTTGGGCCAGAAGGTTTCCTTGAGGCGGAGATTGATGAAGCCGGGGCCGGCGACTTCGGCAGATAAAACATCCGGCTGTTTTGCCAGGCGCTTCGCAAGCGTTTCGGCCAGCACCTTCGGCGCCATGCCGGCGGATTTGGCCACAACCATTGCGGCGTTGGTCGTCACATCGCCGTGCGAGGCGTCACGCGGGGGTTCCGCCGTGACGCGCGAAATATCTAGGCCGGGCTTCAGTTCACCGGCTGCCATCATGGCTGAAAGCTCGTTCCTGACGAGCGTCTGAAAGTGTCCAAAAAGGTTCATTTTATCATTCTAAGTTATTGAAATTGTATAATTTGCTATTTTAGCTTGGCGCGTGATCGGACGGAAAACCGGTGCCCACTTTTCCTGATCACGCGCTACCTGAAAAGCGGGTCGAGGTCAAACAAGTGCTTGTGCTGCTCCAGGGCAAAGCGATCGGTCATGCCGGAAAGAAAGTCGCAGACCTGGCGGGCATAGTGGCTGCGGTCACCCTGGATATTTTCCTCACGCCAGTCCTCGGGCAAGAGCGAGGCATCATTCATGTAGGCTTCGAACAAGTCACGGATCACGCGCTGGGCGCGCTCCATGATTTCAAGGACACGGGCGTGGCGGTACATCCTTGTCGACAGGAAGGCCTGCAGCACCCGGTTGTTTTCCGCCATCTGGGGGGCGAACTGCACCACGGGCCGCTTCTGGGCGCGCACGTCGTCGCTTGATTTCACGCCGGCGTCGGCGCAGTTTTTTTTCGTCTGGTCGACGACATCGGTCACCATCGCCGAAATAACGCGGCGCACCGTCTCGTGAATGATGCGTGACCTTTCCAGGCCGGGGTAAAGTTTCAGGACACCGGACAGGGCCTCCCCCACGAGCGGCACATCGCCGAGATCGATGATGTCAAAGAGCTTGGCGCGCAGCCCGTCATCGATGTCATGGGCATTGTAGGCGATATCATCGGCGATGGCGGCGACCTGCGCTTCAACGGAGGCAAAGCTTGCAAGCTTGAGATCATGGGCCTCGGCGTATTCAATGATGACCTGCGGCAAGCCGCTGTCCTTGAAAGCCCCGAGCGCATGGCCGCGCGAATCAATGAGCGGGCCATTGTGCTTGACCAGGCCCTCAAGAGTTTCCCAGGTGAGATTCAAGCCATCGAATTTCGCGTATTTCCGCTCCAGCTTCGTTACGATTCGCAGGGACTGGGCATTGTGGTCAAAGCCGCCATAAGGTGACATGAGTTTGTCGAGCTCGCGCTCGCCGGCATGGCCGAAGGGGGTGTGGCCAAGGTCGTGGGCCAAGGCCAGGGCTTCGGTCAGATCTTCATCGAGGCCCATGACTCGGGCGATGGCCCTTGCCACCTGGGCCACCTCAATGGAATGGGTAAGCCGGGTGCGGTAGTGGTCGCCCTCATGATACACAAAAACCTGGGTTTTATGCTTCAGGCGGCGGAAGGCTGAGGAATGGATGACGCGGTCCCGGTCCCGCTCGAAGGCCGAGCGCGGCGGGCTTTCAGCCTCCGGGAACAGCCGTCCCCTGCTCTCCTCCGGCCTTGCCGCATAGCTTGCCGTATGACGTTTCACCTTACCGCACCATTGACAATCAGCTGCCCAGGACCGACATAAATGCCCATGGAAAGCACTGTAAACATTACTGCCCGCGCCGCAAACCGGATTTGTGAAATCACCGCCGGCCAGACTGAGCTGCGCGGCCTGCGGATTTCGGTGAACGGCGGCGGCTGTTCGGGCTTTCAATATGACTTTGCCATCGCCACGGACCGCAACGCCGACGACCTCGCCATCGAAAAAGACGGGGCCACGGTTCTTATCGATCCGGTTTCCCTGATTTACATGGAGGGCTCCACGGTGGATTTCGTCGATGACCTGATTGGCCAGTCCTTCAAGGTGCAGAACCCGCTGGCCAAAGCCTCCTGCGGCTGCGGAACCAGCTTCACAATTTAATCCGTTTTGCCGGAGTGGCTGATGCGCGTTGCGACGTGGAATGTAAATTCGGTCAAGGCGCATCTCGAGGTGGTCACCCGCTGGCTGGGCGAAGCCAAGCCCGATGTGGTGTGCCTGCAGGAAATCAAATGCGAGGAGCTGAATTTTCCGGCGGCGGTTTTCGAGGAACTGCATTACAGCGCCGCGGTATTCGGCCAGAAAACCTATAACGGCGTTGCCATCCTTTCGAAGTTCCCCTTGGAGAATATTGTCCGCGGGCTTCCGGGCGATGCATCCGATGATCAGTCACGTTATATCCAGGCAACCGTTTTGGACGGTTCACGCAGCGCCACCGTGGCTTCGATTTATCTTCCAAACGGCAATCCGCCAGATACGCCGAAATATACCTACAAGCTGGCCTGGATGGACCGCCTGATGGCGCATGCAAAAAACCTGTTGAAGGACGAGGAGTCGTTGGTTCTGGCGGGTGACTACAATGCCATTCCGCAGGCGCTGGACGCCAAGAACCCAA
>JAEUMI010000174.1 GCA_016792825.1 Hyphomicrobiales bacterium
TGCCGAGAAGAAGGAAAAGCGGACGGTTCATCCGGCCCCGCCGAGATGATCCAGAAGGGTTTCCGCGGTGAGAGGCCGCGCACCATGCCGGTTGGCGGCTTCGCCATGGAGCCAGACGGCAGCGCAGGCGGCTTCAAAGGCAGGCATGCCTTGGGCGAGCAAGCCCGTAGCAAGGCCCGCCAGCACATCACCGGAACCGGCGGTGGCAAGTGACGGCGGGGCATTGCAGTTGATCGCAGCGCGGCCATCGGGGCTTGCTATGACGGTATCAGCGCCTTTCAGAATGATGATGGCTCCGGCGCTTTTTGCGGCCTTCAGAGCGCGCTCATGTTTTGCTTCCGGGGCCGTGGCCAGGGTTTTGAAAAGGCGGGCGAATTCGCCTTCGTGCGGGGTGAGGATGACGGGCCGGCGGGGACGTTCGGCAATAGCGGCGAAGAGTTCGGCGGGGTTTTGGGCAAAGGACGTCAAGGCGTCGGCATCGAGGACGGTTGCGGCGCCGCTGGCAAGAATCGCGCGGACCCTGGCGCAAGTTTCGGAATCCACACCGGCGGCGGGGCCGATGCAGACGGCGTTGCGGCGCGCGTCATTGAGGAACATGCCGAGTGCCAGAGCCGTATTGGTTTGGGCCAGCATGATTGCGGTGGTGTGGGCAGCATGGATAAAGAGCTCATCCGGGTGGCCGGCGATGGTGACAAGCCCTGCCCCGATTTTTAAAGCAGCCTGTGCAGCAAGCCGCGATGCGCCCGTGTTGAATTTCCCCCCGGAGACAATGACTGCGTGGCCGCGTTTATATTTGTGGGAAGCGGAATCGAAAGTGGGGAGATTGGGTATTGAGTTTTGAAAGAGCTGAATTTTCAAGTCCGGCAAAACCGTCGCGGGGATGCCGATGTCAGCGACGACAACTTCACCGCAAAGCATGCGGCCGGGCAGCAGGAGGTGGGCGGGCTTCTTGCGGAAAAACGTAATGGTGAGTTCGGCCTTAACGCAAGAGCCGCGCGGATGGCCGGTGAGGCCATCAAGTCCTGAGGGAACATCAACGGAAACGATGGGAACGCCGGCAGTGTTTATTTTATCGGCCAGCGCTGCGGGAAAGTCGCGGTTGAGGCCGGCGCCATAGAGAGCATCAATGATGAGTTCCGCGCCCTCAATGTCATCGGCGATGGTGACAGGCCAGCCCCATTGCTTGAGATAGCGTGCCGCCACTTTTCCATCGGCGCCATTGTTGCCGGGGCCGCAGAGAACAACGGTTTTCCGTGCGCCATAGCGCCTGGTGATTTCCTCCGCCACGGCGCGCCCGGCATTTTCGATGAGTTGCGCTTCGGTGAGGCCGGCGGCAATCGCCCGTGCATCGGCCTGGTACATCTGTGCCGGGGTCAGAAGTTCAGTCATCGCCGCCATGGCTTACAGCTACAGGTTTGCCTATAGGCTGATCCAGTTCCTTCAGTATTTTGGTGAACCACTGTGCTTCCGTATCAAAGGCCTTGCCGCCCTTGATACGTGGGAACTCGATGGTGCGGAGGAGACCGTTTCGCCCTTCATCGTGGCCAACGACCCCGCTTTCGCCCTTCAGGCCGCTTTTCACCGCGTGCTTCACCATGGCCTTGATAAGAGCGAGGTCTTCCTTGTTGGCGGCGGCGGAACGGGCGAAATAACCCGACTTCTGCACCAGGACTTTTTCGGCGCCGAGCATTTTGGCAAAGCGCTTTGCGAACCATTCGCCGGGATTAATCTTGTCGATCTTCACATGGCCAAAGGCATCGCGCTCGGGTTCTTCGCCCCGGGCCCGCATCTCGGCAACGATGTCGTTGACGCCTGCCCCTTCCGACAGGAAGATCGAGACGCAGTCGAAGGTGTCCATGGATTTGGTGAGGCGTGTGGCTTCGGCTTCAAGATCAATGGCGAGTTCCGGAACATAGACTGCGTCGAGCTCCTTGTGATCGAGCCCGAGATTGAATTCGGGAATGAATTTGTGTTTCTTCAGACGCTTGCGGTAAGCCTCGGCCGTTGCCGCGGTGAGCCAGCCGCAGTTGCGGCCCATGACTTCATGGATGAGCAGCATGCGGGGGCTGGTGCTCTGCTCATTGATGACGTTCTCGAAGAAAATGGCACCCTGCTCCGCCGCCGTCAGCGCGCCAAGAGTTTGTTTTATGGGCACCACGTCATTGTCGATGGTCTTGGGGAGGCCCACCACGGTAAGCTTGTAGTTGTGCTTTGCAAGATAGGCGGCGAGATCGGCGGCCGTGGTGTTGGTGTCGTCACCGCCGATGGTGTGGAGGATGGTGATGCCGTCGCGCACGAGTTGTTCGGCCGCCACCTTCAGCGGATCTTCGCCTTCCTTCACCAGACCGCGCTTCACGCAATCCTTGACGTTGGTAAGCTTCACCCGGCTGTTGCCGAGCGGCGAGCCGCCATGTTTGAGGAGCAGCGGAGCCTTGGCGCGGGCCCTGGACGTGACCTTGATGGATATGCCCCTGAGCAGCCCGGCATAGCCTGAACGGTAACCGATGATTTCGGCCTTGGGCGCCAATTTGGTGTAGTCCATGATCAGGCAGCCCACGGCGGCGGAAAGGCAGGGGGCGAGGCCTCCGGCGGTGAGCATGGCGATTTTTGGTTTTGGCATGGACGACTCCCGAATCCGCGCCCTTCCTACAAGACAAACTACGGCGATGCCAGCCACGTCGTTTGGCCTATAATGCGGTATTGCAGTGACAGGGGGGTTCGATGACATCACCAAACATCGAGGCCGCACAGCTTCTGGCAAAACGGCATCTTAACTTTGGAACGAAGGCGATGACGGCCCGCGAAAAACGGGGGATCGAGCGCGTTGCCAAGCGAACCGCAGTTTTGCGCGATAGAACCGGCTCGCGGCGGCGCATGACTATGAAGTGAATCTCAAGGCGGAAATCGAGATCATGGCGCTCCATAAGAAATTGACGAAATCCGCGCCAAGGCCATCGCCGTGTTTCTGAAGCGCGCTGTAAAGGGCAAAAGATCGACGCCTTAAAAATGAGCATACTGCCTATTTTTTAGACATTTAGCTTTTATGCTCCGTCGAGTACATCCCCTAACCCATTGAAATTATTGTTTTCAGCTTGTGGCACAGGTCGTGCAATCGTTTGGGGACATTAAGAAAAGGCTCAAGCATCCATGAAAAAAATCGAGGCGATCATCAAGCCTTTCAAGCTTGATGAGGTGAAGGAAGCGCTGCAGGAAGTCGGGCTTTTGGGAATTACCGTGACCGAGGCCAAGGGTTTTGGGCGGCAGAAGGGCCACACGGAGCTTTACCGCGGGGCCGAATATGTGGTGGATTTTCTGCCCAAGGTTAAAATCGAAATCGTCATAGCCGACGAATTCGTCGACCGCGCCGTAGAGGCCATCCAGACCGCAGCCCGCACCGGGCGCATCGGCGACGGCAAGATTTTCATTTCAAGCATCGAACAAGCGATCCGCATCCGGACCGGCGAGTCCGGGGCGGATGCACTGTAATTCACGCCATAAATCAAAGAGGAAAACATAATGGCCAAAGAGACAAAAGACGTTGCAGCAGCCTTGAAGATGATCAAGGACAAGGAAGTGAAATTCGTCGACCTGCGCTTCACCGATCCGCGCGGCAAGATGCAGCATCTCACCATGGATGTGTCGCAGATGGGCGAAGATGCCTGGGCCGACGGGCTGATGTTCGATGGCTCGTCGATCGCGGGATGGAAAGCCATCAACGAGTCCGACATGGTGCTGATGCCAGATCCGACTTCGGTTCACATGGACCCTTTCTATGCCCAGACGACCATGGCGGTGTTCTGCGACATCCTCGAACCATCGACCGGCGAAGGCTACGCGCGTGATCCGCGGATGGTCGCCAAGCGGGCCGAGGCTTACCTCAAGCAGACAAAAGTCGGCGACACAGTCTTCGTGGGACCGGAAGCCGAATTCTTCATCTTCGACGACGTGAAATTCTCGACCAACCCCTACAAGACCGGCTTTGAACTGGACTCAGTGGAGTTCCCGAAAAACTCGGACCGCGATTACGAGACCGGCAACATGGGCCACCGGATGCGCACCAAGGGCGGCTATTTCCCGATGAACCCGATGGACTCGGCGCAAGACATGCGTTCCGAGATGCTTTCCGTCATGGGCGAGATGGGGCTGAACATCGAGAAGCACCACCATGAGGTGGCATCGGCCCAGCACGAACTTGGCACCAAGTTCCAGCCTCTGACCATGGCTGCCGACCACATGCAGATTTACAAGTATGTGATCCATAACGTGGCGCACGCTTATGGCAAGACGGCGACTTTCATGCCAAAGCCGGTATTCGGCGACAACGGTTCGGGCATGCACTGCCACTTCTCCATCTGGAAAGAAGGCAAGCCGATGATGGCGGGCAACCAGTATGCCGATCTCTCCGAACTCTGCCTGTTCTTCATTGGTGGGGTGATCAAGCATGCCAAGGCGCTGAATGCCTTCACCAACCCTTCGACCAACAGCTACAAGCGGCTGGTTCCGGGTTATGAGGCGCCGGTGCTTCTGGCCTATTCGTCGCGCAACCGTTCGGCTTCGTGCCGCATTCCGCACACGAGCAACCCGAAGGCCAAGCGCGTCGAGGTGCGGTTCCCCGATCCGACGGCGAACCCCTATCTCGCTTTCTCGGCCGTGGTGATGGCGGGACTTGATGGCATTGCCAACAAGATGCATCCGGGCCCGGCCATGGACAAGAACCTCTATGACCTGCCGCCGCAGGAACTGTCGCAGATCCCGACGGTGTGCGGCTCGCTCCAGGAAGCGTTGGACAGCCTGAAAGCCGACCATGAGTTCCTCACCAAGGGCGGCGTGTACACCAAGGACCAGATAGAGGCCTATATCGACCTCAAGCAGGAAGAGCAGGACCG
>JAEUMI010000175.1 GCA_016792825.1 Hyphomicrobiales bacterium
GCCGCAAGGTAGAGCGGCTTCCTGAGCAGGCGCGATGCCATGGCCTCGGTCATCCTGGGTCGTCTGCTCCGAACCAGATCCAGTTGGACCCGGGTCGGTTCGGGCACATCGGGCCCGAACAAAACTGGAACAGCCAGGTCCTGGGAACGGAGAATAACGGCGGCTTCGCAAATGCGTTCGTCGCCGGCCTCCGGCAGCACGATCCTTAAAAATTTACCCTTAATTTGAGCTTTTGCATAATCGATTGCCTGCACGGCTGATTCCCCATAAAACCCAATAATTGAAGCTAAATATCACATTCTTGTCTGTACTTTGCCACATTCTGGCGGCAATCCGCGCCTCAAATTAGTTAACGCACGGGCGGAAATTATGTGTGTTTTGGCGGGGTGTGTGTGTTTGAGGGGATCTGGGTATTGAAGAATGCCTTCGCGATGTTTGTGGCCGCGTTGTTGGCTGTGGTATTGAGTACGGCGGCTCGGTCTGAGGACCTGCGCAGCCTGAAACTCAACCAGAGTACGGTCGGTTTGCTTGCGAGCCAGCCCAGCCTTGCTGAAAATGTCCTCGCCATGGCCAATGCCATAGACCACACAGATGGCTTGCGAGTCCTCCCAATCATCGGGCGTGGCAGCCTCCAATCGATCAATGACCTTCTCTTCCTGCGCGGCGTCGATGCCGCGCTGCTCTCCTCCGACAGCCTTGCCTTTGTCAAGAAGCACAACCTCTACGAAGACGAGACCGGCAAACTTGCCTATCTGGCAAAGCTCGCGACCCTGAACGTCGTTGTTGTGGCGCGCAAGGAAATTGCCGGTATTGACAACCTGGCTGGCATGCGGGTGGCGACGGGCCCTGCCAACAGCGACGAGTTCGTGGCCGCTGAACTCATTTTCGATGCGCTGGGAACCACTTTCGAGCGGGTTCCAACGACCGGGAAGAACTCGCTGGCGGCATTGCTTGATGGCCGCATCGACGCGGCCGTATTCGTGGGCGCCCCCTCCTACAGCCTGCTGAATACAATCAAGGCCAATAGCGGCTTGCACATTCTTTCCCTATCGCTGCCTGAGACTTTGACGGAGACCTATTCGCCGGCAATTCTTGAAAACAAGGATTTTCCGCGCCTCATCGCCGAAGGTACTGTTGTGGAAACGGTCGCGGCGGCCTTGATCCTGGCCGTCTTCGACTGGCCTGAGCGCAGCGAGCGGTTTTACAAGATGAGGAAATTCAACAAGGCCCTGCTTTCCACCTATCTCGCCAGCCGCAGCGCTGAGGAAGGCACCAATTTCTCTGCCGCAGTTCCGGGGTGGAAACAGTACCTGACCGCAAAAGACCTCATGGGCACCACCAAAGCGCCCCAACAATCACTCACAATTACGACGTTACAGTAGGAGGATTCGACCATGAACCATCCCCTTTCGCGGAATGAACTCAGCGGCGCAGAAAACAACTCGGAAAACCCAGCGGAAACCCCGGTTCCCTCATGGCTGACGCAGCATTATCGCGACGATGACGCAGAGTTTCTGGTCAACCAGTACCGCCGCAAGCAGGAGGATGAGCCGGCTGCTCCGTCGGCGCCCCCGGAAAACCGGACTTATGAGTATTACCGCCGCCGGATCATGGAGCGGCAGCGCGAACAGCTGGACCAGCAGATGGAACGGGCCCCCATGCCGCAGGTTCCGTCGCGGCCAACACTTCCTGTGAGTGAACTGGAAGTGCAGCACCGCCATTATGGCAATGAACGGGAAGCGGTTGAACGGCCGGTTTCCTACGCCTCCACCTATGAACGGCCGAGGCTCAGGAAGAGCCTGCTGCTGGCAGGGGTCTTCGCGGCCGTGGCCGGCGGAGCTGTCGGATTTGCCGTCACGAAATATGACGAGATTTCGAATTCGGCCAATGGACTTTACGCGTTCGCTGCCGGCCTGCTGCCCAGCGAACCAGAGTCGCTGTTTGAAGCAAACCGCGAAACGACGATCTCCAAAAAGCCCATCGCCATCGCTTCCCTTGAGGTATCTGATGTCACGGGCACCCTCAACAGCATGATCCCCCTGGCGCTTAATGCCGAACCGGCGTTTGAAAACCAGGAGCTGGCCATCAAGATTTCCGGGCTTCCCGCCTCCGCCTACCTGACGGCGGGAAAGAAGATTTCCGACAATACCTGGATCCTGAAGGACGGCGAGGAAGACGGCATCAGTCTCTTCGTGTCGCAATCCGAGACGGCAAAATTCGACATTTCAGTTGCGGCCATCGAAACCAACACGGGTGAATTGGCCGCTCCGGTGAAGGAAATGACGGTCGCCATCGATGACGTGAAGCTTGTGAATGAAACAGCGCTGCAGATTACCCCGGTCAGCGCCCCGCCAGCAACCAGCATCCCGGTCAAGGAAACGCAGCCGGAGATTGTTGATGCTCTCCCGGTTCCGGTGGAACCCTTCACGCCCATCAAGCCGGCGCTGTCTGCGGAAGTGAAGGGACTTCTGGACAAGGGCGACATGCTGATGAAAACCGGCGACCTGATCATCGCCAGGCAGTTCTACAGCCGGGCTTTCCAGATGGGCGCGGCCGAAGGGGCGATGGGTGTCGCCAAGACCTATGACCCGGCGGTCTATACGGAGATGAAGGTGCAGGGCATCACCCCTGACGCGGCCAAGGCAGCGGAATGGTACGAAAAGGCCAAAGCGGCGGGTGTAACGGAGGCCTCAGCGGCGCTCACAACCCCGCCTGCCGCAGCCCAGCCATAACCCTGGCGAAACGGCCTCGACTTCCCGGCGGGTTCAAGGCATCTATCAGGATGTTCTGAACCACTACCGGAGAAGATTGATGCGCGCCGCGGACCTGATCGTCAAATGCTTGGAAGCCCACGGCATTGAAAGGGTCTATTGCGTGCCGGGCGAAAGCTATCTGGCGCTTCTCGATGCCCTTTACGACAGCTCGATAAAAGTCATCATCTGCCGGCATGAGTCCGGCGCGGGCTTCATGGCCATTGCGGAAGCCCGCCTGACCGGAAAGCCCGCGGTATTCATGGTCAGCCGTGGTCCCGGCGCCACCAATGGCTCGATTGCCATCCATGTGGCTGAACAGGATGCAACGCCGGTGCTGCTCTTTGTCGGCCAGGTTTCACGGATTGAGCGCAGCCGCGGGGCCTTCCAGGAAGTCGACTACGGGCAATTTTTCGGCGGCATGGCGAAAGGTATCTATGAGGTGAACGAAGGCGCCAAGATCGGCGAGATCGTCACCCGATCGCTGCGCCTGGCCGGCGAGGGAAAGCCCGGTCCGGTCATCATTTCCCTGCCTGAAGATGTGTTGAGCGACGAAGCCGGCGATACCGTCTCTTCCCCCTTCCCGCTCACTGCGGCACGTCACGGGGCAAGCGACATCACCGCCATCCAGGCCATGATCGATGCAGCCGAGCATCCTCTCATTGTGGCCGGCGCCACGCTGCGCGGGGCGAAAGGCGCCGTGGCCCTGGAGCGGTTTGCCGAAGCCCTGCGGATTCCGGTTGCGGTCACGTGGAAAAACCAGGACATTTTTGACAATGGCTCGCCCCTCTATGCCGGGCATCTTGGCTTTGGAAATCCGCCGAAGCACCGGCAGGTGCTGGGCAGTTCGGATCTCATCATCGCGGTTGGCACGCGGCTGGGCGATGTTGCCAGCCTCAACTACACCTTTCCAACCGCTCCGCAACCCAAGCAAAAACTCATTCACATCTACCCCGACGGCGAGCCAATCGGAAAAGTGTTCCGGACCGATTTTGGCCTCATCGCCGATCCTGCGGCGGTCCTCACGGACCTTGCGGCTCACCCCCGCGTGGTTTCGTCAGCGCGTGAATCATGGCGTTCATCAATCAATGAATTTGTTCGGGAGTTCCAGCGCTTCACGTCACCCGAACCCAATGATGCCGTGGATTTCGGCAAGGTGGTGGTCTCAATCGCGGCGCAGGCTCCGGACGACGCAATCATCACCACGGATGCGGGCAATATGTCCACCTGGGTGCACCGGCACTGGGTGATGACACCCAAGAATACGCTGCTCGGCGCCATCGCGGGGGCCATGGGCTTCGGCGTTCCCACTGCGGTTGCCGCCGCAATCGTGGACAGCACCCGCATGGCCATCACCTTTGTGGGCGACGGCGGCATCCTGATGACGGGCCAGGAACTGGCAACCGCGGTGCAGTATGGCGCGAAACCCAAGGTCGTGATTTCGGACAACGGGATTTACGGCACCATACGCACGCATCAGGAGCGACACTATCCGCACCGGGTTTCGGGCACCGATCTGGTCAATCCGGATTTCACCCTTTGGGCGAAGTCGTTCGGTGTGTTCACCGTGACCATCATCCAGGGCGACGATATCGATGCCAAGGTCAAGGAATTCCTGGCTCATGACGGAGCTGCCGTGCTGCATGTCAAATCCAGCAAGGAAGCCCTGTCGGCGTTTACAACGCTGAGCGCCCTGAACTGAGGCCATCCCGGCTTGACCCGCACCAAGGCTGACCTGCTGGTACTTTTCGCAGCGCTCATCTGGGGCGTGGCGTTCTATTTTCAGAAATCCGCCATGTCGCATATCGGGCCGCTTCTGTTTCTTGGGCTCAGGGCCATTCTTGCCGCCGCCGCCCTCTTTCCCTTTGCCCTGCGTGAATGGCATGAAGCGCCCACGGCAACGCCCCCTATCCGCCCATTTGCCCTGCTCGGAGGCACAGTTTTCTTCACCGCTGCGGCTCTGCAGCAGGTGGGCATCGTCACGGCAACGGTCACCAACACCAGCTTCCTCACGGCGCTCTATGTGGTGGTGACACCTTTCCTGCTCTGGCTGCTGCGGCATGAAAGGCCGGGACCACGCATCTGGCTGGCAAGCGGCCTCGCTTTTATCGGAATCTGGGCGCTGGGCGGCGGAACCATCGGGGCGTTTTCAGCGGGCGACATGCTCATCGCGGTATCATCGGTGGCCTGGTCACTCTACATGGTGGTCACTAGCGCATCAGGCAAACTGGCAAAGCCCATGCAATACACGTTCATCCATTTTCTCGTGGTGGCCGCCCTTGCCCTGCCCTGCGCCTTCTACTTCGAAAAGGTAGACGGTGCTGCCATTGCAGATGCCGCCCTGCCGCTTCTCTATGTCGGCATTCTGTCCAGCGCCTTCACCTTCGCGCTGATGGCCAATGTCGTGCGCTACATTCCCGCCTCGCGCGCTTCCATTCTGCTTTCAACGGAAGTTCTTTTTGGCGCTGCCTCAGGATTCATCATGCTGGGCGAAAGGCTGAGTCCCATCGGCTGGGCAGGTGCTGCCCTGATGTTCATTGCCATCCTGATGATCCAGACGGCCAGCGGCCGCACAAGGGACAAACTCTAAGACGCCGAACGCCCAAAAAGCGCGTTATAGAGTTTGCGGTCACGGCCGTAGACATCGGGGCGGAACTCAATGCCATTTTCGCCCTTGAAGGCGGTGGCATAAACGAGGTGCACGGGTATGTGCGTGGGCAGGCTGACGCGGGTCTGCTTGCCGCTGGCGAGGACACCATCCACCAATGCGCCGCTCCAGCCCGGAACTTCGCCAACAAGCTTATGGGCGAGTTCGACGGGACGCGAAAGCCTGATGCAGCCGTGGCTGAAGGCGCGCGTGGTGGAGGCAAACTTGTCCTTGGACGGCGTATCATGCAGGTAGATATTGTGCTTGTTCGGCAGCATGAATTTCACCTTGCCCAAGGCGTTCTTGGGGCCGGGACGCTGCCTAAAGGTGAAGGGAAATTTCCCCGGGCCATAGGATTCCCAGTTGATGGAACCCCAGGAAGAGAGCGCACCGTTTACAAAGACGTCAAAGTCCGCCGCATAGGCAAAGGGATTGGAACGCAACTTCGGGAGCATTTCCTTGGTGGCAATCGAGTATGGCACCGTCCAGGTGGGATTGAGTTCCACATATTCCAACTCGTCCGAGAATTCTGGGGTCTGTGTGGCAACCGCACCCACGACCACATCCATGCGCTCGACAATCACCGAGGACTGCACGCGCTGCAACTCAAAGGCCGCAAGATTCACCAGAAAATGACTGTCGCCAAGACTGTCGGGCATCCAGCGCCAGCGCTCCATGTTCAGCATGATCTGGTTGATGCGCTCTTCCGGCTTCATGTCCATGGCGATGACGGATTGCTTGCCAATGAGACCCTTTGCCTCCAGCCCATGGCGCTGCTGAAACCTTCGCACGGCAATGGCCAGCTGCTCGTCATAGACGGGTGAGTCGGTGACCTGCCATTCATAATCGCCGGTCAGGGCAAGCAGCGACCTGATCCTGGGAATGCGCGGATCTCTCATGCCCGGCTTCAGCGCGACGCCCTGCCCGATCACCGGCCAATTGCCCTCATCGGCCTGGTTCGAATAGATCCGCATCATCCGCTTCAGTGCCTGGTAGTGTTCATTCTGCGGCTCAAAGCTTGACAGGAACGTGCCAGGATTGCGCTGTTTGTTGAGATCCGTCAGGACGCGCAGCACATCGATGGACTTGCGGCTGCGAAACAGGCGGGGATCAACCTTTTGCGGCGCCACCCGGCCGATTTTGAGATCGGCGGCATAAGCCACGAAGAAGGCCGAATAGTAAAGTTCTGCCTGGGCGGCGGAACGGGGATCATCGGGATCCACGCTGTCGCGCACATCAATGAGCGTTTCGACGGGGTAATCGCCGGAATTGAGGCCGTCGAACTGGGCATCTTCGAGACGCTGGATGAACGGCGTCATGCGCCCGGTGCCGACCCAATAGATGGAGCCGCCATTATCCAGGTAATGCGCCTTTAGCGCCTCCCTGACGCGCTCGATCGGCAGGGGCTGGCGTTCGGGCGCGTTCAATATCTCGGTCAGGGCCCCGAGAACGCCTTCACGGCTTGGCACACGGTCACTTTTTGCGGCATAGGCCTGCTGACCGACGAACAGGACGAACACTGTTACCAAAAGACGTGCAATCAGGCGCATGAAAGCTCCGCTGCCCCGGCGCTAGACATTGAGCAGCAGGAATTCCCGCTCCCAGGAACTGATGACCTTGCGAAAGTGCTGCATTTCCTCAAACTTCACATCCTGGTAGGCAGTGACGAATTTCTCTCCCATCACCTGCTTCAGCGACTTGGTGTAATTCAACTTGTCCAGGGCGTCATCGAGATTGATCGGCAGGGTATGGGCATAGCGATAGGCCGAACCGGTCACCGCCTCCGACGGCTTGATGCGCTCAACCATTCCCAAATAACCGCAGGCAAGTGAGGCCGCAAACGCCAGGTAGGGGTTGGCATCGGCGCCAGGCACGCGGTTTTCCACGCGCAGGTTTACCGGGTTTGAACTGGGGACACGCAGGCTTACGGTGCGATTGTCGATTGCCCAATGCACATTGGTCGGCGCATCCGACTCCGGAACGAGGCGGCGGTAGGAATTCACATTGGGCGCGCAGAATGGCAAGGCGGCGGCAAGATAGCGCTGCAGGCCGCCGATGTGATTGAGAAACAGCTTGGATGGCTTGCCGTCCTTGCCGGCAAATATGTTCTTTCCGGTTTTGTTGTCCAGCACCGACTGGTGAATATGCATGGATGAACCCGGCTCATTTTCATGGGGCTTGGCCATGAAGGTTGCATACATGTCATGCTTCAGGGCCGCCTGCCTGACGGTGCGCTTGAAGAGGAACACCTGATCGGCAAGCTCCAGGGGATCGCCGTGATTGAAATTTATCTCGAGCTGGGCGGGCCCGCTTTCATGGGAAAGGGTATCGACATCCAGTTCCTGGGCTTCGCAGTAATCGAAGATGTCCTCGACGACGGGATCGAAGTCATTGGCGGCATCGATGCCATAGGCCTGGCCGCCGGATTCCTTGCGGCCGGAGCGGCCAATGGCGGCCTCGATCGGATAGTCCGGATCGAGGTTCTTCTTGCAGAGATAGAACTCGAGCTCCGGCGCCACGACGGGGCGCCAGCCCTTGGCTTTGTAAAGCCCGAGAACCCGCTTCAGCACGTGGCGCGGCGAAATCTCGACCGGCTCATCATTCAAGTGAAAGGCATCGCAGATCACCTGGGCGGTGGGCTCGGTGTACCAAGGCACCATGCGGGTGGTTTCGGGGTCCGGTTCCATGTAGATGTCAATTGCGCTGTCGCTCACCGCGGTGGTTTCCGAGACGAAGCGGCCATTGATGGTCAGCGTAAAAACCTCTTCCGGAACCCGCAGGCCGCGCGAGCGCTGGCCTTGCATGAATTTCTTCGGGGGCAAGATCTTTCCGCGTGCGGTTCCGGACATGTCGGCCACCAGGCATTCCACCTCACTGATCTTGTTCTCGGTGATGAATTCCTCAAATGTCGAGCGGGCCATGACTATCCATGATTTGTTGCGTCAGGCCATTGTAGCGCGCCTTCTTGACCAAGCAAAAGGGGGTCAGCTAAAGCTTTTGGCATGGTTAAATCAATCGATGCCCGGTCCTATTATGTGGAAACTGCCAATGTTCAGTTGGCCTGCGAAAACCTCAAGGGGGAGATTTCCGCCGATGTTTGCGTGATTGGCGCAGGCTATACGGGGCTGTCGGCGGCCCTGGAGCTGGCGGATGCGGGCTATAAGGTCGTAGTGCTTGAGGCGGAACAGATCGGATACGGAGCTTCGGGGCGGAATGGCGGGCAGATTTGCACCGGATACTCCTCCGGGCAGCAAAAGATTGAAAACCAGCTTGGGAAGGCCGATGCCCTGAAATGCTTCGCCCTTGCCGAAGAATCCAAGGCCCTGCTGCAGCAGCGTGTCAAGCAGCACAAGATCGATTGCGATCTCACCTGGGGCTATATGCATGCCATTCCAAAGGCCCACCAGATGGAGGAACTCAAGGCCTGGCGCGATGAATATGAAGGGCTAGGGGTAAAAGGCCTGAGCCTGTTCAGCAAGCCCGAACTTGAACAGCGGCTGGGCACGACGATCTATCACGGTGCGCTGCGTGAAAGCGAGGCGGGGCATCTGCATCCGTTGAATTATTGTCTTGGACTGGCGCGGGCGGCGATCAAAAGCGGCGCCGTGATTTACGAGAACTCTCGGGTGACGGAGGTGAACACGGGTTCCAATCCGTGGGCGCGGACGGCACAGGGGATGGTCAAGGCCAAGTTCATGATCATAGCCGGCAACGCTTACCTCGGGCGTACGGTGAAAGCTCTTTATGGCCGGGTGATGCCGGTTGCAAGTTACATCATCGCAACGGAGCCGCTTGGCGAAAACCTGGCAAAGTCCCTCATTGCCAACAATGAGGCCGTGGCCAACACCAATTTCATCGTGGATTATTTCCGGCGGTCCAATGACCACCGCATGCTGTTTGGCGGACGGGCGAGCTATTCGACTTTCGAGCCGCCCAATCTTGGGGAATACATGCGGCCGCGCATGACCCATGTTTTCCCGCAATTGAAAGATGTGAAGATCGACCATGCCTGGGGCGGCTATATCGCCATTACCTCAAACCGCATTCCGGATTGCGGGCGGCTTTCGCCCACTGTTTACTATGCGCACGGCTATTCGGGCCAGGGCGTGGCGCTGACGGGCCTCTACGGCAAGCTCATGGCGGAAGCCATTCGCGGAACCGCGGAACGATTTGACCTTCTGGCCAAGGTCAAGCACCTGCCCTTCCCTGGCGGGCCCATGCGGACGCCGATGCTGGTGGCGGCGATGATGTATTACCGGATCAGGGACGCACTGAGCTGACGCCGGTCAGCAACAGGTTGAAGCCGGCGGCGAAGACGGCACGTCAAGGGCGGGATTTGAATCAAAAAAGCCCGACGGCATCCAGTGGAACGAAGCGTAGATACAGGGCTGGACCGGCCAATCCTCCGGGCGCGGAAGATGGTGATAGTTCATCGTGTACCAGACCACGATGTTTTCATTGACGAGCGAACGGTTCTGCGCGGTCCAGAGCGGCAGGCCGTCGCCGCCACCATGAAGATTTGGATACCAGCCCGCAGGATAAAGCTCATCCCTGGCATATTGCGTGGCCCAGAAATGCTTGTACATGAATGCCGCGCGGCGTCCGATGGCTGAGTCCGGATGGTTGAAAGGCAGCGCATTCACGCCCGGGACCAGCTTGTAGGCAACAGGGTCGCCAAGCGAATTGAGTTTGTTGGGGTTGGTCACCCGCCAATAGCGGGCGCTGGCGAGATCCATGTTGCGCTGAGCATCGCTTTCACCCTGCAGCTGGTTTTCCATGACCTTGATGGCATTGCCGTGGGGATTGCCCGGGCCCATCGGCACGGCGGCGAAATTCACTTCCGAGACGGCATTGCGTTCGCCATCCACGGCCATGTCGAAGCGGAAGGAAAAAACATGCTGATGGACATGGGCCTCTACTCCAGGCGCCACCTTGACGCCATACTGGGCCGGCTCATCTTGCGCCATTCCGCTGCCGAGGGGAATGCCGGTTGCCTTCACTTCAACACCGATGGTGCCGTCCTGATAGAAATACCAGAAGAAGCCATAAACATAATTGCCGATGGTCGAGATGCTGGAGATGACAAGACGCCGGGAGCGCTTGACCGTGACGGTTCCGCGCGCCGGATCGGAATACTTCCAGAGTATGCCAAAGTCTTCCTCATGCATGCAGATGGCATTGCGGATGTGTTTGGGTTTCCCATGCCAATCATGATGCCAGGCATCGAAATAATGGATATGCCCGAGGCAGTCGCAGCCGAGCGTCAGGGAATCAAGAAACTGGCCCACGCCATACTCGCCCGTATCGAAAGCATTGCGACGGTAGGCGCCGCCGCGGGGATCGCCGTAGGGCACAACCATTTCAGCCATGGAGGCGCGGTGCATGATGGGGCGGAGGCGCCCTTCATCCTCATAGCCGATCATGTGCAGGATCAGGCCATCGCGGACATGAAATCCGACGCGCATCTGCCATTTCTGCCAGCGCACCAAATTTCCCTCGACGGTGAAGCTCGGGCCTTCCGGCTGGGTGATATGTAACGGCTTGAGATCGGTGCGGAGGCTTTCCTGCCGGAGCGGCTTCCCGTCAGGCGGCAGGGGAACGACGCCGAAATCATCGACCCGCGTGACGATACGGCGGCGCAGGTCAACAACCGGATGGAGATTGGCGATGGGCCGCTCATAGGGATTGTCGCCAGCCGTGTTGCGGAGGAAACAGTGGCAATAGGCAATCCGCTCCCCCTGCTCTTCGGCTATGCCGAAATTGCCGGCGGACCAGGCTTCGATCAGAACTCCCGTGAGATCGGTGATGCCTCGCAGCGCGAGGGCGGCAATGACGCGGGGATCGGCCTTGGCCACCTCTCCGCCCATGACGAATTCATCGGATACGATGCGGGCCTGGGCGCCGGCGACATGCCGCCAGTTCCGGAGCAGGCCGCTTTCGAGATCGGCGATGCCATCCCATGTCTGGCCCGTATGCGGATCGTAGCAGCAGACAAACGCATGGCGCGGCGGATTTCCCTGCGCAAGTTCGGCCTTTTCCGGCTCATGCAGGGCAATTGTCTCAAACCAGGCGTGGCTGCTTAAGCCGCCTTTCCCGCGCACGAGGGCGGCGGCGTTTGCAATTTCGGATTCCGATAGGGGATCAAGGGGGTGCTTCATTTCATCTTCCGTGGGGATCAATCAAAGGCGCGAGGATATATGCATGTCCCCGATTTTCCGTCGAGGGATCCAGGGCGCAATTCCAGTCCCATAAAGGCATCATACTTGTTGAAGGCGCAGCTGAGGTTCCTGGCAAGGTCGTGCCGGAAGCCAAAGCGGGGATAGAAATCCACATGACCCAGGACGATGATTGCGGCCTGCCCCGCCCGTTTCATCTGCTCGATCCCATAGTCGACCAGCTGGGTCCCTATCCCCTGTTTCTGCCTGCCGGGAGTCACACACATGGGAGCCAGGGCAACGGCATCGATGCGTTCTCCATTGACCACCAGATGGAGGGGGCTGAACAGGATGTGGCCAACAACTTCTTCGCCATCGAGAGCGACGAAGGAGGCAAAAATGCTATTGTCACGCGCCAGATTCTTGATCAGCCGGGGCTCCTCGTCGCCTTTGAAAGCGAGGCGATTGAGTTCGAGAACAGCGGGCCGGTGTTCTGGCAGCTCGGGAACGAGCTTCATTCCGGCATGGGCGTCGCACGTGCCCCGCGCTGCCAGGCCTTGAGGCAGAGATATTCCATCACGAGTGACGCGCCGGCAATGGAGGTGATGTCGGCATGATCATAGGGCGGCGACACTTCGACGACATCCATGGCGACAAAGTTCACGTCGGTGAGTTTTCGGATAACGCTGGCGGCCTGGTGATAGGTCATGCCTCCAGCAATTGGCGTGCCTGTACCGGGGGCCACGGACGGATCGAGGCAATCAATGTCAAAGGTGAGATAGGCTTTCGATTTGCCCACCTGCTTCTTGATGATGGCGGCCAACTGGCCGCTGCTCGAGTCGTGGACCTCATCGGCATAGACAATGCGGAAGCCCATGGTGGTTTCACCGGTGAAGGTGGTGCGGATGCCCATCTGCACTGATTTGCGCGGATCGATGAGGCCTTCACGGACGGCGTAGCCGAACATGGTGCCGTGATCGATGCGGCCGCCATCATCGACTTCAACGTCGCGGTGGGCATCGAAATGCACCAGGGCCAGGGGTCCATGCTTCTTGAAATGGGCCTTCAGCAACGGATAGGTAATGTAATGATCGCCGCCGAGCGAGACCATTTCGGCACCGGAACTGATGATTTCAGCGGCGTGCGCTTCCAACCTTTCCGGGAAGTTTTCCTTCCGCCCCCAATCGAAGAAGCAATCGCCGTAATCAATGACGGCCAGGGTATTGAAGGGATCGAACATCCAGGGCCAGAACGGGCCCCAGGCATTTTCCGCAGACGCCTTGCGCATGCCTTCCGGGCCAAAACGGGTGCCGGGCCTGTGCGACACGGCTTGGTCGAAGGGGATGCCAGTGACTGCGATGTCCACGCCGGTGAGATCGCGGGTGTATTTGCGGCGCATGAAGGAGAGTGCGCCCGCGTAGGTCGACTCCCACTGGGTACCCTTGATGGTTTCGCGGCGAAAGGCTTCGTCACCCGGAAGCCGGGTCATCTTGTCAAGTTCAAGGGCCATGATCTACTCCGTGAGCACGAGGGAATCGTCGGGCATCCAGGATACCCAAATGGCCTGGCCGCGCTCGACGCCGGAACCGCCGGTGCGCGAGTCGTTCTGCACATTCACCTGCAGGTCAGGGCCGCCCTTGATGGAAACGACGATATGGCTGGTGTCGCCATAGTAGGCCACGTCACGCACATTGCCCTGGACCTTGATAAGTCCCGCAGCCTTTGGCTCGGCCTTTGAGATCTTCAGTTTCTCGGGGCGCACAGCAACAGCCACGGTGTCGCCGCAGGCCTTTTCAGTATCAAAAGTCAGCTTGCCAAGGCCCTTGGCCTCGCAAGTGATGGCCTTTGCCTTTTTGCTCAGGACTTTGGCATCAATCAGGTTCACCTTGCCGATGAAATCGGCCACGAAGCGGGTGGCTGGCTGCTCATAAAGTTCGGAAGGCGTCGCAATCTGCTGGACAGCGCCCTTGTCGATGACGGCAATGCGGCTGGCCATGGACAGGGCTTCATCCTGGTCATGGGTGACGATGATGAAGGTGATGCCCACGGTTTCCTGAAGCCTGGTCAGTTCCATGCGCATGTCGTCGCGCAGCTTGGCGTCCAGAGCCGACAGCGGTTCATCCAGAAGCAGGACTTTCGGCCGCTTCACCAGGGCGCGGGCTAGAGCGACGCGCTGGCGCTGGCCGCCGGACATCTGGTCGGGCTTGCGTTTTGCAAGATGCGAGAGCTTCACCATCTCAAGGGCTTCGGCCGTTCGGCGTTTGGTTTCGTCCTCCGGCACGCCCGTCACGCGGAGGCCATAGGCTACGTTTTCCTCCACGGTCATGTGGGGGAACACGGCGTAGGACTGGAACACCATGTTTGTGGGGCGTTTGTTGGGCGGGGTCAGCGCCATGTCCTGGCCGCCAATGATGATCTGGCCATCGGTTGGCGTTTCGAGCCCTGAGATCATGCGGAGCAAAGTGGTCTTGCCGCAGCCCGAGGGGCCGAGCAGCGCGAAGAATTCATTCGGCGCGATATCAATGTTGACATCATCGACGGCAATGACTCCCCCCGGAAATTTCTTGCTGACGCCGCGAATGGATACAATTGGGTCTGTCATATTCAACCTTTGCCAGATTTCTGTGGAGCCTGGAGTTTCATGGCGAGAACGGTTGCCACCACGGTAATCACAATCAGGACGGTGGAGGCCGCGTTGATCTCCGGAGAGACGCCGCGGCGGACGAGGGAATAGACCTTGACCGGGAAGGTCACGGTTTCGGGCCCCGAGGTAAAGAAGGTGATCACGAAGTCATCGAGGGAAAGCGTGAAGGCAAGCAGCGCGCCGGCCACCAGTCCGGGCATCATGAAGGGCACGATCACCTTCCAGAAGGTCTGCCACTCGCTGGCGCCCAGATCCTTCGAGGCTTCCTCGAGCTGCCGGTTGAAGCCGACAAGGCGCGAGCGCACGACGATGGCCACGAAGGGGAAGCAGAAAGCCACATGGGCAATGATGATATTGGAGAGATTGAGCGGCCAGGGCATGGCCACCACCGCGGTCATCATGCCGGTTTCGTTGAAGAACAGGAGCAGCGCCACGCCCATGCAGATTTCGGGGATGACAATGGGCAGCCCCATGAACGCCTCATAGGCGCCCTTGAAGGGGAAACGGAAGCGCCACAGCATGAGGGCCACCATGGCGCCAAGCACCGTGGCAATCAGGGTGGCAATGAAGGCGATCATCAGGGAATTGATCATCGCTTCTATCAGGGAGCTGTTGTTCCAGGCCTTGACGTAGTTATCGAATGTGAAGCCGCGCCAGACAATGCCGCGCCTGTCCGTATTGAAGGAAAAAGCAACCAGCGTGATGATGGGGACATAGAGCATGAAGAAGATCACGCCGAAAAGGATTTTCAGCCACAGCCTGTTGCCGTAGTCGAGCGGGCCGGAGCCAGGTTTCATCTGCTCAGCCATTACACATCAACTCCAGCGCTGCGCTTGGCCAGAAAGGCCCGCAGCATCAAGGCGGCAAAGGTGGCGTACATCAGCATGAAGGACAGTGCGGCGCCAAAGGGCCAGTCATTGGCCGCCTTGAACTGGCGCTCGATGACGTTGCCGATCATGATCGCGTTGGCCCCGCCCAAAAGATCCGGCGTCAGGAACGAGCCGAGGCAAGGAATGAAGACTAGGATAACGCCGGTGATGATGCCCGGCATGGTGAGGGGAATGGTGACTTTCAGGAATGTGGTGAATTGCGAGGCGCCGAGATCAAGGCTTGCTTCAAGGTAGGATTTGTCGAGGCGCTCAATGGTGGCGTAAAGCGGCAGCACCATGAAGGGCATGTAGACATAGACCAGCCCGAAAATGACGGCAAAATTGTTGTAGAGCATGTCATAGGGGCCGAGCCCCACGGCGCCCAAAGCCAGATTCACATAGCCCTGCGAGCGGAACACGGCGATCAATGCGTAGGTCCTGATCAGGAGATTGATCCAGAACGGCAGCACCACAAGCAGCAGAAGGAGAGGCTTCCATTTTTCAGAGGCAAAACAGATTCCGAAAGCGATGGGGTAAGCTGTCAGCAGGCACAGCACGGTGGCGAGCGCACTTACCCAGATCGATTTCCAGATGATGGTGAGATAGAGCGTATCAACGCTGCGGATATAGTTCGATATGCCGGTCAGGTAATCATACTCGGTGATGGATACTTCACCGTTGATTATCGCCTTGTCGCTGAAGGACATGACAAAGAGGAAGCCCAGGGGCAAAATGAAGAAAACGAGAAGCCAGAAGGTGCCGGGCCCGGCGAGGGTCCAAAAGACGCTTCTGTTGTCTTTCCAGTTATCCAAGACGCGCCTTCTCTCCCCTGCCCCTGCGATCCCTGAATGCTAGCCAATAAGAACGGGGACGGCAAGCTGCCGTCCCCGCAAACCTCTCAGGACGTTATCAGGCCGCCTGAACGCGTGTCCAGATTTCGTCGCGCACCTTGGTTGCCTCTTCGCCGAGATAGAGGCCGGGTTCGCATTTCGCCACAATTTCCGCAGGCGGGAAGATCGAGGTGTTTTCCGTATAGGACTTGTCCATGATTGCCTTCGCCCCGGCATTTGCCGTGGCATATTTGATGGTGTCGGCAATGTGCGCGCCGGCCTTTGCGTCAAGAACGAAGTTCAGGAAGGCGTGGGCATTTTCCGGATGGGGAGCACCGGTCGGTATTGCCATTGTATCCTGCCAGACAAGAGAACCCTCCGTCGGCACCGCATAGGCAATATCCTCGTCCTCGGCCATGACCTGGATGATGTCGCCATTCCATTCCTGGCAGACATCGACTTCGCCCGAGGCGAGCAAGTCCTGGCCGTTGTCATCGGCGAATACCTTGACATATTTTTTCTGGGCAATCAGCAGATCCTCAGCCTTCTTGAGCTCTGCGGCATCGACTGAATTGAAGGAATGGCCGAGGTACTTGAGGGCCACGCCGATCACGTTCTGCGCGTCGCCGAGAAGGGAAAGACGGCCCGCGTATTTGTCGCTGTCGAGCAGAATCTTCCAGCTGTCAACCACACCACCCTCGACCTTTGACTTGCGGTAGCCGACGCCCAAGGTGCCCCACATGTAGGGGATCGAATGCTTGCGGCCCGGATCGAAGGCGGCGTCCTGGAATGGCTTGTCGATATTGGCCATGTTCGGAATCTTCGCGTGGTCGAGCGGCATAACCATGTTGGCCTTGATCATGCGCTCCAGCATGTCGTTGGTGGGAACGATCACATCGTAGCCAGGGTTGCCGCCCTTGAGCTTGGCAAAGAGCTCATCGTTGTCGGCGAAGAGATCCATCTTGGCCTCGACGCCGGTGGCAGCGGTGAAATCCGCAAGGGTGGTTTCACCGATATAGGTGTCCCAGTTATAGAGATTGAGCTTCTTCTCTTCCTCGGCAAGCGAGAAGCGCGGCAGCAGCGTGAGGCCGGCGAACATGGCGCCGGTGCCCTTCAAGAGGGTGCGGCGGCTGGGTGAAAATTTTGGACGAAATGTGGTCATGGTCATTCCTTTCGAGTACGGGCGAGCCTGTGTTAAGCTTGTCCCTTTTCTTCCTAAATTCCAACTAAATTCTGGTTCAATTACATCTCAGCCTTAACGTCTGCATAGGTGGCATCCAGCGCCAGACGCGCCAGTTTAACCATGTCATCGATCTCCTTTTTGGTTATGATGAAGGGAGGAGCCAGAACCATGGTATCCCAGCAGGCCCGCATGATCAGATTGTTCTTGAAGCAATGATCGCGGCAAATTGTACCAACCCGGCCCGAATCCTTGAACCTGCCGCGTTTGGCCTTGTCATTGGACAGTTCAATGGCACCGAGCAGGCCAAGGCTGCGGGTTTCGCCCACGATGGGGTGGTCATTCAGGCTGGCCAAGGCCCTGGCGAAGTAAGGGGCCAATTCGGCCACCCGATCGACCAGCTTCTCGTCCTCGATGATCTCGATGTTTTTCAGGGCGACGGCGGCCGCCACGGGATGGCCCGCATAGGTCATGCCATGGTAAAATTCGCCGCCGAGAGCGAAAAAATCCTTAATCAGGGTATCGGCAAAGGCCACCGCACCTATGGGCTGGTAGCCCGAGGACAGGCCCTTGGCCATGGTGACAATGTCCGGCTCGAAGCCGAGGGACTGGAAGCCCCACCACTTGCCGGTGCGGCCAAAGCCGCAGATCACTTCGTCGGATATGATCAGGACGCCATGTTTCCGGCAGATGCGCTGCACCTCGGGCCAATAGGTCGAAGGCGGGATGAGAACCCCGGCCGCGCCCTGGATGGGTTCGCCGATGAAGGCGGCGACATTTTCGGGGCCTACTTCGAGGATCTTC
>JAEUMI010000179.1 GCA_016792825.1 Hyphomicrobiales bacterium
GCCCGCTCTTCCACATTCGAAGTGGAGATAAGGCCTTCCTCGCCCTTCTTGCGCTTCACTTCGGACCGCTTCACCTTGATCAGGTCATCGGCCCCGAAGCCAAGCTTGGCTTCTTCGTCCGGACTCAGCAGCGGCAATGCGCCCTGCCCCATGAAAACCCCGTCCCGGTACAGATTGACCGTGCCCGGCAGCATCGGCGCTTCGCCCTTGATGGTGAAAGTCGCCGTGAGATAGGCGGAAGCATCGAGCTTCGGCACCACCAGCGCATTCAGGGTTGCATCGTAGCCATCGGTAGCAATGCGCACCTTCTTGGAGGTGCCGGAATTATCGACGCTCACCCGGCCCTGAATGCCGTAAAGCGCCTGAAAGCCCGCCATTTCAACAATGGCCTGCTTTTGCACAGCGGACTTGAATTCATTTGGCGAAGCCGCATCCTGTGCAACCGTGGGCGCAGACTCGGGCGCCATGAGGCCCAGTTCATTGCCGGCAATGCGGTCGCTTTCCTTCTTCATCCTGGCAGCCAGGGGCTCATAGATCTGGATTTCCTGTTCGTACAGGTCGGGTGCGGCTGTCGCCCCCAGCGGACGCGCCGTTGAAAGCGTCAACGCCACATTGTCCCAGCTTTCGCCGGTTGACTGCATCACCTCGGCCCGCCGCACCAGCTCAATCCTCGACTTTTGGTTCTTCTCCGGCGTTGTCAGCCGCGCATCATAAAATGGCGCCCAGCCCGCATTGCCCACCCGGTATTTCACCTTGAAGGTGCCAGTGGTCTCCGCCGGTGCGGTCAAATGCACCGCCACCTGCATGCGGGCGACCTGCGCGGGGGCAATGCCCGCCAGCTTGTTGTGGAGCTCACTCACCTGCTTGTCGATGTCACGTTGCCGGATCTGCGCCTCGTGAATGGTTTTCGAAATCAGGGTGAGTTTCGCGCTGACAAGATCAAGCAACGATCCAAGCTGCACGGCGTCGACCGCCTGGGATTTTTCGTCCGAGGATGGAATAAGCTGCTTGTCAGCCAGTGAGAGCAACAGCCTTTTCTGGTAATCCGCATCCGACAGCGTCTGGTCCAGCGCCTGGCGTTCATCGCCCAGCATTTCAATTTCCTTTTCCAGACTCTTGCGTTCAGCATCCTGCGCTGCGGTCGAGAGATAGACGAGCTTGGAATCAACCGAACCAATCTCAAGGCCCGCGCCGCCGGCTCCCTCCACCCGGATGGACTGGGCGTCAAGTTCGCCCGGCAGATCTTCCAGGATGAGTGTGGTCTCCCCGGCCACGAGCCGGGCTTCCGTCACCCGGGTGACTTCCGCACCGTTTGGGTAAACCGTGACCGCATCCACATGGGAAAGTGCTTTAAGATCGGCGGCAAAGGCAGGCGTAAGGCAGGTGGTGACGAGAATCAGGGTTGCTAAACGCAGGCGCATGGGAATTTCCTCCAGTTAGGGTGGAGGCAGGAAACGCCCGGTCCAAGGCAAATTCACGACGGGATTGCGTCAAAAAGCCAGCGGCTTGGCCTGGCGCACCTGCGTTAACTTTTGCACCGCCGCCAGAACCGAAGTCGGAATAGGTTCATCCAGCTGCACCAGGCAGATCGCGTCGCTGCCCTCTGCCAGCCGCCCCAGATTGAAGGCCGCGATGTTGACATTGGCATTGCCAAGCAGCATGCCCAGGGCCCCGATAAAACCCGGCTTGTCCATATTGGTGACGTAGAGCATGTACGGGCCGAAATCCGCCTCCAGCTCTATGCCCTTGATCTGGATGATGCGCGGCTTGCCATCGGAGAACACGGTGCCGGCCACCGAACGTTCCAGATTTTCGGTGCGCACCGTAAGCCGGATATAAGTTTCGTAGGCTCCGCGCTGGCTCTGGCGCACCTCATCCACCTTGATGCCGCGGTCACGCGCCACAATGGGGGCGGACACCATGTTCACCGTGCCAAGCATGGGCTGCAGCACTCCGGCCAACGCTGCCGAAGTCAGCGCCCGTGTATTCATTTCACCCACATCGCCCGCATACTCGATAACCACGCTGGTGATCGGCCCATCGGTCAACTGGCCGGCAAAGCTCCCCAGCTTTTCCGCCAGGGCTACGAAGGGCCGCAGGCGGGGCGCTTCATCGGCGGAAATGGAAGGCATGTTGAGCGCGTTGGTGACGGCTCCCGTTATCAAATAGTTCGCCATCTGCTCGGCCACCTGAAGCGCCACGTTCTCTTGTGCTTCACCCGTCGAAGCCCCGAGATGCGGCGTCACGACGACATTCTCGTGGCCAAACAATTTGTGCGAGGTCGCTGGCTCCGTTTCAAACACATCGAGCGCCGCGCCCGCCACTTTGCCGGAAACGATCGCGTCATAAAGCGCATCCTCGACGACCAGGCCGCCGCGCGCGCAATTGATAATCCGCACCCCCTTCTTGCATTTCGCCAGCGCCGCCGCGTCAATCACGTGGCGCGTCTTTTCGGTGAGCGGTGTATGCAGCGTGATAAAATCCGAACGCTTGAAGATATCTTCAAGCTCCACTTTCTCGACCCCGATGGCAATGGCCCGTTCCGGCGACAGGAAGGGATCAAAGGCAATCACCTTCATCTTCAGGCCGATGGCCCGGTCTGCCACGATAGAGCCGATATTGCCGCAGCCGATAATCCCGAGCGTTTTGTTGAAAAGCTCCACCCCCATGAAGCGGTTCTTCTCCCACTTGCCCGCATGGGTCGAAGCATTGGCTTCGGGGATCTGCCGCGCCAGCGCCATCATCATGGAGAGCGCATGCTCCGCCGTGGTCACCGCGTTGCCGAAGGGCGTGTTCATCACCACAATGCCGCGCGCCGAAGCCGCCGGAATATCCACATTGTCCACGCCGATGCCGGCCCGCCCGATCACTTTCAAGTTCTTGGCGGCCTCCAGAATCTTTGGCGTGACTTTGGTGGCGGAACGGATGGCAAGCCCGTCATAAAGCGGGATTGCCGCCAGCAGCGCATCCTTGTCCTTGCCCAGATCCGGCTGGTAATCGACGTCTATGCCACGGTCCCTGAAAATCTGAACCGCAGTTTCAGACAGTTTGTCGGAAACGAGAACCCGTGGAGCCATGAGGCTTCTCCTGAAAATGAATTAAGCTGTGGCCGTTGCGTAGGCCCAGTCGAGCCAGGGCAGCAGCGCCTTGATGTCGGACGTTTCAACCGTGGCTCCGCACCAGACGCGAAGTCCCGGCGGCGCGTCCCGGTAGCCGCCAATGTCGAAAGCAACGCCTTCAGCCTCCAGAAGCTTCGCCATTTTCTTTGGCACTGCTTCATCTCCCGCAAGGGAAAAGCACACTGAAGTATTGGATTTCGTTTCAGGCCGCTTGGAAAGGTTCTTTGCAAAGGGCGACGCGGAAATCCAGCCGTCCAGCGCTGCCGCATTGGCATCGGCCCGCGCCCGGAGCGCCTTCAGGCCGCCAAGCCCCTTGGCCCATTTCAACGCTACCAGGTAATCCTCAACGCACAGCATGGAGGGCGTATTGATGGTTTCGCCTTCAAATATTCCGGCGCTCAGCTTGCCTCCGGACGTCATGCGGAAAATCTTCGGCATGGGCCAGGGCGGCACGTAGCTTTCCAGCCGCTCCACCGCACGTGGGCTAAGGATGATGACTCCATGGGCTCCCTCACCGCCCAAAACCTTCTGCCAGGAAAATGTCACCACATCGAGTTTGGAAAAGTCCAGTTCCTGCGCGAAGGCGGCGGAGGTGGCATCGCAGATCGTCAGCCCCTGCCGGTCGGCTGGAATCCACCCTGCATCGGGAACCCGCACCCCCGACGTGGTGCCATTCCAGGTGAAGACAACATCGTTGGAAAAATTCACTTTCCCGAGATCGGGCAATTCGCCATAGGGCGCCAGATGCTTGTTTACGTCCATGAGCTTCAGCTGCTTGAGCACATCGCTCACCCAGCCTTCGCCAAAGCTTTCCCAGGCCAGCATATCAACGCCGCGCGCCCCCAGCAGCGACCACAGTGCCATTTCAACTGCCCCCGTATCGGAGGCCGGCACAATGCCAATGTGATGTGCCGTTGGAACTTCAAGCACTTCGCGGGTCAGGGCCACGGCCTCCTTGAGGCGCGCCTTGCCCTCGCCCGAACGGTGCGAACGGCCAACCAAAGCAGTTTTGAGGAGGTCAGGTGTCCAACCCGGGATCTTGGCGCAGGGGCCGGAAGAAAATTGCGGGTTTACCGGCCGCAATGCCGGTTTAGTTATCGTCATGTCGTTCTCCATCCTTGCAGATGGACTGGCCCTCGTTGGGGAGGGTTAGCCCGCCACGCTTATGCGGCAGCTTTGCATGGAGGTCAACTGCGACCTATTTGCAAAGTGAAACGGCGGCAGATTGCTCTGCCGCCGCTTGCTGTAGTGATCACGCGCGTTTGCGGATCAGAAGTTGAAGCGGATGCCCGCGGAAACCTGGTGGTCCATGGGATCTGAACCTGAAATCATGATATCGCGGAAGCGATAGCCGACATCAAGGTCGATATTGTCGGTCAAGCCCATCGAAACACCCGCGGCAAGGCCATAGGCAATTCCGTTGTCATCGCCCGATGGCGCATCGTTCACCCAGCCATAGCCGATTCCGGCGCCCACATAAGGCGTGAAGGCAGAATCATTGGCCCAGTCGAAATAGAGATTTCCCAGGACTGTGGTGGTGCTCATGTCGGCACCGGGGGCAACATCGTAGTTGCCGGCCCAGTCCGCTGTCAGGTCAGCGCGCATGTTATCATTGAACTGGTAGCCCACACCGCCACCCAGCACCAACGCGCTGTCATCACTGCCGCCGCTCCATTCGAGGAACGACCAGCCGATATCGCCACGAAGGTAAAGCCCCGTTACCTCGTTGTCTTCCACCGCGACTTCGGGGGCAGGACCCAAATCGGCCGCCTGCGCCGCTGCCGCAAACGGCAGCGCGGCAAATCCGGCCAAAAGAACCAGCTTGAATACCTTCATAAAAAATCCTCCAAAATTCGTCGTCCGATGATGCAAGCTAGAGGTTACAAATGGCTCAACACGGGCATCAATGAGGCCATATCGTGACAGTCGCTGACTGTTGCCCTGAAGGCACAGTTAATTGTTACAATTTGAAACAGTCCGTAGACGGACTACCAACCATGAATTTTTTGTAATGTTTCAGGCTGCGGCTTTGGAAATGACTCCGCAGAGCTCGTCAACCACAGCGCTGACCAGCCGGGCATCATCGCCTTCCGCCATGACGCGGATGAGAGGCTCCGTTCCCGAGGGACGGATGACCAGGCGCCCCGAATTGCCTAGCCGCGAGGTGGCTTCCGCAATCGCCGTCTTCACCTGAGCATCATCAAGAGGTTTGCCGCTCTTGAATTTGACGTTCTTCAAAACCTGCGGCACCGGCTCGAACATTTTGCAGACTTCGCTCACGGGTTTTCCCGCCCGTTTCACTTCCGCCAGCACCTGAAGGGCGGCCAGCAGGCCGTCCCCCGTCGTCGAGAAATCCGACAGGATGATATGTCCCGATTGTTCGCCGCCCACATTGAAGCCGTGCGCCCGCATGTGTTCAACAACATAGCGATCGCCCACCTTTGTGCGCGCCAGTGAAAGCCCGCGCGCGCTCAGGAAACGCTCGAGGCCCAGATTGGACATGACCGTGGCAACAAGGCCGCCGCCCTGCAATTGCCCCCGTTCATGCAGGGATTTCGTCACCAGCGCCATCAACTGGTCGCCGTCGATGACCTGGCCCTGCTCGTCGGAAATCATCACCCGGTCGGCATCGCCGTCAAGCGCAATGCCAATGTCGGCGCGTGTCTCGCGCACTTTCTCGCACATCAGCTGCGGCGCGGTTGAGCCGCACTTCTCGTTGATGTTGAAGCCGTTGGGCGCATCGCCAATGCGGATGATTTCGGCGCCGAGTTCCCACAAGGCGGTGGGCGCCGTCCTGTAGCTGGCGCCATGCGCCGTATCGATGACAATGCGCAAGCCATCAAGATTGGAGTCGCGTGGGTAAGTCCGCTTGGCAAATTCAATATAGCGTGCGCCCGCGTCTTCAATTCGCGTTGCCCTACCTATTTCATCGGAACTGGCCACCGGAATGGCATCCGGGCCTTCCACCATGCCTTCGATCTTGAGCTCCTGTTCATCGGAAAGCTTGTAGCCGTCGGGTCCGAAAATTTTGATGCCGTTGTCATAATACGGGTTGTGCGAAGCCGAGATCATGACACCGAGATCGGCCCGCATCGAACGCGTCAGCATGGCAACGGCAGGCGTTGGAACCGGACCGAGCAGGAACACGTCCATGCCCGCCGCCAGAAGGCCGGCGGTCAGCGCCTGCTCGATCATGTAGCCGGAAAGGCGCGTGTCCTTGCCGATCACCACGCGGTGCCGGTGGCTGCCGCGGCGGTAGAGATTGCCGGCAGCCATGCCGATTTTCAAAACCAGATCGGCGGTCATGGCGCCGCTGTTGGCCTTGCCGCGCACCCCGTCGGTTCCGAAATATTTCCTGCTCATGGCCTGTTCCCTTCAGCCGGCTGTCTATAAGTAAGCTAACCTAAAATTCAGTAGACCTCGGATCCGTCGCGGCTCCCGCCACCGCCAGCGCCTCAACCGTAGCCTTCACGTCATGCGCGCGCAGGATATGTACGCCGTTCAAGGCCGCCTGCACGGCCCCGCCCACCGAACCATGGACCCGCTTCCCGGCATCTTTTTCGCCTGTTAGCGCACCTACAAAGCCCTTTCGCGAAAGCCCGACAAGCACCGCCACGCCAAGACCATGAAACAGGGTTAATTGGCTAAGAAGTTCAAGATTGTGGCGGAATGTCTTGCCAAAGCCAATGCCGGGATCGACGGCAATATGCGAGCGCGGAATTCCGGCCTGTACGCAGGCCAATACGCGCTCTTCAAGCTGGTCATAAACATCGAGTGCGACATCGTCATAGTGGGGATTGAGCTGCATGGTGCGGGGGTCGCCCTGTGCATGCATCAGAACGACCGGAACTTTGAGTTCGGCAACTATGCGCAGGCTGTCCGGATCATGCTGCAAGGCTGATACATCATTGATGATGGCAGCACCCGCCGTCACCGCTTCGCGCATCACGGCTGGCTTTCGCGTATCGACCGAGACCACATGGCCAGCATTGCTCAGGCGTCTGACCACCGGAATGACCCGCGACAATTCCTCTTCGACTGCCACCGCGTCCGAACCGGGCCGCGTCGATTCCCCGCCAACATCGAGAATGTCAGCTCCGTCCGCGGCCAGGGCCAGGCCATGGGAGACACCTGCTTCGGAAGTGCTGTGCTGCCCACCATCGGAAAAGCTGTCCGGCGTCACGTTGACAATGCCCATGATCGCGGGAACGTCCATCGCCAGGCCGGCAAAACCGCCGCGTGGTGTTTCAATGGCCTGCAAGGCATTGGTATAAGGTATGATGTCCCGGTCTATGGATTTTCCGTCGCGCCGGATGAGTTCAACCAGCGTGTAACCAATGGCGCCGTGTCCGCCCAATCGCCCAGCCCGGTGCGAAGCGATGAGGCGTTCTGCATCTGAACCATAGCAAAGGCCTAGCGGACGATAGTAAGTCCTGGTCATTTAAGACTGGGGCTGCGGTTCCATGTCTCCCGAACCGCTGCTGCCGCGCTTGGCGCCGCCAGCCCGCGGAACCGAGGAAGATGGCTTTCTGCTGGCCTTCTTCTTGGCTTCATCATCGTCACGGTTGATCGTCCCGCCGGCCAGAATTTTCTTCACTTCCTCGCCGGAGAGTGTTTCCAATTCCAGCAGCGCCTTGGCCACCGCATGAAGGTCAGCCCGGCGCTTGGTGAGAATCCTCTTGGCCGTCGCTTCACCGGCCTGAATCAAATCACGCACCGCTTCATCGATCAGCTTTGCCGTCTGGTCCGACAGGTTCTTGGTCTGCGTCACGGAATGGCCGAGGAATACTTCCTGCTCATTGCCGTTATAGCGCACCCGGCCAAGCTTGTCCGACATGCCCCATTCCGTCACCATGGCGCGTGCCAGTTGCGTTGCCATCTGAATGTCGCCGCTGGCGCCGTTCGTCACGTTCTTTTCGCCGCCGAGGATAAGCTCGGCTTCCCGGCCGCCAAAAAGAACGGCCATGCGCGCCTCACACCACTCGCGGGTGCGGCTGTGCCGGTCGCCCTCCGGCAGGTTCATGGTAACGCCCAAGGCGCGCCCGCGCGGAATGATCGTCACCTTGTGCAGCGGATCATAGGGAACCGACAGGCCCACGATGGCGTGTCCCGCCTCGTGATAGGCAGTGTTGCGGCGCTCTTCCTCGCTCATGACAAGCGATTTGCGCTCCGCCCCCATCATGACCTTGTCCTTGGCATATTCAAATTCAGCCTGCGTCACCACGCGCTTGTTGCGCCGTGCCGCCAGAAGGGCCGCTTCATTCACCAGATTGGCCAGATCGGCGCCCGAGAACCCGGGCGTGCCGCGGGCAATGACTTTTGCATCGATATCCGGTGCCAGCGGCACATTCTTCATGTGCACCTTGAGGATTTGCTCGCGGCCCTGGACATCAGGATTGGAGACAACGATCTGCCGGTCGAAACGCCCTGGGCGCAGCAACGCGGGATCGAGCACGTCAGGCCGGTTCGTCGCGGCGATGAGGATCACCCCTTCATTGGCTTCAAAGCCATCCATCTCCACCAGCAACTGGTTGAGCGTCTGTTCGCGTTCATCGTTGCCGCCGCCAAGGCCTGCGCCACGGTGCCGGCCAACGGCGTCAATTTCGTCGATGAAGATGATGCACGGGGCATTCTTCTTGGCCTGGTCGAACATGTCGCGCACCCGGCTGGCGCCGACGCCCACGAACATTTCAACGAAGTCCGAACCGGAAATGGTGAAGAACGGCACATTGGCTTCGCCCGCGATGGCGCGCGCCAAAAGCGTCTTGCCCGTGCCCGGAGGTCCAACCAGAAGTGCGCCTTTTGGAATCTTGCCGCCAAGCCGCTGGAACTTGTGAGGGTCCTTGAGGAAGTCAACGATTTCCACCAGGTCTTCCTTGGCCTCGTCGACGCCGGCCACGTCTTCAAAGGTCACGCGGCCCTGCTTTTCGGTCAGCAGCTTCGCCTTTGATTTGCCAAAGCCCATGGCCTTGCCGGAGCCTGATTGCATTTGCCGGATGAAAAACACCCAGACACCGACCAGCAGCAGCATGGGCAGCCAATAGATCAGCGCATTGCTGAGCAATGAATCCGTCTGCTGCGGGCGGAAGCTGACTTCAACCCCCTTCTGCCGCATGCTCTTGAGATCTTCTTCGGTAAAGATGCCGTAGGCCTGCACCGATTTGCCGTCAGACAGCTTGCCGGAAATCGATTCGCCCGAATAGGTCACCGATTTGATTTCGCCGGAATTGACCCGGTCAAAAAACTGCGAGTAGCTGATTTCCTGGTTGGTGGTTCCCCCCACCTGGCCTTGGAACAGGCTGAACAATGCAAACAGCAGGAGCGCTATGACGATCCAGACGGCAAAATTACGGAACTGATACAATTAACCCTCAAATCTCCCGTGCTGGCCAAAATGGCCGCCAGAGCAATCAACCCAATCTTCAACTGTAACATAGGATGGGATGAGACCAATTCCAAGCATGGAACTATCGTAAATGGCGTATAAATTTGGCCGAAACCCCGTCTCTCGCCGCCAAATGGGCAACCACGGTATTTCCACCTCCCAGGATAACCGCCGGTAGGCTCTGCTGCACGAAACTTGGAATGTCCTCCCGCCGCACAATGCCGTTCAGGCGCCCCACCGCAACCACTTGGGATTTTGACGGCGCCTTGATCAGGAACCGCCCGTCCCACACGATTTCTCCTGATTCAGGGACAATCGTGGCATCGGCTGCAATCCGTGCCCATTCACGCCCGATCAGCACGCTTGACTGCCGGCAGGCGAGCATCGCTCCACCAAGAGTCCGCCGTGAAATTCCCTGCCCCATGATCCACTTCGCCAGGTAATCGAGCTCGCCGGGTTCGGCCCGGTTGCCCGCTCCGTAAATCAGAATCAGCTGCTGCAGGACCCGCCTTTGCAGGCTGGGCTCGAGTTCGCAAAATCCCGCCCGCGGGATGGCGCCAAAGCCTTCCGGATAGGAAGTGAGTTGCCCCCTGATCCACTTGTCGGTGGCAAGGGCGAGCCCCCGCGCGGCACGCCCGGCCTTTTCGGCAATATCTGCCAGTTCGATTTTTTGAAGCTCGGGCCTCTCCCCTTGCGCCAGTGCCTGGCGCGCCCGCACGCGCTCAAACCGCCTGTCCAGGTTGCTGGGATCATCAATCCATGGTTGCCCGAGGCCCGTCAGATAGCCGCGCAAATCAGCCCGGCTTTGCCCTAGCAGCGGCCGGAAGAGCCTCACGCCTTTCCAGTCGGCGGTCTGCCAGATGCCGGCCAGGCTTTCCGCCGTATCGGTGCGGGCCTGCCGCATCAACACGGTTTCCGCCTGGTCATCCATCGTATGGCCCGTGAGCAGGAACTTGACCTGATTTGCCTTGCACCAGTTGCACATCAAGTCGTAACGGGCACTTCTGGCTTTTGCCTGCAGGCCCGTCTCGGGCTTTGTCCCTTCCCACCGCAACGTATGATGCTCAACTCCGAGAAGAGTGCACCATTCGGCAACTTTGGCTGCCTCGGCCGCGGCTCCCGGCCGCAGGCCGTGATCAAGCGTAAGTACCGAAATCCTCGCAGATCCATTTGCCCATTGGAGAGCCAGGCGCAGCAGAGCCATCGAATCCGAACCGCCTGAGACAGCTACGGCAAAATGATCCTCGCCGCGAAGCGCCGCAAAAAGTTCATCGCAATCCTGTTTGCTGTAAGTGCGCTGCTCTGCCTCAGCAGCCCGCACGCTTGGATTCCGCTTGCGCCCGCTTCTTGGCATTGACCGCATTGGGAAACTCGCCGCCAAGCGCGCCAAATGCCGCGCAGGCCTGCTGTGTCTGGCCAAGCTTGTTCAGCGAAATGCCAAGCTTCAGCAAGCTGTCCGGGGCCCGCCGGCTCTTCGGATAATTCTTGTAGCCATCCAGGAAGTTCTTCGCTGCCTGGCGGAAATCACCCTGCGCATAATAGGTTTCCCCCAGCCAGTATTGGGCGCTGCCGGCCAGGCCGTGATCCGGATACTTGCTAACAAAGTTGCTGAAGCCCACTTCCGCATCGCCAAACTGGCGGCGCAACAGGCTTTCGTTCGAGCGCTCATAAAGGGCCTCCGGAGATTCAGGCGCAAGCGAAACGGTCTCAATGGCATCGGGATCCACTCCGACACTGCCCTGCTCAATCGGTTGGTCCTCGCCGCCAGGAGGCACGAGAACCTGGCCCTGGAACCCGCCATCATCCGGAACTGCCGCCGTCGCTCCCGGCATTGTCCCTAAAATCTTTGGCCCGGGGGCTTTCAGAACAGGCACCTGCTGTTCAATTCCGTCCGCCCCGATTATCGTCGTGGTCATCTGCTGTTCAAAGACAGGCACCTCGCCGATCTGCTCAACACCCTGCTCCGCGATAACTGGTTTTTCGGCCAGTTTCTTCAGTTTCGGCGGCTCTTCTGCCGCCCCGGTCTTGGCTTCATTCTTCAATTGGCCCTGGACCTGCTTCATCGCGAATGTGAGCTCTTCCACCTGGCCCACGAGCAGACGCATCTGCTCTTCCATCTGGTTGAGTCGCGAACTGAGCTCTTCTGCGGTTTGCGCCTGGGCCGGCGAAAGCACTGAAGTTCCAAGCATTAATACGGCAACAAATGAGGTTTTGATCATGTTTGACATTTTTCTAACCACTGAAATGGCAACCGCGTATGACTGCCTTTTAGGCTGCAACTTGGCCTGAATCGGGGTGAAATTGAGGCTTTGCCGCCACCTGATAGGGAAAGACCCGCACTGTTGCCGGACTGCCACAGCTCAAGTTCAGGTGGCCCCGCCGGTAATGACGGTCACGGCCCGGCGGTTCTGCGTCCAGCATTGTTCGGCGTCACAAAGCGCCGCAGGACGTTCCTTGCCATAGGCTATGGATGATATCCTTCGCGGGTTTACCCCCTGGGCGATCAGGAACTCGCGGGTTGCGGTGGCGCGCCGCGCCGAAAGGGCAATGTTGTATTCACGCGTGCCACGCTCATCGGAATGGCCTTCAACCTGTACCACTACATTGGGGTAACGTTGCAACCATTGCGCCTGCTTGGTCAGGATTTCCTGTCCCTCAGGCGTCAAATCCGACTGGTCGACGATGAAATAGATGCGATCACCCACATTCGTGGCGAAATCCTGCTCAGACCCGGGTCTGGCCTGGCCAATGCCGCCTGTGCCGGCTTCCAGATCGGGCGTATTCTTCTTCGAGCACGCTGCCAATGCCAGAAAACAGCAGCAAATCGCTGCAAATTTGAAACCCGCCATACGAGGCATCATGCTATCCCACTCCTGTATTGCTCCGGCATCGTCGCGTCCCTGCGATCCCAGTCGGAACAGGTCAAATCTACTCCCGGCCCAAAACGCAACCGGCTAATCCAAACTCACAATTCACGGAAATCCGGCGAGCACATAGCCCGATACATCCCGCGCAGCAAGGATTTATGGTCTTTAACCATTGTGACGGGTCAGGGTTAACAAATCCTCACCCGCCGGAGCTTGGGAAAAAGGGTCAGCTCGTCCTTGCGCCGCCGGTAATAACCGTTACAGCACGGCGATTTTGTGTCCAACACTGCTCTGCGTCACAAAGTGCCGCCGGGCGTTCCTTCCCATAGGCAATGGAGGAGATGCGGCTGGCTTCAACGCCTTGTGCGATAAGGAACTCGCGCGCTGTGGTGGCGCGGCGGGCTGAAAGGGCAATATTGTATTCACGCGTGCCCCGTTCGTCCGAATGGCCTTCCATCTGGATGGACACGCCGGGGTACTGTTGCAGCCAGGCGGCTTGCTTGCTGAGGATTTCCTCGCCTTCAGGCGTAAGGTCGGCCTGGTCAACCACGAAATAAATGCGGTCGCCCACATTGGTGGCAAAATCTGCCTCGGACCCGGGAGACGAGGCCCCCGCGCCCAGTCCGGCATTTGAAGCTTCAAGGTTTGGCGTGTTCTTTTTCGAGCACGCCGTCAAAGCCAGCACGCAGCACAAGGCCACGGCGATTTTCAAACCACTTAAGTTACGCAAGATCATACCCACTCCAATGCTTCTGTTCGTGACAAGCCCCCCGGCCCCCACGAAAATTTCTAGTTCAGGCGCGGCGACCACGCGGGATCGGAACCGAACCCCGGTGTCTGAACCTGCTGCTCATTGTAACCGGTGATATCCACCGAATAGAGCTGAGGCCCTCCATTTTCTCCGGGAGTATCCCGGAAGAACATGAGTACGCGGCCGTTTGGCGCCCACGTTGGTCCTTCGTTATGGTAGCCTTCGGTTAATATTCTCTCACCAGAGCCGTCGGGCTTCATCACGCCGATTGCAAATCGTCCGCCCGCCTGTTTCGTAAACGCGATGTATTGCCCGTCCGGCGACCACACGGGCGTAGAATAGCGCCCGTCACCGAAGCTGATGCGGTTCTGCCCTGAACCGTCAACCCCCATCACATAAATCTGCTGGGTGCCGCCGCGATCTGATTCAAAGGTAATCTGGCTGCCGTCCGGAGCGTAGCTTGGGCCTGTATTGATGGCCGGCGTATTGGTCAACTGGCGAAGCTGGCGCGAACGCAAATCCATTTCATAGATATTGGAGTTGCGCCCGTCCGTCGTCAAAAGGCTCATGATCACACGCTGCCCATCGGGCGAATAGCGTGGAGCAAAGCTCATGTTGGCGAATTCGCCGACAATCTCCTTCTGCCGGGTCACGATATTGAAGAGGTAGACCCGCGGCGTTCCCTGGCCGATCGACATGTAGGTGATTTCCTGGCTGTTCGGCGAAAAGCGCGGCGTGACCACAAGCTCCGAGCCATCCGTCAGGGTGCGGACATTGAACCCATCCTGGTCCATGACAGCCAATTTCTTCACGCGTTGGTCCTTGGGACCGGTCTCGTCGACAAAGACAATCTGTGTATCAAAATAGCCGTCGATGCCCGTGAGTGCCTTGTAGATCACGTCCGAGGCCAGATGGCCGATACGGCGCAGGTTCTTTGGCGATGTCGAGAACTGCTGTGCGGCAATCTGCTGCTGCGAGTTGACGTCAAACAGCTTGAACTCGACCCGGATTTTCCCGCCATCCACATAGACCTGGCCAGTCACCAGCGCCTTGGCCTGTATTTGCCGCCAGTCGGCAAAGCGCGGCTCCTGGTTGAAATCCGTGATCTGCTCAATGAAGGAATTCTGCGGCAGCGGGTCGAAATAACCGGAGCGGCCCAAATTATTGCTGATCACTTCTCCCAGGGTTGCCCCCGCCTCCTCCGCCCCGCCACCCACCAGGAAAGGCGTGATGGCGATTGGCAACGGGTTGATGCGACCGCCGGATACGTCCACTTCCAGCGCGTGGCTGGTCCGCGGCACAAGGGCCAGAACGAGGAATGAAAGCATCACAAGAAAATTTCTCATGGGCGCAAGGCTGGCAGAGTTGGGCATTGAAATTTCCATGGGGCTTATGTTCCAAACATCATGTTTGGATTGAAATTGACGGTAATGTCTTTCCACAGGTCGTAGCGGTCGGGCGGCATGAAGTCATAGCGCTGGCATTCCATAACCGCTGAAATAGCCGATTGCGCTGTCGTTGCAAAAAGCGGATCGCCGCTGCCGTTCAGCACTTCCGGATAGCCTGACACCGAGCCGTCGGGCGTGAGGTTGAAGCGGATTTTGACCGTGATGTTTGCTTCCCGCGCGCCCGGCGGTACCGACCAGCAGCCGGCCAGCTTCTGGCGAAGTGCATCGATGAGAGTTGCCGCCATGGCGTCATCCGTGCCCTGAACTTCCGCCTCGCCCAGCTCGGGCAATGCGGCAAGATCCATGGGTTGCTGCGGCGCCGTCTTCTCGTCGTCCGTCTTGTTCAGGAAGGCAGCGATGTCATCGGTGTTGAGTTCCGGCTTTTTCTTCTTCGGCTTCTTCTCCTCCGGTTTCTTCGGAGGCTTCACTTCCGCCTTCTTGACCTCCTCTTTCGGCTTCGGCTCCTCTTCCACCTTCTTGAGAAGATCCTTCAGCGGATCCGGATCAAGCGGCTTGGGCTCTTCCTTTTTCGGCTCAACGACCTTGGGTGCGGGCGGCGGCGGTTCAGCCACGGGTTCCTTGGCGGCGGTCTTCACCTTGTCGTCAACCTTTGGCGCCGGCTCGACTTTCTTCACCACTTCCGCCTTCTTGGGCGCAACCTTTTCAATGGGCTTTTCAGCGGTCTTCGAGGTCGCCTTGCGCTTTGACTCATCGCTGATCTGGGAAATATCAACCTGGATGGCGTCCTGCGGCTTGACGTCGTACTTGTCGGGATCAGGCAGGACCACAAGTGCCGCGACCAGAATCGAGGCATGCAATACCAGGGATGTGATCAGGCTCTTGCGCATGTCTAGTTGGCGATCTCCGCTTTCTTCTCAATATTGCCCGTCACCAGGCCGATCTTGCGGTATCCTGCCCCGTTGAGCAGGCCCATGACTTCCATGACCGAACCATAGCTGACATTTGTGTCGGCCCGCACGAATATCTGTTCCTCATAGCCGTTCTTGGCAATGGCCTGGAGTTTCGGCTGAAGCTCCTCAAGCGGTATCTGGGTCTCCTGCAGGAAAATGGTTCTGTCCGCCTGCACCGTGATGGTAAGCGGCTCGACGCTGCTGTCCATCTGCTTGGCTTCGGTCTTGGGCAGCTCGATGGGCACGCCGACTGTCATCAGGGGTGCTGCCACCATGAACACGATCAGAAGCACCAGCATCACGTCGACAAGTGGCGTCACGTTGATTTCATGCATCACGCCGGCCGATTGCCGCCGCCTTGAATTGCGCCGCGTATATCCGCCCTTGGCTCCGCCTGATGCCGCTGCCATGCCTAAACCCGTTCATCCAGCTGACGCGAAATAATCGCCGAGAATTCATCAGCAAAGTTTTCCAGACGCATGCCGATCCGGCCTGCATCGGCCGAGAACATGTTGTAAAAGATTGTCGCTGGTATGGCGGCCACAAGGCCGATGGCCGTGGCAAACAGGGCTTCCGCGATGCCCGGCGCCACCACGGCAAGGTTGGTGTTCTGCGAATTGGCGATGGCCTGAAACGAGGTCATGATGCCCCATACTGTTCCGAACAACCCGATAAAGGGTGCCGCCGCCCCCGTTGTTGCCAGGAACAGGAGCCGCGCTTCAATCGTGCTCATTTCCTTCTGGATCTGCACATCGACGACTTTTTCAATGCGCTTCTGCACGCCCTGGAAGCCGGCCCGAAGCGCCGCATCCTGGCTCCGCTTCCATTCGCGCATTGCCGCCATGAAAATCGCCGAAAGGCCCAGATTGGGACGCGTTCCAAGGGCGAGATAGAGATCCTCCAGCGATTGGCCCGACCAGAAGCTTTGCTCGAACCGGTCATTGGCCGCGTTCATCCGGCGCATCGCGAAATACTTCTCGATGATGACCGCCCAGCACCAGACCGAGGCCAGGGCCAGGCCCACCATGACGAGAAACACAGGCCAGCTGGCCTGCATGATCAAATGCCAGAGCGAAATCTGCCCTGATTGCGCGACCGCACTGACAACTACTGGATCCATGCCTCTTCCCAATTCCCCGGAATCCGTCCCTGAACTCCATACCCCTCGCGGGGTGCGTCCTGAAACAGGTTAAATCTGTCGAAACTGCGGCGATTCGCGAGTTTTTGGGAGAATCGGCCGCAGCGCCGCGCCTGCTCTGGCGCGCCTTACCCCAAATGACGGGCTTATGGTTAAGTTTCTGTTACTTGTTTGATTCCACAAGGGAAAGAAACGTTCTGACCCATTCCGACGGCAGCCGTTTCGGCTTGCCGCGCCCGTCCACCAGCGCCACCGTCACCTGCGCCTCGAACAGCTTCTCTCCGGTACGCTTCACACTTTGGCCAAGCTCCATCCGCGCCCCGCCAAATTCAACAAAGCGCGTCTCCACTTCCAACAGGTCGTCGATGAGCGCCGGCTTGAGGAAATCACACACCATGCGGCGCACCACGAAGCTCGCCGTGCCGTGAAGCTCGCTGTGGTGGATTCCCATGAGCCGCAGGCAATCCGAGCGCGCCCGCTCGCAGAATTTTAAATAATTCGCGTGGTACACCGCGCCGGAAAAATCCGTGTCCTCGTAATAGACGCGGACTGGCAGGACATGCATCTTGCCCTCAATGCGCCCCGCGAGATCAGGCCAGTGTTCAGTCATTCATGTCATCCAGGGGCAAAATGCCTTGCGTGATCTCGGGCCGCTGCGGCGTGGGCAAGCCCATGTGTTTGAAGGCATGCGGCGTCAAAAGCCGCCCCCGCGAGGTGCGGTTGAGGAAACCGATCTGCAGGAGATAGGGCTCGACAATGTCTTCGATGGCATCGCGCGCTTCCGAAAGCGAGGCGGCGATCGTATCAATGCCCACCGGCCCGCCGCCGAAATTGACAGCAATGCAATTCAGGTAGCGGTGATCCAGCGCATCCAGCCCGCGCTTGTCCACGTCCAGGTTACCCAGGGCGCGATCCGCCGACCCAGCATCGATGCGCGCGTCACCCGAGACCGAGGCAAAATCCCGTACCCGCCGCAACAGCCGTCCGGCAATGCGCGGAGTGCCCCGCGAACGCTTGGCAATTTCGCGCGCGCCATCTTCCGTGATCGCCACCTTCATCACCCGTGAGCCGCGCTTCACGATATCAAGCAGTTCGTCATCCGTGTAAAAATCCAGGCGGATGGGAATGCCAAACCGGTCGCGCAACGGCGTGGTCAGCAGCCCCGTGCGTGTCGTGGCCCCGATAAGCGTGAACTTGGCGAGATCAATGCGCACCGACCGCGCCGCCGGCCCTTCGCCGATGATAAGGTCGAGCTGGTAATCCTCCATGGCAGGATAAAGGATTTCTTCCACCGCCGGGGATAGCCGGTGGATCTCGTCGATGAACAGAATGTCCCGGTCTTCCAGATTGGTGAGCAGCGCCGCGAGATCGCCGGCCTTGGCAATCACCGGGCCGGATGTGGCGCGGAAATTCACGCCGAGCTCGCGCGCCATGATCTGCGCCAGCGTTGTTTTGCCCAACCCCGGCGGCCCCGCAAACAACACATGGTCCAGCGCTTCCGCCCGTGCCTTTGCCGCCTCAATAAACACCCGCAGGTTTTTCTTGACCTTCGTCTGCCCCACAAACTCATTCAGCGATTGCGGCCGCACATGGGAGTCCAAACCATCCTCCGGCCTGTCTTCACGGTCTATGAGGCGTTGGTTCATAGCAACGCCAATTCCTTCAGCGCCTGCCGGATCAGTTTCTCCGTCGGCTGGTCATCGCCGTTTTTGCGCATGGCGGCGGCAACCGCCGAACCCGCCTGGCTTTGGCCGTAACCCAAGTTGACAAGGGCCGACACCGCATCCGAAGCCGAGGTTGGGCGCGGCGCCTCTAGCTCCGCCTGCAATTTGGCAAGCGTAGCGTCAGCACCTGTAAAGGCCGGCGCCTTGTCCTTCAATTCCAGCACGATGCGCTCCGCCAGTTTCTTGCCAACACCTGGCGCACGGCCAATCATGGGCTTGTCCTGCAAGGCAATGGCATTGGCAATTTCCGAAGCGGATAAAGTGGAAAGAATGGCCAGCGCCACCCGCGTGCCCACGCCCTGCACGGTTTGCAAAAGCCGGAACCATTCCCGCTCCAGCACCGAGGCAAAGCCCACCAGCCGGATCATGTCCTGGCTCACCAGCATTTCCGTATGAAGCTCGGCAAACTCGCCGACCGATGGCAGCGCCGCAAGCGTCTTCGATGAACAGAACACATGATAACCAACACCCGACACATCAATGATCAGCCAGTCCGTGCCGAAGCTGTCAATGCGCCCCTTGAGCTTTCCAATCATGATTCCCGCGTGTTTCGCTTAGTCACTATCGCATGCCTAGGCATTCCACTGGAACAAGTCAAGAACGCGCCAGAATCTTGGCTAGGGTTTGCGCCCCCCGGTGATGCGCGTGGCAAATGGCAATGGCCAGCGCATCTACGGAATCCGCAGAATTGAGTTCGGCGCGTGGCAGCAGCACTTTCACCATGTGCTTCACCTGGTCCTTTTCCGCGTGGCCGGCGCCCACCACGGATTTCTTCACCACATTGGGCGCATATTCGGCGACGCTGATCCCCGCCAGTGCCGGCGCCAGCATCGCCGCCCCCCGCGCCTGCCCCAGTTTCAAAGTCGCCCGCGCATCCTTGTTCACAAAGGTCTCTTCGACAGCCGCTTCGTCGGGAGCAAAGCGCTGCAGGATCTCCGCAAGCTGGGAATGAATTTGCAACAGCCGCGTCGCCAGCGGTGCATCCGCAGCGGAATGAACGCTGCCATCTGCCACATAGGAAAGCCGCATGCCCTCCGCCTCGATGACGCCCCAGCCTGTATTGCGCAGGCCCGGGTCAATGCCGATGATGCGCACCTTAGGCATCCAGCTTGGCCATCACCTCGTCGGGAATATCCGCATTGCTGAAGACATTCTGCACATCGTCATCCTCATCCAGCGCATCGACCAGCTTGAGCAGCGTCTCGGCCTTTTCCTGGTCAAGCGGCGTCAGCGTCTGCGGCTTCCAGACAACTTTCACGCTTTCCGCATCGCCCAGCTTTTTGGCAAGACTGGCCGAAACCTCGCCGATATTTTCGAAGGCGCAGGTAATGACATGGCCGTTTTCGTCGCTCACTGCATCGTCGGCTCCGGCGTCTATTGCCGCCTCAAGCAAGGCATCGGCGCTGCCCTTGGCCAGCGGATAGGAAATCTCACCGACCTTGGAGAACATGAAGCTCACCGAACCGGTCTCCCCCATGTTGCCGCCATACTTGGTGAAGAGCGCCCGCACATTGCTGGCCGTCCGGTTGCGGTTGTTGGTCAGCGCTTCAACCACGATGGCAACGCCGCCAGGCCCATAGCCCTCATAGCGCATGGCATCGAAATTCTCCGCATCAACGCCCGAAGCCTTCTTGATTGCCCGCTCGATCGTGTCCCAGGGCATGTTGCCCGCCCGGGCGTTCTGCACCGCAAGCCGCAGGCGCGCATTCATCGCCGGGTCCGGAAGGCCTGCCTTTGTCGCAACGGTGATCTCGCGTCCCAGCTTGGCGAAGGCGTTGGAACGGAGTTTGTCCTGCCTGCCCTTGCGGTGCATGATGTTCTTGTATTGTGAATGACCCGCCATAAAACCCTCAAGAAACTGTAATCTGCCAGCGGTATAGCCGTGGCGGCCATGCGGATTCAAGCCGCACGTAAGTCTGTTTACCTGCCATTAACGGCCATAAGTCAACTTGGGCGTCTCAGTTGGTGGAGTGTGAGTTTATGACAATCAAGTCGCGTATGGTCGAAGAGTTCTCGTTCACGAGTAAAGACAACCTTGCTGGCGCCTGTTCCAGCGCCCTTCGAAAGGTCCGCAGCTTGGCAGATTCAGCCCCCGTCGGCCGCCTCTTTGCATCCATCGCCACCCTCTCCGACATGTCGAATCAGATCGGCCAGTCGCTCGCCGCCGACGATCTTCCCGGTGCCGCACATCTGATGAAGGCTTACGCAAAGCCCGCCAGCCTGGCTGAAACGGCAACGCCCCTGCCGATGCACTTCAAGCGCCGCGCCTAGCTTCTGATTCCCCGCAAGCGTTCGCCCCGGCGGCGCAGCAGTTCAACCGTCACAAGCAGGAAGGTTGAAAACACGATCAGCACACTTGCCGCGGCTGTGATGGTGGGCGAAATCAGTTCGCGGATGCCCGAGAACATCTGCCGCGGCAGCGTCCGCTGCTCCGGCCCGCCGATGAACAGGATCACGATCACTTCGTCAAACGACGTGACGAAGGCAAAGAGCGCGCCCGAAATGACGCCGGGAAGTATGAGCGGCAGCACCACTTTGAAAAATACCGTGTGCGGCGCCCCGCCGAGCGAGGCCCCGGCCCGCATGAGCGTGCGGTCAAAGCTCATCAGTGTTGCAGTGACCGTGATGACCACGAAAGGCGTGGCCAGCGCCGTGTGGGCAAGGATGATTCCGATCAGAGTGCCATTCAGGCCGGTATAGGCATAAAAGAAAAACAGGCCGATTGCCGAAATGATGACGGGAACAATCATCGGCGAGATCAGCACCGCCATGATCGCGGCCCGGCCCGGAATGTTGGAGCGGGAAAGGCCAAGAGCAGCCAGTGTGCCAAGGCAGGTGGCAAGAATTGTCGCGGCGACAGCGACAATGACGGAAAGCTTCAGCGCGCTGGTCCAGCGCTCATTGGTGAAGAACCCGGTCTCGCCAAAATACCACTTCGTAGAAAACCCGGGCATGGGATAACTGAAGAACGTTTCGGAATTGAACGACAGCGGCATGATGGCCAGGATCGGTGCAATCAGGAACAGCAGGACCGCGCCCACGAAAATCCGCAAGCCATAATGAGAGACTTTTTCGGTTGTCGTCATATAGGGAGGCAATGCCATTGTCTTCTAGCCCAGCTTCATTTTGTCGATGCCGATGAGGCGGTTGTAAACATAGTAGAGAATAAGTGTTGCGGTGAGCAGCACAAAGCCAAGGGCAGACGACTTGCCCCAGTTGCCTTCATTGTTCATCGCCGTGTCAATGAATCCGGCAATCATGTTGTCCGAGCCGCCGCCAACCAGCGCCGGCGTGATGAAGTAGCCAAGACAGAGAATGAAGGTCAGCAGGCAGCCTGCCGCCACGCCGGGCATGGTTTGCGGCACATAGACCGTGCGGAAAGCATGAAACGGCGTGGCGCCCAATGACTTCGCCGCGCGCATATAGGTGGGCGATATGGTTTTCATCACGCTGTAGATGGGCAGCAGCGTGAACGGCAACTGGATGTGCGTCATGGCCAGCACCGTGGCAAAGCGGGTCTTGAACAGTTGCGGCTCGCCTGACATGAACCCGAGCACATTGGAGATCCATGTTATGCCCGTGATATGCAGGAACTGCGCAACCACACCGCCGTCCTGGAGCAGAATGGTCCAGGCAGTGGTGCGCACAAGAAGCGAAGTCCAGAAAGGAAGCAGCACGAATATCATCAGGATGCTGGCGGTTCGCTGCGGCAGGGTTGCCAGCATGAAGGCAACCGGATAGCCGAGAACAAGCGTGCACAAGGTCACCAGCAGGCTGATGCCAAGTGTGCGGCCCAGCACCTGCAGGTATATGCGGCGCTCCTCGGGCGTGCGTTCAATGCCGCCGTCCGTGCCCTGCCTCAGGTCCAATGCGCTCAACAGGTAATATGGCGTAACGGCGCTGCCTGCCCGCTTCACCACCGCCCAGGTGAACACATCTTTCCAAATGGGATCCGCTGAAATGACGGCTTCCGTCCATGGGCCCGCTTCTATCTTGTCGAGTTTTCGCGCCGTGACGGTAACTTTGGATTTGAGCGTGGGGATTTCATAGTTCAGCCGCTTGCCGACGAGCGCCACGGTTCTGGCCTTGCTGGCGGTTTTAAGGTCCGCCGCAAAGGCCGCAAACACCTCTTCGCTTGGAAGCGCCTTGCCGTCCCATTGGCGCAGCAGTTCGGTGGTCTGCGGCAAATTGTTGACGATGTCCGGATCATAGAAGGCGTTCTTCAGCATGACCACGATGGGGATGAGGAACGAAACGACAATGAACAGGAACAGCGGCGCAATCAGCAGGAATGCCCGCCTCACTTCACGGCGCTCCGCCTGGCGCAATTTGACCTTCAGCGGCGTGCCGTCCGCCGTCCGCATCACGTCATCAGTCATCGCCAACGCCCCATCATCGGAAAAGAATCGGGGCGGAAGTTGCCTTCCGCCCCGGATGTCTTACTTCGCGAGCCAGGCGTTGAAGCGCTCTTTCAGCTCATCGCCGTGGTCAGCCCAGAACTGTGGGTCCACGTTGAAGGCCGTTTTGAGGTTGTCTGGTGCCGTTGGCAGGTTTGGCAGGGTTGCCGGCTCGATGCCAGGAATGGCGTCCTTGTTGGCAGGGCCATAAGCAATATACTTGGTCTGCTCAGCCTGGGGACCAACACCGGAAGCAAACGCTACAAAACGATAAGCTTCTTCAATCTTGGGTGTTCCCTTGGTGATTGCCCACCAGTCCCAATCCAGGCCCTGATGGTCCCAGATGATCTTGAAGGGCTTCTTGTCCTTGTCGATCGCTGTCTGCAGGCGGCCGTTCCAGGCCGAGACCATTACAACCTGGCCATCGGCAAGAAGCTGCGGTGCCTGGGCGCCGGCTTCCCAAAAGACGATCTCGCTCTTGATGGTGTCGAGCTTCTTGAAGGCGCGGTCAACGCCTTCAGGTGTTGAAAGCGTGGTATAAACATCCTTGGCATCAACGCCATCGGCGATCAATGCCCACTCGAGATTAACCGTGGGGTTCTTCTGAATGCCACGCTTGCCTGGGAACTTGGCAAGATCGAAGAAGTCGTTGATGGTCGTCGGGCCTTCGGCGAGCTTCGAAGTGTCGTAACCGAATACGGTTCCGTACACGATGGTGGGAACAGCGCATTCCATCAGTTCGGCGCCGATGAACTTTGAGCGGTCAAGCCCGAGCTTTGCCCAGTCGATGGTCTCGAGAGCTCCTTCGGCACAACCCTGCAGGGCTGTCGCGGTATCAACGTCGATCACGTCCCAGGTGATGGCATTGGCTTCGACCATAGCCTTGATCTTGGCCACTTCGCCATTGTATTCGGCCTCGGTGATCTTGTTGCCAGCCGCCATATAGGGCTCATAATAAGCCTTGCGCTGGCTCTCTGAATAAGAACCACCCCATGACGTAACTGTAAGTTCGTCGCCAGCCCGGGCGGATGCCGCAAAGGCCGTTCCGGCAAGCAAAGCGGCCGTGAATAGGATTGAAAGTTTCTTCATTTAACTCCTCCAAAAGCGCCGGATTCCCGGCTGAAATAGCGTTATGGAGAAGAAATCCAACGGACTGTGGCAGCCCACCACGAATGTCGGCCTTTCCACCAGTAAGCTAAGACGTCCTCCCCTTGACCACGACCCCGCCGACTTTGTGAGTGCCACCGCAACCCTGTGGGCAGCACTGACTACAGTTCTTATTTCGAGGCGCTGGAAAAGATACTAAGCATGGCGGGAGGAAAGGTCACTAGAGTTTTTTTGTCGCTGAGGCAGAATTATTGTCATACCTGTGGGCGTTTACCAGAACGGCACCTCGGCCTGCGACAGTCTGCCTCCCAGTCTGATGGACGAAATCTGGCTCGCAAGGCCGCTCCGGTCATCGGTTTCAACCGCCACCCCGCACACGGTTGCGGGCCCTTCGGCGGGCTTGAATTTTTCTACCGGCAGCTTGCGCAGGAAGCGGTTCAGGGGTTCGGCCTTGTCCATGCCGATCACCGAATCGTAGTCGCCGCACATCCCTGCATCGGTCAGATAACCCGTGCCGCCAGGCAGGATCTGATGGTCGGAAGTGGGGACATGGGTATGCGTTCCAACCAGCAGGCTGGCCCGCCCATCCACATAATGCCCCATGGCCATTTTCTCGGAACTCACTTCAGCATGAAAATCGATGAGAATGGCATCGCAATCCCGCCCCAGCCGGCACTGGTCGAGTTCCTTTCCCACCGCCGGAAACGGGTCGTCCAGCATCGGCTCGATCATGACCCGGCCCATGGCATTCATCACCAGCACCCGCTGCCCCTTGGCCGTTTCCACCATGCAGGTGCCACGCCCGGGGCAGCCGGCGGGCCAGTTCAGCGGCCGGATCAGGTTGGGTTCGCGCTCGATGAAAACCAGGGTTTCGCGCTGGTCAAAAGCGTGGTTGCCAAGCGTCACCACGTCGGCCCCGCAGCCCAGCAATTTCTGGTGAATGTCCTGGCTGATGCCAAAGCCGTGGGCAGCATTCTCGCCATTCACCACCACGATGTCGGGCTTGAAGCGCTCGCGCAGCAGCGGAAGTTCGCGGGCAACCGCGTCGCGCCCGCTTTTTCCCACCACATCGCCGAGGAATATCAGCCGCATTTGAAGGTCTCTTTTTCCGTCATGATCCAATCCAGGCGCTGGTCATAGGCGTCCCGGGGAACTTCATCCACTTCCTGGCCCGCATAGGCAATGCCAATCGCTGTCACGGGCTTGCGGCCCCTGAGCTTTTCCAGGGTCCGGTCATAGAACCCGCCGCCGTAGCCCAAGCGGTAACCTTGGCGGTCGAACGCCAGAAGTGGAACCAGCAGGACATCTGGCAGAACTTCGGGGGCCTCCTCTGGCGGCACCTTGATATTCCAGCGGCCCAGAACCAGCGCCTCACCCGGTGCCCATTGCCGGAACACCAGCGGCGTGTTCTTGGCCACCACGACCGGCAATGCCGTGGTCCATCCATCGGCCACCAATCTGTCAAAAAGTTCGAAGGTGGAGATCTCGCTGCCGAAGGAATGAAAGGCTGAAATGACGCTGCCAGGGGTATTGCGCGCCACGGGAAGTCCGCGCTTGGCCAATACGGCGCCTGCGCCGGGCTTGGCGCTCTCATGCACTTCGTTTCTGATAGCTGTGGCCTTGCTCCGCGCCAGGCGTTTTATTTCAGCAAGACTCATATTTTCCTTCAAACTAAGCGGCGAGCCACCATGGGCCGTGGGAACTTGCGATCCCGGGTCCCTACTCACGTAGGTGGGCGCCGTTTAAGCCGGACCACGGTCCAGCCCAGGGACAGCTCCCTAAAGATCGATTATAGGCCCTGGGAAAAAATGTTCCTTCACAAACCGGGCAGCCCGCCGCCG